>JAQVOH010000119.1:0-4720 GCA_028702695.1 Desulfotomaculaceae bacterium
CTCTTTGAGGAGCTCTTTACGGAGGGGGAGCGGGTCAATACAACTGTCCATGAAAGAATAATGGTAACTGGCTCAAGGTATCTTGAAGCGGATAGCTTAAATGAGCTTATCTCACAAAAGTATCCTTTTGAGAAGCAGCTGAATGACAGCGGGGCCTTGGAATTACTGAAGAAGCTTGTACCTGGTTACAGGAGTACTGGAGCAGGCCATGTGGGGGGAAAATAATGCTGCCGGTTAGTGTCAAAGAAGAATTATTGAGAAAGATTGAATCCCACCACGCGAATGTAGTGGTTATCGGACTTGGTTATGTAGGTTTACCTTTAGCTGTTGAAAAAGGGAATGTGGGTTTTAATGTTATAGGCATTGAAAAAAATGAGGAGCGGGTGAAGCTCATTAACGCCGGCATGAACTATATTCCGGACGTTAATGGGGAAGAACTTCGTAAACTCACCCTGGAGGGCAGGCTTTCAGCAACTTGCAGTTTTGACTGTCTTAAGAAAGCCGATGTAATTATTATGTGTGTACCTACTCCGCTGACTGAAAACCGCGACCCTGATATATCCCAGATTGTTTTGGTGACGGAGCAAATTGCCAAGCATTTGCGAAGCGGCCAGTTGGTAACCTTGGAGAGTACCACGTATCCCGGTACTACCCAGGAGGTGATCCTGCCCCATCTTCTCAAAAACGGGCTTAAGGTGGGAGAAGATTTTTTCCTGGCTTATTCGCCTGAGAGAGTTGACCCCGGCAACAAACGCTTTAAGACCAAGAACATTGCCAAAATTGTAGGAGGGGTGACCCCTGCCTGTCTTGAGGTGGGCTGTAATTTTTATGGGCAGACCATTCAACAGGTCGTAGGAGTTTCATCTCCGGCCGCTTCGGAAATGATTAAAGTATTTGAGAACACCTACCGGGCGGTAAATATTGCCCTCGTTAACGAACTAATGTTCATTTGTGATAAAATGGGGCTCGACGTTTGGGAGATCGTAAAAGCCGCCGGCACCAAGCCCTTTGGTATTCAGACTTTTTATCCGGGACCAGGAGTTGGGGGACATTGCATTCCTGTTGACCCTTATTATTTGACCTGGAAAGTGAAGGAGTATGACTTTTATTCCAATTTAATTGAACTGGCAGTGCAAATTAACATCAAAGCGTCCTACTTTGTAGCAAATAAAATCAGTAAAGCTCTAAACCAGCAAAAGAAAAGCCTCTATGAGTCCCGGGTCCTGATTTTGGGCGCCGCTTATAAAAGGGATGTGGATGACGCCCGTGAGTCACCAGCTGTTAAAATTATGTCCATTCTGGCCGGTGAAGGGGCGAAGGTGGTCTATCACGATCCGTATATTCCAGAGGTGGAGTTGTCTCGAAAATTAATTTTAAAAAGCATAGACCTGACGGCTGAAGAAATAGCCAGAGCAGACTGTGTCGTGATAGCGACAGACCACAGCTGTTTTGATTATGAGCTGATTGTCAACAACGCTGATATATTGGTAGACGCTCGTAACGCTATTGGTGACACCATGAAAGGAAGAAGAGAAATTATTAAAATTTAGGATAAGGTGCTTGGAAAAATGTCGATACCCTTATTGGACTTGAAAGCTCAGTACCATACCCTGAGTAAAGAGATATTAGCCGCTATAACAGATGTTTTGGCTAGCGGCGAATATGTTATGGGTGGTAATGTCCGGGCCCTGGAAAACTCTATAGCCCAAATGTGTGAAGTCAAGCACGGGATTGGGGTTGCCAGCGGGACAGACGCGCTCTTGCTATCATTAATAGCCCTTGGCATTGGCCAGGGCGACGAAGTAATAACGACTCCATATACTTTTTTTTCAACAGCTGAAGTAATTTCAAAAGTACAAGGCACCCCTGTTTTTGTAGATATTGACCCGCGGACCTTTAACCTGGATGTAAAGCTTGTTGAGAAAAAAATTACTTCCAGGACCAAGGCTATCCTGCCGGTTCACATCTTCGGACAGACGGCCGACCTCGACGAGCTCCTGGAGCTCTGTGCAAAATACAAGCTGCAAATGGTTGAAGATGCCTGCCAGGCGATCGGCGCCCATTATAAGGGGCGGCCCGCAGGTTCTTTGGGGAGTACGGGATGTTTTAGTTTTTATCCGACCAAAAACCTGGGTGGTTACGGAGATGGCGGGATGATTGTTACCAACGACGATACCCTGGCAGACAGACTCAGGGTCCTGAGGGTACACGGCAGTAGACAGCGTTACTACCATACGGTACCCGGTTACAACAGCAGGCTTGACGAAATCCAGGCTGCTGTTTTGCGGGTAAAACTGAAATACCTGGCACAATGGAATGAAGCGCGGCGCGCCAGGGCAGCGTTGTATGACCAGTTGTTAAAGGAAAGCGCAATTGAAACGCCCCACGTGGAAGCTTGGAATGAAAGTGTTTACCATCTTTACGTGGTGCGCTCAAAAGAACGGGATCGCTTAAAGTCGCGCCTGGCCCAAGCGGGAATCAGCAGTGGCGTCTATTACCCTTTGCCTCTGCACTTACAAGAAGTATACAAGGCGCTGGGGTATCAGTACGGAGATTTGCCGGAGGCAGAAAGGACCTCCTGTGAAGCCCTGGCTCTGCCGCTTTACCCCGAGATGACAGAGACTAAAGTTCGTCAGGTGGTTAAAGTTCTCTTGGAAAGCTGATTAAATCTTATGAAGAACAACTTGGGCTACCAGGCATTTTTGCTTTCGGCTGCTAAAGCGTTGGATGTAGTGGGCTTGACTGTGCTGGGTATGATTTTTTCCCGCGTACTGACTGTAGAAGATTATGGGACTTACCGGCAGGTTTGGCTGCTTTATTACACGCTTATTCCGCTATTTACGCTTGGTATTTCCACCAGCATTAATTATTTTGTGCCAAGGTTTTCAATAGAGCAGCAAAAAACTTTCATCTTTCAAACTTTCTTTGGTCTTTTTACACTGGGTTTTATTTTTGCAATATTTCTATACACCGGCGCCGATTATTTTGGCGCCCGGTTTAATAATCCCACCCTTGGCCAGGTCATGAAAATATTTGCCCTGATTCCACTTTTGACTATGCCCACTTCCTACTATCATAACCTGTATATTTGCATAAAAAAGGCGGTCCTGGCCGCTATTATACTCAGCCTGTCAACCCTGGTCAGGTTCTGCGTTATCGCAGCTGCAATTTATGTTAATCCATCCCTGGAAAATATTTTTAAGGCCTTTCTTCTTTATTATATAGCGGAATTTGTCGTTCTTACGTTACTAATCTTTCGGCCCTTTCGACAGACGCCTTTGCATTTAAAGCAGCAAAACCTGTTGGAACAGCTTAAGTTTACGGTACCAATTGGCATGTCCTCAATGATAGGCTCTATAAACAGGCAAATTGACAAAATCATCATATCCGGTCAGTTCACAGTCCGTGAATTTGCCATTTATTCAAACGGCGCCACGGAATTGCCAATTGCCAGGATCCTCAACTCGTCGGTTATGTCGGTTATTATGCCTGAGTTAGTGAGGTTGTACAGCCAGGGTGAATACAACAGGCTTTTAGAACTCTGGCACAGGTCGATCCGTAAAGTTTCACTCATTATTCTACCGATGATGGTTTTTCTATTTGTTTTTGCCAGAGAGTTCCTGCTTTTTTTGTATTCTGAAAAATACCTGGATAGTACAGGGATATTTCAGATTTACCTGTTGACTCTACCCAACAGGGTAACCACCTTCGGAGCAGTGCTGCTGGCAGCCGGACTCTCAAAAGTGATTATGTATTACAACCTTTATGCTGTCGTTATTGCTGTTACCCTCAATATATTGTTGATTAAATTACTGGGTGTATGGGGTGCGGCTATCGGGACGATATTAAGTATTTATTTTATTACCTTCATACAGCTAAGAAAGATATGTTTTGTAGTCAATTGCACCTTTAAACAGGTTTACCCGTGGCGATTAACTTTAAATATCCTGCTGGTAGCCCTGGCTGCTGTCATTATTCCAGGTTTAATAAAACCATTTGTTGAAAATTATCTGGTTAGTCTCCTCTTAAACGGCGCTATATACCTTTTGATATATACCTGTGCGGCAGCCTGGACAAAACTGCTTTCACCTGGCGAACTAGAACAAATTAAAAAGAAAGCGGGCTGGTTCACAAAGTGTTGGCCAAGGAAGTAAACAAAGGTAACGGTACATGTGTTAGTCCTGACGCCTGCCTTAAGTGGCTCTGGCTGGCAACTATTGCTGCGGCCTTTTTCGGTCCCCTGCTGGCATTAAATAATTATCCGGGACTTTTTGTCTATAAAATACTTTTTGCCAGCCACCTGGTCGCCTTTAGCTTTTTCCTGGCAGCGAAGAAAATTGAACTTAAACTATTGCCTCATCTAAAGCCCTACTTTTTATTCTTCGCCTTTTGGCTGGGCTGGGCCTTACTTTCACTGCTGTGGTCCGATCACAAAATGGATGGAGTTTTAAACCTCTGGTACTTGTTTTCCGGCCTGTCGCTGGCCTCCTTCACCACCCTCTATATCCGCACGGATAAGGACTTTAAAATATTATTAGGCATTTTAGTGGCTGTTTTTTTGGGTGTCCTGGGGGTGGGTCTTTGGGAGAACCAGACCGGAGAGCACCTTAAGACAGCAGGCGCAGTCTCAGCTTTAACCGGATATACGAGATTTATGCCGAGGGGCTTTTTTAAGAATCCCAACGATCTGGCCACCTATCTTGTCCTTTATCTTCCCTTC
>JAQVOH010000119.1:4820-6889 GCA_028702695.1 Desulfotomaculaceae bacterium
GACCGGAGAGCACCTTAAGACAGCAGGCGCAGTCTCAGCTTTAACCGGATATACGAGATTTATGCCGAGGGGCTTTTTTAAGAATCCCAACGATCTGGCCACCTATCTTGTCCTTTATCTTCCCTTCATATATGTTTTGGGCAGGTATTTAAGCCGCAAACTATCTACTTTCACATTTTTCCCAGTATTGTTGCTGGCCGCCGGGACGGGTATTTACCTGATCCTGCAAACCGGTTCCAGGGCCAATATGATCGCCCTGGTACCGATGGCTTTGGCTGCAGTGGCGCTGTATTTAATCCAGAGCAGATATAAAGCTTTGCGCAACATAACGTTTCTATCAATTGCCCTTGTAATGGGTTACTCGTGCATGACATCCTGCGTACCTGAATTTGCCAACTGGAGCAACAGGCAGTACCGCATCGCCAGCCATCACCTGTCAACACTGGAGTATGCCGGGGGCCAGGAGTCGGCGCGAGTGGTCTTGTACAGGAATGCAGTTACGGAGCTAAAAGCTCACTCTTTCATGGGTGTGGGCGCCGGTAATGCTGAAGAACATATGAAAAAATACCGGACCGGTACATTCCGTATTTTAGCTTTGCACAACTGGTGGCTCGAAATTTTAGCAAACTACGGGATCTTTGTATTTGTCCTATATCTCACCTTTTATGTAAAACTTCTTTATGAACTTTTCGTGGTGGCGGTGCGGGCCGGGCAGGGTTTGCTTCGTGTTTTGGGGGAGAGCTGCCTTTTGGCCCTGGTTGGTTTTCCAATAGCCGCGGTCAGTTCCAGCAGCCTGATTTACGCCAGGTTTATGTGGATATTGTTTGGCATCGCCTTATGCGTCGTAAACATTTACCAGGTTGGCTTAAAGCGTGAGGAAGGCGACAGCCTGTGAAAGTACTAATTCTTTCCAATCTTTACCCCAACCAGCTAAATGAGATCAGGGGCGGTTTTGTCCGTTCCCAGGTTGTTAGCCTGACTCAATTGGGATGTCTGCTCAAGGTGGTTTCCCCGGTGCCACTGGCCCCGTTTCCCATAGGTGTTTTTATGAGGAAGTGGAAAGATTTCCATAAGGTTCCGGCCAGACTGGTGGACGAAGGGATAGAAGTGTGCCACCCCCGTTATCTGTTGTTGCCGCGTAACCTGCTGCTAAGGTATGCCGGTTGGACCTATTACCAGGGAACCAGGAAGTTGGTGGATAGATTACACTGGGACTGGGGATTTGGCCTGATCCACGCCCATACGGCTTACCCGGACGGTTACGCCGCCATGCTTTTCAGCCGTATGTATCAGATACCTTTTATTGTAACCATTCACGGACGTGATTTGCAGGACACGGTGCAACGCAACGCGGCCTGTGCTAAGGCCGTGCTGGAGGTACTAAGGTCGGCGGCGGCGGTAATAAACGTCAGCCACAAGCTCTCCGGGCTGTGCCGGTCCTATGTTGGCGAAAGCAGCAAAATTACAGTTGTGGGCAACGGCATAGAGCCGTCCGATCTGTTCACCGGACCAAGCCCGTTGCAAAAAACTTACGGCGGGCAAAAAATAATCCTGTCTGTGGGCAGCCTCAGGAAAACCAAGGGGCATGACCTGACCCTGCACGCGCTAAAAGCCTTAATGCCGGAATTTGGCAATATAAGACTCCTGCTTATAGGCGGGGGTGAAGAGAGAAAAAACCTGCAGGCTCTGGCGAAGGAACTGGAAATAGCTGATTTTGTGGAATTTATCCCACCACAGCCTCACCACAAGGTTATGGAATACATGTCTATCAGCGACCTGTTTGTACTGCCCAGTTGGAGCGAGGGTTTTGGTATCGTTTACCTGGAGGCAATGGCCCACGGCAAACCGGTGATCGGAGTCAAGGGCGAGGGAATTGAGGATTTTGTGGCCAGCGGGGTAAACGGCCTGCTGGTTGAGCCGTTTGATGTGGAGGGCCTGGCAGGGGCTATGGCTGCCGTGTTAAACGATCCTGTTTTCGCTGGGCGGCTGGGCGACAACGCCAGACAGACGGTCCTTGAAAACTATACCTGGCAAGACAGCGCCAGGCGGGTCAGAGATATTTACAGTTC
>JAQVOH010000120.1 GCA_028702695.1 Desulfotomaculaceae bacterium
AATGTCGGCTTAAATGCATGTCAATTTTCGCACAGCCTTCATTTGTCCATATCATAGCTGCGCCAAGGTGAGAAATTATGGCCACCCTGTTTTTGGATGTGTTGCGCAATTACTAACTCTTTAGACATAAAAATTAAGGCAACACATTAGGTCTTTTTCTACAAGGATGAACGTAATTGTGATAAACTGATATTATAATCAATAGTACTTACCAGCATTTGCTTAATAAAAAATAGATGTTGCTACTGGAAAAAAGTAACATCTATTAGTAATAAATGCACAACTCATGTTATGTTAAAATAATAAGCAAGTGACTAATTATTTGTAAATTAGGAAACTTTAATTATATTTGGGAGTGATTAGATGCTTACCATTCAGGTTTGCGTTGGCAGTTCCTGTTTTCTGCGCGGCTCCAAAAAAGTTGTAGCAGAAATAGAGCAGTTAATTAAGCATTATAAGCTTGAAGACCTGGTTACACTCAAGGGTAATTTCTGTTTGGAACGATGCAATGAAGGCTCTACCGTGATGATTGGTGATAAGGTTTTCACAGGGGTAGCAATGGATAATGTTACCGAATTATTTGAAAAAGAAGTTTTCGCACAATTATACGGGGTGGAGAAATCATGAGCTTAATCAAAACTAACGACGCCAAGTGCCGTGACTGTTACAAATGTGTGCGTCACTGCCCGGTCAAGGCCATTTCTATCAAAAGCAATGAGGATGAATCTCAGGTACATGTCAAGGTTTTAGATGAAAGCTGCATCCATGACGGCCTGTGTACATTGATTTGTCCGCAAAAGGCCAAGGTTGTCGTAAGTTCCCTTGAGGAAGTAAAAGAACTGCTTAACAGTAAGTCCGGCAGGGTCGTTGCCAGTGTCGCACCTTCTTTTCCGGCGGCCATTCCGCTGGATGAACCCAGCCTGTTTCCTGCGCTGCTCAAACACCTTGGTTTTTCCTATGTCGGGCAAACAGCTGTCGGAGCTGAGATGATTGCGCTTGAGCACAGGCTGGCAAATGCTCTGGGACCGGTAATCTCCAGTGCCTGTCCTGTAGTAGTAAACCTGGTGGAGCAATACTATCCGCACCTTATTCCGTACCTCTCTCCGCTGGTATCTCCCATGATTGCTCACGGACGGCTTCTGAAAACCCAGTTTCCTGGTTGTACTGTGGTTTTTATCGGACCGTGCATTGCTAAAATAGGGGAAGCAATGTCTGAAGAAGTCAAGGGTGCGGTTGATTATGTCCTGGGGTTTAATGAGGTATGGGGCTGGATTAAACAGGCAAACATTGATTTGAAGGAAATTTCGAAGATAGACTTCGACGGGTATACACCCGGTCCTGCCCGTTTGTTCCCAGTAGAGGGGGGGCAGCTCCTGGCCAGTTACATGAGCACCAACATTATAGATAGAGACGTTCAGGCTGTATCCGGCCTGGACAACTGCACTGAACTTTTTAAGAATTTTTCGGCCACGACAATGGATAAAAGGCCAAATTTCATGGAACTGCTGGCCTGCAGCGGGGGCTGCTTGGGTGGCCCTAATGTGGCGTCTACTGACGATGTTTATTTAAAAAGAATTAAACTGATGGACTACTACAGCTATGACGGGCAGTGGGAACAGCAACTAAATCAGAAGATGGATAAGCCTTCTATGCCGGCGAACCTCTTGCACCGGAAATACCGGGACAGAAAAGTGAACCTGCCCATTCCGGACGAGGAACAAATAAAAGATATTCTAGCCATGTCCGATAAGTTTGAGCCTGGGGACGAATTGAATTGCAGCGCCTGTGGTTTTGACACCTGCCGGGAAAAGGCCGTGGCAGTGTTTCAGGGTAAGGCCGAACCGCAGATGTGTATACCTTTTATGAGGAAAAGGGCAGAATCCCTTTCTGACATGGTTTTACACGCTCTTTCGGACGGGGTGATCATTGTTGGTGAGGACCTCACCATCCAGGCAATCAACCCGGCTGCAAAGAAAATATTTGATTGCACCAGCGGTATCATTGGTCAGAAACTTGATAAATTGATTGATCCCTCAGAATTTGTACGAGTTTTTAAGGAAATGACCATAATAAACTCATCAATTTGTTATTTAAGCAACAAAATGGTTACCAGGCAGATTATTTTTCCGCTGGGGAATAGGGCCGTGGGCATATTTACAGATATTACGGCTGAACTGAGAAAACAGAAAGAACTGCAGTTGGTTAAAACTCAAACGATTCAGAGGGCACAGGAGGTAATCAAAAAGCAAATGACTGTGGCCCAGGTTATCGCCGGTCTTTTAGGAGAGACCACAGCCGAGACCAAGGTTCAGCTTAATCAGTTAATTAACCTCATGAAAGAAGACGGAGTTGATAAAGAGGAAAGGAAAGAGTAACAAATGTCCTTCTATCTGGATATAGGATACTCCCAGCTAAACAAAAAAGGGGAGGAGCTCTGCGGGGATTCCGTAGAGACACTCCACTCGGATGATGTAACGGTGATTGTCCTTGCGGATGGCCTGGGAAGCGGTGTAAAAGCCAATATTCTTTCCAGCATTACCGCAAAAACAGCTGCCACGATGTTGAAGATGGGGTGCAGTGTCGACGAGGTTTTGGAAACGATTGCTGAAACCCTGCCGATATGCAGCGTCAGGAAACTGGCCTATAGCACCTTTTCAATCCTGCAGGTTGACAACAACGGGCAGGCTTACCTGGCTGAGTTTGACAACCCGCGGGCTTACTTGGGACGGAAAGCCTCTCTTAACTACCTTAAAAGAGAGCTGCGCAGGATAGGGGATAAAGAAATCGCTGAGGCACGCTTTAATCTTCAGGAAGACAACTGGTTGGTCCTGATCAGTGACGGTGTGCTCCACGCTGGTCTGGGGGAGGTGTTAAACCTCGGTTGGGGCGAAATGGAGGTTGGCCAGTACATTAAGGAGTTGGCGGCAAGGGGTTATGACGCCTCGGATTTGGCCCTCGAGGTTACCAAAAAGTGCAATGAACTCTATGGTGGCAAACCGGGTGACGATGTAAGCGTTGTGGCCGTAAAGTATAGACAACTACGCACGGTTACGGTGCTTGTCGGGCCGCCGCGCAATCCTTCAGACGATCATAAAGCGATTCAGAAACTTCTTTCCTCTGGCGGCAGAAAGGTGGTATGTGGCGGGACCACCAGCAATATTGTCAGTCGCATAACGGGCAAAAAAGTAGGGGTCAATATTGATAGTAATACTGAGGATGTTCCTCCCACCGGTTTTATTGAAGGAATAGATCTGGTCGCCGAGGGCGCCATTACACTTTATTACGCATTGCAATTTTTAAAAAAAGGGGTCAAGTTAAGGGATGTTAATCAGGCGCCAGACGGTGCCAGTCGGCTGGTTTCCGAATTTTTACAGGCGGATGAAGTACATTTTATTGTCGGGCTGGCAGTAAACCAGGCCATACGTTATCCCGGCTTTCCTCTGTCCTGTGTTATGAAAAACCAGACGGTCAGAGATGTGGCCGAAACGCTGCTGGGATTGGGCAAGAAAGTCACCATAGAATATTTTTAAAATATCAAGAAAAAGAACATTATTTAAATCCATATTTTTTGCATTAAGGGGGGGTAGCCATGTTTATACGCAATTATATGCTAGTGGCGCCTATTACAGTCGGCATGGATGATTCTGTTGCCGAAGCGCTGGAGATCATGGATGCAAAAAAAATAAGACAGTTGCCGGTAGTCTCCGGTGACAAGCTGGTTGGCATGGTGACAGAAAAGCAAATTCTAAAAGTGTCACCCTCTCCTTTCAGCTCACTTAGTGTTTTTGAAAACAGGTATTTTCTTGAAAAATTAAAGGTATCAGATGTCATGAATGGGTTTCCTCTTGCCTTGACGCCGGACACGACCATTGAGGAAGCTGCCGTATATTTAAGAGAGCACAAACTGGGGAGCGTTCCGGTGTTAGATGGGGATCGGTTGGTGGGCATTATCTCTATTACCAATATTTTTGACGCCATGGTCAAGTGCCGGGAATACGACCTGACGGGAACCATACTGGTTATTGAAGCCATGGACAGGCCGGGCCTGCTGGCAGATGTTCACCAACTGCTAGTCAACCTCGGGGTACCCGTAAAAGAAACCATATATCATATCAAGGATAATAAACAAGCCAAAATTAAGCTGCGGCTTGCCACGACGGTTGGCAGGCAATTGGTGGATAGCCTGGAAAGCATGGGCTTAACTGTAATCTCTGATTAGGAAATTATAACAGTCCGCCTGCTGTGAACCGCATCTTAGCTAACTGCCAGGCATTGCGGCTTGGTCAGTTCATTAACCGTCTCCAGCACCTTAAACAGGTCGAAGGGCTTGCTGATTAGCGTCCGGTAGCTGTTGGCAGGTGGGAAGTTTCTGGAATCAGGAATAGATCCGGAAATAATCACCACCGGAATTTCTTTAAACCTTTGATTTTTATGCATGCTCTCCACCACAGTGCGGCCACTTACCCGGGGCATGCAGAGATCTACCAGCACGATATCGGGGATGGGCCCTTTTTCGAGTTGCTGTAGTCCGCTCAAGCCGTCCTGACATGTTTTAACCTCATGTCCCTCTTCACTCATGGCAATCTTAAGCACAAAAGCGATATTAGGTTCGTCCTCCATTATCAAAACACGGGCCATTATTGGTTCTGCCTCCTCAGAAAAAAATCTTGACTATTAGGTATTTAGTTTTTCTTATGGTCAGGTCAAGTTCCCCCGCATCTAGAGCTTAGTGGGAGCTTGGACTTTTGTCATGAATTAAGTATACTACCCCGGGCATGTGAAACATGTCAGGATCTGTCATCCCTGGAGATTCTTTTGTAAGTTTTAGGACCTGTAAATATGGGCATTTTTCATGCGGGAGCTCCTTTGCAGTGATTTTTATGTCGTATTTTCATAATGACAATATAGGAAAAACATGGTACCTGTCGAACAGCTGGATATAAAGGTTATAGCGAGACCTTTGGGCAGCCCCCGCCTCGCAAATTTATTTATAAATTAAGCCAATAATTTTCGCAAGTGGCCTTGAAAACAACTGTAGTTTATGCTACACTTTTATTAAGCACCATCCTTACATTGACACAGGTTGCACGGTATTGCATAAGCGTCGGAAGTATTTCGAGTGTTTGTTGCAAGCAGTAGACCAGTCTTCAGGGTAGTGTTTTTTAGTTAACTCCAGGGTTTCTAGGGATTTTTAAGAAAGGCTTACACGTATTCAGTCCAAGGAGGATTTTGATCGTAACCTATCACAGTAGTTCCAGTAGTAAGTCAGGTTTGAAGAGCAAATCCAAAAGTTCTGTATTCAGACTGGGAAGTGGGAACGATAAACTGTAAGGATGGTTGCTTTATTTTAGGGAGAAGGCTAGAGCCTTCTCCCTTTCATGTGTGCCCGACCTGAGTGGTATCTATAGGGTGAAAAAGTCCGAATGGTGAAGGTAGCAATGGTACGTACCACCCCTCCTGCTCGATTATGAAGGGATAATCATTAATACAGCAGTAAAGGTTAATAATATATGCTGTTTCTTGCAAGCAGGTCATCGAAAAATGAAACAGTATAACTGATTTTTGCTAATCATTTTTGCTAATACTTGTACATATTGTTTTCCATGGGACCCTCACATGCCAAGTGGGTGTAAACCGTAAGTCCCAGTTAGGTGCATGATAGATTTTAGGTCTTTTAAAGTCATCACATTTCTTAGAATAATCATAATTTTTTTAGGGGGGGGGAATTTGCCGCGATTTAATCATATCTGGCTGGTTCTGATTTTACTGGCTGGGGTATTCAGCCTCCTATACCTATGGTTCTCCCTCTTCCCTGGACGCATAAATCCAGAGGCTTTACAGTATTTCAGTCTGGATCAGGTAGACCGCGGCCGCCAGTACAACAGGGTACCGGGCCTGTTGTCTGTCGGCAGCTTTCTGGTGCAGGCAGGCTTTCTGCTCTGGTTAATCTTTGGCGGCCGGGCCGTTTCACTCTCCCGGTGGGCGCAACAGGCTACTGGTGGAAGCTACTGGGGGGGGGGTTTGCTGTTCTTTGTGGTGTTATGGCTGTCGCTGCTCCTGTTGGACCTGCCATTTACTCTTTCTAACAGTTATTTTTGGCAGCAGCACTGGGGCTTTTCCACCCAAAGTCTCGGCTCCTGGTGGAGCGATTACTTGAAGGGGGCGGGGCTTGATCTGGCTCTTTCCGCAGTGGGAGTCGTCTTGTTGTTTTGGGCCCTGGGAAGGTGGCCGGGTACCTGGTGGGTCGCCGGGGCAGCGTTTGTCTCAGCCTGGTTGATAATCCAGTCTTTGATCTGGCCAGTGGTGGTATCGCCACTTTTTAACCGTTTTGTCCCGGCTGGGGACCCGGAGTTGATAACTATGGTCCAGGAACTGTCACAAAAAGCCCGGCTGCCGGTGGACCAGGTGCTGATTATGGACGCCAGCCGGCGCACCACTCGTGCCAACGCTTATTTTGCCGGGGTGGGGCAAACCAGGCGCATCGTGCTATACGACACCCTGCTGGCTGATTATCCGCCGGATGAGGTTAAGGCGGTGGTGGCTCATGAGATGGCGCACTGGCGGTTGGGTCATATAACGAGGGGTTTGACCTGGGGTATTCTCGGCAATATCGTGCTCTGGGGTGTTCTCTTCTTGACCCTGAGAACGACCTTGCTGCCGCCTTTACGTTACCCGCCACATACCTGGGCGGT
>JAQVOH010000028.1 GCA_028702695.1 Desulfotomaculaceae bacterium
ATTAACATATCTTTTTCCGAAAACGCACTGTTTACTGTAATTATTATTGCGGACAACGGTATGGGAATCCCCAGGGAGGATTTACCTTATGTTTTTAAACGGTTTTATAAAGGGAAGAATGCCGGGGAAGAAAGCATCGGAATTGGTCTTGCTATGGCGCACAGCATTATAACAAACCAACATGGAGATATTGAAGTTCAGAGTGGAAAAGAAAATGGTACCCAGTTTCGCATCAAGTTTTACAAACAAATTATTTGAAAAGATTTTCTACCTAACCTCTTTAGGGCCCTTCTCTTTAGTCATTACTTATATAGAGAAAACGTAAAGTGACTAAATTGTCATTTTAAAGTCACCTAAAAGTCATTTTAGGCAGATATACTGGCTCCATAACCATAATTCATGGAGGTTTTATAATTGGAAATTTTAAAAACAGAACATCTGTCTAAAGTATATGGGAAAGGTGAAACTGCAGTAAAGGCACTTGATGATGTCTCTTTTTCTGTTAAAAAGGGTGAATTTATCGCTATTATCGGCCCGTCCGGTTCAGGAAAGTCCACGCTTTTGCATATGCTGGGAGGGGTAGACAGACCGACCGGCGGAAAAGTGTTCGTAGATAATACAGATATTTATAACCTTGATGAAACCCAATTGGCCATCTTTAGACGAAGGCAAATTGGCCTGGTTTATCAGTTTTATAATCTTATTCCGGTCCTGACGGTTGAAGAGAATATTTTGCTGCCATTGTTACTTGATGAACATAAGGTGGACAAGAAACAGTTTAATGATATAGTGAGCACTTTAAATTTACAAGACCGCTTGAACTATTTGCCCAATCAACTTTCCGGCGGGCAGCAACAAAGGGTCTCAATAGGCAGAGCTCTGATTAATCATCCAGCATTGATGCTTGCAGACGAGCCAACCGGTAATTTGGATAGTAAAAATAGTAGTGAAATCATTGACTTGCTAAAAATGTTTAATAAAACCTATAAGCAAACCCTGATCGTAATTACACATGATGAAAGAATTGCTTTGCAGGCTGACCGGGTGATTTCGATTGAAGATGGAGGAATTGCCAGGGATGAGGTGATTCGTCCATGAATATTGTAAATAAACTAACGATAAGACATCTAAAAAAAAATAAAAGGAGGACACTGGTTACCATCATTGGTGTCATTATTTCAGTCGCTATGGTAACGGCTGTTGCGACTCTTGGTGTGTCCTTCATGGAGTTAATACAAAGACAGGTAATCGCAAGTGATGGAGAATGGCATGTCCTTTACAAAGATGTAAATAAGGAACAGCTTGAGGCGATTAAAAACGATGAGGCAACAAAAACAGTTGTTCTCTCAAGAGACCTTGGCTATGCTTTTTTAGAAGGTAGCCAGAATAAGAATAAACCATATTTGTTTATCAAGGAGTATAATACGCAGGGTTTTGAACAGTTTCCGATTGAATTGAGCGAAGGACGGCTGCCGCAAGCAGGCAACGAAATTGTCATTTCGGAAGAAATTGCTGAGAACGCCAAAGTAGAATATAAGATTGGTGACCATATAATTCTTGATATTGGCGAGCGCGTCATGCTTGAAGGTAATGAGCAAGCACTAACACAGTATGATTCGTTACAAACGGTGAAGGGTGAAAGAAACGAAACCATAGAAAGTAGTATAACGGAAAGCTATACGGTTGTAGGCATTATCAAACGTCCCGGCTGGGAACGCCCATGGGCGCCGGGTTATACAGTTATCGGCTATATAGATGATAGTATGGTGGGAGCAAATAATACAGTCAATGCCATGGTTGTATTAGATGAAGTTAAAAGATCGTTATACACTCATGCAGACAATCTGGCCCAAAAAATAAATATAGAAGAGATTGAATTTAACGATAATTTATTACGCTATTATGGCGTGACAAAAAATGATAATTTGCGCAGCACCCTTAATTCTCTATCAGCGATCATTATGGCGGTTATTATTATTGGTTCGGTTGCTTTAATTTATAATGCTTTTGCGATTTCTGTGTCGGAACGTACCCGCCATTTAGGTATGCTCTCCAGTGTAGGGGCTACGAAGAGGCAGAAGAGAAACTCAGTGTTTTTTGAGGGAGCTGTCATTGGTTTAATCAGTATCCCAATTGGTATTATTGGTGGTCTTGGCGGGATAGGCATTACCTTCTGGTTCATTAACCCGATAATTGAGGGCGCATTAGGTTTGACTGAAAATTTAACTGTGTCCGTAACCCCATTATCCATCTTGATTGCCTGTGTTGTTTCTTTAATAACCATTTTTATTGCAACATTTCTGCCAGCCCAAAAGGCATCTAAAATTTCCGCTATTGACGCTATCCGTCAAACAACGGATATTAAACTTACAGGTAAAGCAGTGAAAACATCGAAGCTGATTCGCAAGCTATTCGGAATAGAAGCAGAAATTGGCTTAAAAAACTTAAAAAGAAATAAGCGCAGGTACCAGGCAACCGTATTTTCACTTGTAATAAGCATTGTTCTGTTTTTAGCCGTATCATTTTTTACGGCCAATTTGCAAAAATCCCTTGAACTTTCGCAGGATGGTGTGAATTATGATATTCAGGTATCATTCGACAGGGAAAATGCTGAAACAGATGACCTGCTGATAAAATCAATTGCGGCTCTTGATGATGTAACAGAATATAGTGTAATAAAAGAGCTAATGTTAACCTCTTGGATAAACGAAGAAGCAATCCCTGGAGAATTGCGTGGGCAGTTACTGAATGATAGGAGTGTACTTGAGGATGGAAAATATCCTTACTATATTGACATACATGCTTTAAATGAGGAGGAGCTACAAGCATACGCCGAAGGGGTTGGCGTTGATTACGAACTGTTGGTTAATCCACATAATTTAACCGCAATTGTGATTGATACCATTTCATATCAGGATATGGAAGCTCGCAAATATGTCGAAGCTAAGGCCATAAATACCGAAACTGGTCAAAACATTGAGCTGTTCTACCGTGATGGGGATACAGAAGAAGAAACATATTTAAATAAACTGGAAATCGCTGTACTGACAGATCAATCTCCGCTGGGTGTTTTCCCGGCAGGGCCAGGCGGGTTGAGTATTATTGTCTCTGAACAAGTCATGGCGCAATTAATTGATGATAAAAGGATTACCGGTGTTCAAACCAGACTCTTTTTGAAAAGCACTAATCCCATGACAACCCAGCATGAAATTGAGGATATGCAGGAGAGCAATGTATTTGTTCACAATGTGTATCAAGCTAGACAACAAGAGGAGCAGATGATCCTGATAATGTCGGTGTTTACGTATGGCTTTATTATATTAATTACGTTAATATCTATTGCCAACATCTTTAATACCATTTCAACGAGCATTTCTCTGCGAAAACGGGAATTTGCCATGCTAAAATCTGTTGGCATGACACCAAAGGGCTTTAATAAAATGATAAACTATGAAAGCATTTTTTATGGAATCAATTCATTGCTCTACGGACTTCCGATTAGCGTAATAGTGATGTATTTAATCCACAGGTCATTGATGTATACCTTTAGCTACGGATTTGTACCTCCCTGGACAAGTATTGGATATGTTATTATTGCCGTGTTTGTCATCGTTAGTTCAGCAATGCTTTACTCCAGCGCAAAAGTCAAAAAGGAAAACATTATTGATGCATTAAAGCAGGAGAATATCTAGGATCATAGTAGTGAGGAAGAGTATGCATAACAGGTACGGTTAAGTTTCCATCCCCATATGTTAAAAATAAACTTTTTCCATAATGTCTTTTGTTAAAAATAGCTTTGGCGCTATCAATGTCTACTGTAAAAGAAAGTTTTGAATTTATGAAAAAGAGGTACTGCATATGATATGAGCATTGCAGAAAATTTAGCCATATCATATGCAAAGGGTAAGCCCATTGGACTGAGTGCCGGGATAAAAAAGAGTAACTATTTAGAGAGAGCTTGTACTGCTGCTTGAACTGGCTTGGAATATAGAATGGAGAAGAAGGTCGAGCAGCTCTCGGGCGGGTCAGCACCAGGTACTTACACTGCTCATGCCTACCATAGTCAAGCCGAAGCTGTATTGCTTGATGAGCATTCTGCTGCACTGGATCCGTCCATAGCGAGTGATGTATTGCATCTAAAGCGCGACATTGTAGCTAAACAGGAGCTTAGTACCATAATGATTACCCACAATATGAAGGCGGCATTGGAACATGGTATAAGGACAATCATGATGCACGTGGGCAGAATAATACTTGATATAGAAGGCAAAGAAAGAGATGCTATGATGGTGAAGGCCTAATTGAACTGTTTGGTAAAAAGAGCGACTCAATGCTTGATAACGATAGAATGCTGCTCAATTAAAGGACAAGGACAAGTGGGACGGTTCTTGTCTAGAAGTGGGTAGTGTGATCTTGATTTCTGATAATGGGCATGGTAGAATATGGTGAATTGGCGTCAAGATTATGTCTGGTTGAGAACTTATATAAAATAAAGAAGGAATAAATGCGGGGTGTCTTATGGCTGAAATTAAATTTGAAATCAAAGAAGCAATTGGAGTTTTATCTGAATCAGCAAAAGGCTGGACAAAGGAACTTAATATTGTTAGTTGGAATGATAAAGACGCAAAGTATGATATCAGAGAATGGTCTCCTGAGCATGACAAAATGAGTAAGGGCGTTACGATTACAGAAGATGAATTGAAAGCATTGAAACAGCTATTAGATAAAATGGGAATATAGTAAAAGAAATGGGAAAAAAGCTGCATGAAGGGCACAGGCAGAGAGTGAAAGGCAGGTTTCTGGCGGAAGGACTGGATTCTTTCGAAGACCATCAAGTACTGGAACTTCTTTTATTTTATTGTATACCGATGAAGGATACCAATGAACTGGCGCATAAAATGATTGGCGAGTTTGGTTCATTGGCCGGCATCTTTGAAGCCGATCCCGCAGATATATGCAAACGTTGTGGAGTAAGTGAAAATACAGCATTACTGCTTTCACTCATGCCTTCCCTGGCGCGGCGATATTTTAAGGGAAAATGGGGCGACAAGCCGGCCTTGAGTAATTCTACTAAAGCCGGTGAATATGCAGTTTCGCTTTTTGTGGGCCGCACTTATGAGGTGTTTTATGTTATTTGCCTGGACGCTCAAAACAGGGTCAACTGTGCCGTGCTGGTTCATGAAGGGACCATCAATGAGACACCGGTGTATCCAAGAATCATTGTCGAAGCAGTGCTGCGGCATCAGGCCAACAGTGTGATCTTGGCCCACAATCATCCAGGTGGCTCCATGCGGCCCTCAGATGCCGATTTGCAGATTACCAAAAGGATAACTGCCGCGCTGGAGGCAATTTCTGTTCATGTTGTGGATCATATTATTGTTGCAGGTGACAGATATTTTAGTTTTGCAGAGAAGGGATTATTGTGATTATGAATAACGAATTTTAAATCAGTAACAATGGCGAAAAACGTCAATTAATATTCAAAAGCCGTCTCACGCTTCAATATAGTGCAGGGGACGGCTTTTATTATCATCCGGCTTATTAATATAATTATAAACACATATTTCATTTTTTCGTTTACTGGTGGTAAGATAAAGCTAAATAATTAATCTGTATATTTTGATTCGACACAAATTGCTTTATCTGTAAATAGCAAGGCGGTTAATTTGCATACTTTTAGCGATATTCCACATAATGACATTCAGGATACTCTAATTGCAGCTGGAGGTTGGACTGTTGAAAGAATATGTTATCTTAGTAGATGAATATGATAATTTGGTTGGAACTGCTGAGAAAATGGATGCTCATAAGAATCCCAAGTTACATAGAGCTTTTTCCATCTTTATTGTCAACTCTAAGGGTGAGTTATTAATACAGCAACGTGCTTGGGGAAAATATCATTGTCCGGGAATGTGGGCGAATACCTGTTGTAGTCATCCGCGGCCAGGTGAAGCCCTGGAGCTAGCTGCACATAGGAGATTGCAAGAAGAGATGGGCTTTGACACCAAAATGCAGAAGGCTTTTTCGTTTATCTATAAAGCTGAGTTTGATAATGGCTTAACGGAGCAGGAGTATGATCATGTTTTTGTAGGGAAATGGGATGGAACACCAACAATCAATATAAAAGAGGTAGCTGATTATAAGTGGATTTCAGGGGCTATTTTAAAGGAAGACATTAAGAAAAACCCGGAAATCTATACAGCATGGTTTAAAATTGCTTTGGGAAAATTTCTTGATAATAGTAATGGACAGGTTCTAAAAGATCACTTTGGCGATCAGTGGAAGTTTGATGTGCCAATTGAGGAGAGACTTGATTCCAACTTATTTCCTGCAAGTACGCTGCTGATTGGAAATATAGGCTAGCTCCACATGCCACTGACGAATGAAAACATAGCAATGTAGTTTAGCGCAGCACTTGCGCATCTAATGTAACTTTGTGCAAATGAATTCGCACCACAAAGAAGGAATGTCTGGTACTTAGGCGGAATTCCTTCTTTGCTTAAGAGTTGATAAATTAGCTAGGTCAAAGGAGGCTTTAGCATGATTCAAAGGATATTGGTCGGTTATGACGATGGGGCTCTCTCACAAAAAGCCCTTGAAACTACCATTGAGATGGCCAGGAGTACGAAAGCGGAAATTTTTATTGTTTCGGCCCTGGATATACCTCTCTATATATCTGCTCCCGATATGCTGCCTCCCGACAATATCTCAATTACCAAGTTCTTTTACGATAATACCCGTCTGTACTTTGATAAGTTACATGAACAGGCTTCAGCCAGAGTGAAAGCGGAAGGGCTTGTTGTGACTACCAAAGTTTTGGAAGGTAACCCCGGCAAGGCCTTGATTTGGTACGCCGAAGAGATTAAGGCCGACCTTATCGCTATTGGCTCTAATAACCGGGGCGTCCTGGACAGGTTTTTCCTGGGTAGTGTATCCAGTTATGTCATTCACCACGCCAAGTGCATGGTCCTGGTGGCTAAGAATTAGCTGGAATTAGTCGAGCGCTCTACGTAATGGTGGGATAAATTAACCCGCGGTTCAACAACCAGCGGGTTTTTACTTTAATGGACCAGCGATTCCTCCAAAACTTTTTCGCGGAAACGGTCAAAGCCGATCCGGTCGATAAACCTGCCCAGGCGTTCGTTAGTACGGGCTTCTTTCTTATAGACATCCATCGTGCGGTCAAGTACTGAGAGCACCTGCTGGCTGGTCTGGTGCTCAATCAATTTCTGGCCAAAGCGTGGGTCGAGCCCCCCATTTCCCCCCACGTAAATGGTAAAGCCCTTGGGCATACCTACCACCCCAAAGTCAATCACCATGGAGTCCATGCATTTGTTGGGGCAGCCGCTGACGCTGATTTTAAACTTGGAGGGCAGGGTCATACCGTGGTAGCGTTTGTCAATTTCGCTGCCGAGACCTACCGAGTCCTGCTGACCCCGCTTGCAGAAGGTGGTACCCGGGCAGAACTTGACACTGCGGACGCAAAGCCCGATGGCAGCTCCCGGGATAATGCCCAGATCCTGCCAGGCTGCATCTATATCTGACTCTTTGAGTCCAACGATGGCTATTCTTTGTGAAGATGTGACTTTCAGAGCTACGCAGTTATATTTTTTGGCTACACTGGCGATTTTAATAAGCAATTCGGGGTCGGTGATGACTCCACCGGGAATGTGGGGAGCGATAGCGTAGGTGCCGTCCCTTTGCAGGATGGCCCCTTTTTCCATTAGATCCCGTCTGGGTGTGCTGTGCTGGAACCTTTCGTCAAGTTTGTTTGATATTTCCTGATTTTCTGCCATTAAGGTTACCTCCCTGCATTATTCTACTGTTATTTTCTCAATAAATCAGTAAGCTATGTATGATGTTAGTGGGTTCATGGTAAAATGGTTGAAAAGTATATACGAAAAAGTCAATAAAGCCGGTAATGAACTCGTCAGCTTTGGCTGGACATCGAGACTTCGGTGGGTGACTCTACCCCCACCGAAGCAGAAAAGTGGGAGTCTTGGAATTGAGTAACACAGCATGGAACGACAAAATAAAGGAGCATGGTATGGAGGATTATCTGGTACGGGGAGTCGGGGAACACGGCAAGTTTAGGGTATTTGCCGCAACTACCACTCATCTGGTTGAAGAAGCAAGAAGCAGGCACGATACCTGGCCCGTGGCTAGTGCTGCCTTGGGCCGGTCCTTAACAGCAGGCCTGCTACTGGGGGCGAATTTAAAGGGAGATGACCTCATAACCCTGCGTATCTTTGGGGACGGGCCGCTCGGAGCAATTATTGTAACCGCGAATGCAACCGGTGAAGTCAGGGGGTACGTCCAGGAGCCTCATGCCGATCTCGAACATGCAGCCGGGGGGAAGCTACCGGTGGGGGCAGCGGTCGGGAAAGGAGTTTTATACGTTACCAAGGATCTGGGGTTAAAGGAACCCTTTACCGGTAGTGTGGAGCTTGTCTCCGGCGAAATCGGTGAGGACATTGCCCAGTACCTTTTGATTTCTGAGCAGACCCCTTCAGCTGTGGCGCTCGGTGTGCTGGTTGGGCCAGAAGGCAGCGTTAGGGCTTCAGGCGGATTGCTCATTCAGCTCTTCCCGGGAGCGGAGGAAGAGATCTTGACACGGCTGGAAAAAGGCATCAGCCAACTACCTCCGGTCAGCAACCTGGTTGCCCGTGGCTTAACCCCCGAGGAAATGGTTGCAGAAGCTGTTGGGGGCCTAAAGGTAAGTTACCTGGCAAGGGTCCCCCTGAGTTTCAAGTGCAGGTGCTCTCATGAAAGAGTTGGAGATATCCTTGCAGCTATGGGTAAACAGGAGATTGAAAATATTTTACAAGAACAGGGGCAAGCTGAGGTTCGCTGTCACTTTTGCGGCCACACTCATATCTTTGCAGCCAACGAGTTGGAAGATATCTTGAATACTGCAAGCCAGGAATAATAATGAATTTAAATTCAAACATAGTCACTTGATAAGTTTTTTGAATAAAAACAATGAAGGTTTTTTATTGTCAATACGGAATTCTTCTATATAATCAAATACATTGTGAAAAGGAAGAGACCTATGACCATGAAGGTGCTTGACTGCAGGGGGTTGGGATGTCCCACTCCGGTGATTAACACTAAAAAGGCCTTGGAAAAGGGAGGGTCGGAAGCCCTTCTTGTTATCGTGGATAATGACGCTGCTAGGGAAAATGTCTCCCGTTTTGTCGGCAATGCCGGTCGCAGCGTGGAGGTCGAGGAGAAGGATGGCGCCTATCACCTGACCATCGGTGGGACAAGAGGGGAAGTTACCACCAGCGACCCAGGCAAGGAAGTTATTGCGACGGAGGGTGAAGAAGGTAGGGCGGTGTACTTTATAACAAGCAACGCCCTGGGCCAGGGTTCACCTGACCTGGGCGAAGTCCTGATGAAAAGCCTGATGGTTACGCTCACTGAACAAAAGTCAGCCAAAGCGCTGCTTCTTCTTAATACCGGGGTGTACCTGGCTTTGGAAGGCTCACCGGTGTTGGAACAAATGCAAAAGCTGGCTGAAGCTGGGACGGAAATACTGGTCTGCGGTACCTGCCTGAATTATTACAAGCTGAAGGAAAAACTGGCCGTTGGAGTGGTCTCCAATATGTACGATATCAACAGTCGCCTTATAGAACCAGGCAAGGTCATTACTGTAGGGTAGTAAACGGATAGTAGTAGATCTCCGTGGCGCCAATACCAGAGAATGGTCAGTGGCGCTCTTTTTAGGTAGCTCACCGAAAATACAGTTGCTTTGTTTTAATGTACCTGAAAGTCCGGATTGTGTATGGATGGGACAATTCCTGGTAGTTATGATACCCGGAATTGTCCCGTCTTCATTAAACTGCACCTGCGGCCAGTTCCCGGTTTTCCCCTTTACCTGTCCGGGGAGTTAAAAGCCTGGACCCTCTCTTCCTAAAATTGTTAGGTTCTCTAACCCTGCTTAAGAAAGTTTTTGTCCGTTCGTGACGGGGTTCCTCAAATAGCTGTTTAACAGGACAAGGGACTTCAAATTTCCTGTCCAAATCAAACAGCCTTTTTTTAGTGACATTATCACGATCGTCACCAAGTCCGTCAATATGATGTTGACCAGGAAAAATTATTATGCTAGGATATTAACAGACAACTTTACTTATGGGTGAAAGTTGTCTGTTGCCAATGCGTGTTGAATTTAATAATGCTCTTAGATCGCTTAATTCTTCATGTAAGAAGCGGGGGAACCAATTTCCGGGGTGAATCGATAAGCAGTCAACAATCTAATGGCTGCCGACATCGTAGGGCCACTCTTTCGGCCCGAATCCGTCAGCTAACTTCGTAAGCGTTGAAAGGGAGGAAACAGGCGGTCGGTCTGTAGCTTGGACTTGCTTGACCTCTTTTTTGCCCCCGGACAATATGTTGCGGGGTTTTTTGTCTAAAAATTTGAAAGGGGATACTTGTAATGTCCATACCTTCTGTTGAGAAATTGGAATTCGGTAATGAAGAAAAACGGACTGTTGCGCTCAAGCGGGCAGCTGATTTAAAAAATAGAATTAATGACTACCTGGAAGAAAAGGATGAAATACGTACGGGCTTTGATATGCAGGAAATGCTTAGCTCAAACAGGGAAAGGCAGATTGCTCTTTTTAACACCAGTGAAGAAAATTGGCAAGACTGGCGCTGGCAGATGGCCAACCGGGTCAATGATGTCTTTACGTTAGCGCGGCTGTTAGGTTTTAATGAAGAGCAGTGTGCCCATATCAGGAGGGTGGGGATGAGTTATCGTTGGGCAATATCACCTTACTATGCCTCGCTGATGGACGGAACCTGCGAGCATGATCCGATCCGCATGCAATCGGTTCCTTCTATCGATGAGATGGACAGTACTGGTTATATCGATCCCATGGCCGAGGAATTCACCTCCCCAGCCCCATGCGTCACCAGGCGCTATCCGGACCGGCTGATTATCAATGTTACCAATCAGTGCGCTATGTACTGCCGCCATTGCCAGAGGCGCAGGAATATCGGTGAGGTGGATCAGCACCAGTCACACCAGAGTCTAATGGCTGCATTGGAATATATCCGGGAAAACAAGGAAATCCGTGATGTCTTAATTACCGGCGGCGACGCGCTGCTTTTAAGCGATAGAAAACTTGACTGGTTATTGGGTGAACTGGATAAAATCAAGCATGTGGAAATAAAGCGTCTGGGCACCAGAACCATTGTCACTTTGCCGCAACGAATCACCCCGGAGTTATGTACGGTTCTTAAGAAACATCCCCCAATTTACATTAACACCCAGTTTAACCATCCACGGGAGATTACCCCGGATAGCAAGCAGGCCTGCGATAGACTGGTTGAAGCCGGTGTGGTTTTAGGGAATCAGGCGGTTCTTTTAAAAGGAATAAACAACGACCCGCACGTTATGAAAAAACTTAACCAGGAACTTTTAAAGATCAGAGTCAAGCCCTATTATATTTTCCAGGCCAAAGCGGTAAAGGGTACAAGCCATTTTATCGCGTCTATGGATGAGGGTATTGCGGTTATGGAAAAACTGCGCGGCTATACTTCCGGATTGGCTGTCCCGACATACGTTATCAATGCCCCCAACGGTTACGGAAAAACTCCTGTTATGCCTCCTTATATACTGGCCCAAGGAGGCGGTAAAGTTAAGATGCGTACGTGGGAAAACCGGGTGCTGGACTACCATTACCTGCCTGAAGGAGAATAAATATTATACACGGCAGGGTAGTGATTATCTATTCCATGGTTTGCGTGATCCCTGCCATAAGAGACAATGCTTCTTTTATATCTGCTGATTCATTTTCGTTGGCAAGCGCGAATAGATAATCACCAACTATTATTTTAGTGTTTCCCCGGGGGATGATTTCGGCTTCACTCCGCTTAATACTTATCAGCAGGCAGTGAGGTGGCCAGACAATATCCATTATTCTTTTGCCTTCAAGTTTTGAGCCAAGGCACACGGCAACTTCAATCAGAGTTTTATTGTCCCAGCCGGAGTAAATGTTGCGATTCTTTTTAACCAGAGACCGCGCCAATAATGTGTCATATATTGGTGCGGTTTTTAGTATGTCACTAACCACATAGGCAGTTACCGAAGCGATGATTAATGCTAATAAATGGTCAAAAGAACCTGTCATTTCAGTAATTAGAATACTTCCAGTCACCGGCGCCTTGACAATGGCAGTAAAATAAGCAGCCATGGCCAAAACAATAAAATTACTGAAGAATTTTTGATCGATGTGAAAATAAACTATGAGCACGTCACCGTATATAGCGCCGGCCAGCGCCCCAATAACCAGCATCGGCATAAATATTCCGCCCGGTACACCGGAGCCGTAGCTAATCATTGTATATAAGAATTTAACAGCAAAAAATATTAATAAAATAGCAATACCATAGTTCGTCTGTCCAATAGAGTCGATAAGTTTATTTCCCCCACCCAGCACTTCAGGCAGGACAAAGCCCAATATTCCACCCAGTATTAAGGCTGGCGCCGACATAAACATTTTTGGTAGCCATGTGATTTTTTTGTAAGCATCCAGTGTCTTTGTAAGCGTCCAATTAAAGAGAAAACCTAAAAATCCACAGATAACACCAAGGCCGACAACATAAATATAGTAATTGTGTGGTAAAACAGCAAGGTCGCGAAAATCAAAGACTGGTTTTTGACCGAAAACTTGTTGGGTTATTAAATCGGCTGTAAGTGATGCCGCCATAGCAGACATTAAGACAGCCGGGGAAAAGTTTTTGTGCAATTCTTCAAGTGCAAAGATTACTCCAGCGAGCGGCGCATTAAAAGCTGCTGCTAAACCAGCACTGGCGCCGCTTGTAATTAAATATTTTTCCTCTACTCTTAACCTTCCTAATAGGCGGCTGACGCCTTGACCAGCCATAGCCCCTAATTGGATGGAGGGACCCTCGCGTCCCAACGACAGGCCTGAACCAATGGCAAGAATTCCGCCGAGAAATTTCCCTATAATTATTTTTAGCCAGTTCATCTTGAAGTGACCCAGGATAATACCTTTTACCTGTGGTATGCCGCTTCCACCGGCCATAGGGACTTTATAGGCAATAAAACCCAGGCAGACAGAGACGAGCATTAGTGCAATTAACCATAAAACAGTGGCCCAAGAGCCGTTCACATGTAAAACAATATATATATGCTCCCGCAATAATTCGGCTTTTTCCAAAAGATATCTGAACGTCACGACCAGTACCCCACCGAATAAACCGACCAGAATTCCTTCGAAAAATATTTTAAGACGAAAACTTTGCCATTGAATCAAGGCAATATGTCTTTTTGTTTGCAATAATAATGCCCCCATTGTTTAAAATCAACAGTTTAATACGAATTTTTGTCTTAAGTACTTTTTATTCGATAGGCTGCGCCATTTTACCTATTATTTTAATGCTATTTTTAGGAAACTTAAAAGGAAACAAATACAAACTTCATGTATGTATTCGCTGCTCAACAGACGACGTTACCCGGATGCCTGCTTAAGCGCATCATACATCTTCTTGACTCATAGTAGGCTGTGAATTATAATATGATTAGATAATTATATAAACATCAAAGCAGTTGGGAGGGATCTTTATGGTTGGCCTTACGTTTAAAGCTCTGGCCGACCCAACACGCCGTAAAATATTGAAGCTACTAAGGGAGCGTGATTTGACCGCTGGTGAAATAGCTGATGAATTTGATATATCAAAGCCAAGCATCTCGCACCATCTTAACCTGTTAAAGCAGTCTGGACTGGTACTGGACGAGCGACAGGGCCAATTCATTCACTATTCCCTTAATATGACAGTCTTTCAGGAGGTAATGAGCTGGTTTTCAGACCTGTTAAACAGAAAGGTAAGTGACGCCAGTGAATAGAGCTAATAAACACTTGCCGGATATATTTAAGATATTTTTATCGGAATGGCCGCTGTGGCTGTTGATCGTAGCGGCTCTAGTCCTTGGGGTAGTGGTATACCCGCAGTTGCCCGAGCAGGTGGCCAGCCACTGGAACTACAGGGGTGAGGTGGACGGCTATTCCTCCCGCTGCTGGGGGGCCTTCGGGATTCCTCTGTTGACTGCAGGTATATACCTTGGGATGTTGCTTGTTCCTTTAATCGATCCTCGCCGTCAAAACTACGAAAAATTTGCCGGGGCCTACCGGGTCATCAAAGCGGTTCTGGTGATTTTCATGACAGGTATTCACCTGATCGTTATTTTAAGTGCTTTAGGTTTCCAGGTACCGGTAGACAAGGCTGTAATGACAGGGATGTCCCTGCTGATCCTGATCATCGGGAATTACATGGGGCAGTTCCGGCACAATTATTTTGTAGGCATTAAAACACCCTGGACGTTGGCTAGTGAAGAAGTCTGGCAGAAAACCCACCGTCTGGGTGGCCGGCTCTGGGTTGCGGCAGGTATTCTGGGACTGGCCGGAACCCTGCTGGGCGGTCCTGCGGGTGGTCTGGTGCTCGCATTAGCCCTCGCCCTGGCAGTAATTGTCCCTTTCGTTTACTCGTACCTTGAGTTCCGCAGGCTTTCTAAATAACTCTAAAAATTAAACAACTAGGCCGTAGCTACGCGGCAAACAAAAAGCTGTTGATCAAACCAACAGTTTTTTGTTTTTGCCATCTCAGCTGGCCTGGAGACTGCCGCTTTCTCGGAATTGGTACACCTCATTGCGGCAATAGCAGGAGCGGCAGGTGAGGTGATTAATCTGGCCACTCTTTGCGTGATATTTCAGTGTATTCAAAGAGCCGGTTTTATGTAGTTTCATATATTGCTATTGTTGGCTATCAGTGACAAGAGGTACAAGTTTTAGCTTCCCGCAGGCAGCCATACGGTCGTTCTTGATGATAACGGCCCCTGTGATTCCCTTAACAGCCAAGGCAAATTCTGCTGCCTGCTGAACGTCCCCGCTATTTTGGACCATGTTGCCGGCGGCCGTGGCCACTGCGTCCGCCAGGCTCGCGGAAGGTGAGAGGATCACGGCGGCGTCCGCCCGGCCCAGACTTAAGGATGGGCCCACGGTGCCTGAAGAAGTGCAGATGCCTAGCGGGGTTTCCTCAGGTTTGATTTCGAGGGCAATACGGTTTGACAGGGGGGAACCCCCGGCAAAAATACCGATCCTGCGTTGGCGGGTGCTGCGCAAATAAATGTCCCCGCCGTTTTCAACAATGACGTCCTTTGATCGCCTGGCCAAGGCCCGCCCAATGTGCTGGGCAAAAGCTCCGGCCACGGCGGCCATCGGTCCGACCCCGGCCAAGCGAGCTGCTTGCGCCAATTCAATGGCAATGGGAGGGGCACCGGACAGGGGGTCATACGGTACTAGTGAATGAAGAAAAGCCGGGTACTCCTGCGTATATCTTTCAAGAGGTTCCCGCAGTTCCTGGAGCACATTTTTCACCCAACTTACTAATTCAGGTGAAAACCGCTCCCGGCGCACCCCGATATCCAGGTCGGTCTGGCGCACCACCACCTGGAAGTGAACCAGATCGTCCTGGCGGAATGAAGTTCGGTAAGTACGCTTCAGATACTCCAAATTAGAACCTGACCTCCATAGCTTTTAGTGGGCAGACTTTGACGCATAGTTGACAGACGATGCAGTTATCGCTATCAAACTTTACTTCCATTGAAGGTCTTTCCAGACGCAGGGCGCTGGTGGGGCAGATATCCGTACAGGCACCGCAACTAGTGCACCTGTCCTCGTTTCGGAAGACTTCTTCCGCAAGTGGCTGCACCCTGACCCCCTGGCCTCGCAGGTAGCCCAGACCCTCATCGTATTTTTCCCCGGTAAGTTCCAAAACCATCGTTCCTTCTTTGTTGGGGTTTACGTTGGCCTTGAGGATATTGATGACCAGGTCGTAGTCCTTCACCAGACGGTATATAATAGGTTGATCAGATGTGTTCTCGCTAAAGCGCAGGATTATTTTGTTAGGTGCCATGCCGTTCACTCCTTCCAGATTTTCATGTTTGCCAGAAGTTAGCTGTGTCTTTCAAGGCAGCCTTGCCTTATAGGTTCCTGATTTCCAACTTCTTAGACTGGATGCCGTCCCGGTAGGAGGGGAGCAACTTTACCGGTTCGGTCAGGAGGAAGTCCCCTTTACAGAGCCATTCCTTGAGGGTAGCGGCGATTTCCCTGGCTTTAGGGTAGCTGGACAGGGGAGCTGTAGGAATTTTTTTGCCATTGACGGTGATAGTCCCAGACTTCAGCTCAGCATAGCTGGCGTAGCCAAGGTCGCTGGGCAGCCGTTGGCCATAAGCCTCACCGTAATCGACAATGGGGGCATAAAGGTCGCGGTCACTGACCGACACACAGCGCATCACTTCTTCATTAAGAATGGGGATGGGTATGCCTATGCTTACGGTAAGGGTAGCGCCGTAACCAAGGAAGCTGGTTCCAAGCAACCAGTTAGCCTTCATTTGCTTTAAATCGCCTACAAGTGAGAGGGTCCCGCCGGCCGGTCCGTAGCTGTTTGCGGCAACGTCTTTTTGGATTTCGGGAAAGTGCTGAGTACCATTCCATGCTACGTAGCCGATCCCACCACCCAGGAAGATCTTGGTCCCCATGCCTATTGTTAAAAAGTTGGGGTCATTCAAAAGCGGGCTAAGCTGCCCGGCGCTGCAGTAGTGGGCGTTGCCCAGATTTGGTTTCAACACCCCCATATAGGTATATATAACCCTATTGGTGAGATTAACCCCACAATTGTAGTTCTGGTAGGAGTTGCGTGGATTAAAGAGGGTGGCTTCGTTAATATCATCCAGGGTTATATAGGTCTCAAGCTCCCGGCGGGGGTAACAGTCGGTGCCATAGGAGGTGGCTTCCAGCTTGACCTGTTTGCCCAGCAGCAGATCCTGGATTACATGCCCGCCCCCGTAGCGGAATTCCCCAGGATAATTGTTGTTGCAGGGATCGTCCTCGGGAAGTTCCGTGGCGCCAAGATAGGCATCGACAGCGGCAATACCTGCGTAGGCAGGGACACCGTTGAGCCAAACCTTTTGCATCCTCATCTTGGGCTTGGAATGACCGAAATTAAGAAACACACCAGAAGAACACATGGGGGCAAATGTGCCGGTGGTGACCACGTCTACCTGCCGGGTTGCTTCGGTAAGTCCTTTTTCTGCCACCAGGCCAATTACTTCCTCGGCCGTCAGCACAACCGCTTTGCCAGACTTAATCTTTTCGTTAATCTCGGCGTAGGTTTTTTCAATTGCCATTGTTCCTACATCCCTCCCGCTTTAAATATTGCTTTTTCGTCCTTAATAAGAATACCCCTTCCAGACAGAAGGGGTGAGAAAGTTTAAGTCAATGCTTTCCCCCTTATCTGCCAGAAGAAAAAGATCTTCTGCAGGAATTAGCACCTTTTTGGGTTAATCCCAAGGTTGCCGGGCTTCATTGGGCCAGTCCCTCCGCCACTCCGGATAAGAGCAAAGATATTAAGTTACTGTGTATTAGTCTATCAATGGGACCAGCTTATGTCAATGGGTATGTGTTTTATAAAAGGAATAAACCCTGGCGAGGATGAAGTTTTTAATGATATTCTATTGGGGAAGTTTTACTTGATGCGCACCTTATTTCCCTTTGACTATGGATTGGTTATAAATGGGACGGTATTAGATGTTTGTTGAAATCGGGGTCGGGGCAAGAATTAAAAAAGCCAGGGAAGGAAAATTTCTATCCCTGGCCGGATTGGGGGCCAAGTTGGAACTTACTGCTACAGCCATTAATTACTATGAGAAGGGAAAACGCAAATTTAGTATCGACGACTTGCTGAGGCTGTCGGAGGTTTTAACCAAGCCAGTTCTATATTTTCCACATGGTGTAGACGAACAAAAGGATGATCCAAGTACAATCACCCTTCAGCAGAACTTAGAAACTTTTTATTATGATCTTACCGGTGTTGCCGTGTAGGGCAATGTGCAGTCCGATCAACCGGTGTTCTCAGAACAAAACATCACCGGATACTCCCAATACCCCCGTCAAAAGGCGAATAAGAAGTTGACGGAGAAGACACCACTCTGAAAATATTTCACAAGGATAATGACATGAATATTAGTCTGGTAGCTACCAACCCAGCATATCGCGACTTGCTGCTGTCTGGCTCCAGGAACCTGATTATTCAAGGGATTTACGCTGGTGTTTACAAATCTCCACCCGCAAGACCTGGTCAAAAATTATAGTGCTTTTTCTTCCATAATTTCTGTATCGTACGGCTGTTCTTGGGAAGCGGCTTTTACAGGGCGAATATGGAAATGGTTGTGCTGGATGGTCACCGTATGAACCGTGCCGCATTGTGGGCACTTTTTTGTTTCTCCGTCTTGAAACCGCATTTCTCCTATGTGTTTTCCGCAGCAGGTAATTTCGATACTTATAATGGTACTATTGTTCAGGAAATTTACACGGTAATCGTTGAGGTAACCCTTGTTTTGGATGTTCAAAACTACATCACCCCAGTTTTATATTTTTTTATAATCCAACTATAGCATTAGTTACCTGCGGTGACAACCCCCGGTAAGAACCTTGGAAATAAAAAAAAGAGACCTTAGATAAAGGTCTCTAGCAGGTAGCATTTTTGTCATCACTTGATTTTGGGCAAGATTCGCAAGCGCTTTCAGATGCCTCAGAGCAAAGATCATTCTCATCTTCCACAGGGGTGGTTACAGTATCCGGGGCTATGCCACGATCTTTTTTACGTGGAGTCATTCTCAAGCCTCCTTTTGTTATTAAACAATATTAATTATGACCGGGTTGGCATTGTAATATACGTTCCAGAATTGTTTGTAAAAAATACGGGGACTTATTCTTATGAGTGTGTGCGATTTAATATTTTGGAACAAGAAGGGTACGCGGGTCTATGCCCGTACCCTTCTTGTATAGCTAGAGTATGCCCTTTTAGGTGTTACTGCTTGTTTCTCACCAGTGAGTTTTCTTTGAAGAAGAATGAGATCGAATATAGACCGGCCAGTCCAACGATCGAATAGATAAATCGGCTCAAGTCAGAGGATTGCCTGAGCGTATTCCCCCCAAAAATAGCGGCTACCAGATCCCATTCAAAGACTCCCACCAGCAGCCAGTTCAAGGCGCCAATAATGACCAGAGCTAAAGCCACGCGGTTTAACCATTCCATACCAACACCTCCTAAATTCAATACCCTTATTATGTTAAATATCAAAAAAGTTATTCTCCTTCTTAAATAAAGAAGCCGATTAATTTATTTTTAATTACAACAGAATAAGGTTATACTGTATAAAATTATTCAAAAAAATCAATCTTAAAGCAAAAGTGTTTTTCGAAAAGTTTGGAAGAAGGATGACGGGCAGTTTTGTCGAAGGTAATATATGGTTCAGAACACAAAGGATTGGGGAGGAGTATGAAGAAGTACCCTATAACTATCTTTTTTCCTTGCTATAATGAAGAACAAAATGTGGCAAGGATAACAGCGGAAGCAATTGAGGTTGCGAGCAGGATATCCGATGATTACGAAATAATTATTGTAAACGACGGAAGCCGGGACCGCACCGGTGAAATTGCAGAACGCTTGGCTAAGGGAAACCCCGCGGTGAGAGTAATTCACCATGACGGTAACCAGGGTTACGGTGCAGCCCTGCAAACAGGCTTTAAGAATGCCACTAAGGAGCTGGTTTTCTACACAGACGGGGATGGCCAGTTTAAAATAGAGGAGATTACCAGACTTCTGCCTCTTATCGAAGAAGCAGACATAGTCTCAGGCTGCAGGACCTGCCGGCAGGATCCCTTTATGCGTAAGGTAAATGCTTTTATGTGGGGAGCCCTCGTGAATGTGCTCTTTAAAATCAACGTTTCTGATGTTGATTCGGCCTTTAAACTATACAGGCGCAAAATATTTGATGAGATTACCCTTACTTCACAGGGCGCCTTAATTGATACCGAGATACTGGCCAAAGCTAGAGCTATGGGCTATACTATAACCGAGGTCGGGGTCAGCCATTTTCCTCGCGTGGCAGGAGAACAGACAGGAGCTAAATTATCTGTGATTTTGCGGGCTTTTAAAGAACTTTTTGCCTTAAAAAACAGCTTTTCTCCCCGGTCAGAATAGGTTTATTCGGTCTGATTGTAAATTTAAGTGTTTACTTGCAAGGAGAGTGCGGGTTTACGGAAAATATTCTTCAACTATGCAAGTTTGCTCTGGTCGGATGCCTCAATACTTTTATCGACTGGGCTGTCTATTTTGCTATTTTAAAGATGTATCCCGCTGAGAGTATCTTTTTTTACACAGCAGCTAAAGGCTTGAGTTACTTTTGCGGTATACTCAACAGCTACGTTCTAAACCGTTGCTGGACTTTTAAGATGAGCCACGACCACAATAAAGGTGGCACGTTTATTAGGTTCGTGCTGGTGAACGCCGTAGGTCTGGGGATCAACAGTGCGTCAATCTATATTTTCCTGAATTTTAATCTAGCTCAGATGACCGCCTTGTTTTTAGCGACGGTTATTACCTTTACTTTCAACTTTACCCTCAGCAAACTGTGGGTCTTCCGTAAAGGTAAGATGGCGGCCAAGGTCTCCAGGGGGTAATATTCAATTAAAGAGAATTTGAAACATGTCGGCTACATATACATACTGAACAAACTCTACATTGTTTTTTTAGTTTGGCTGACCAGGGAGGTTCTGAGCCCGCTACTGCCTGCTTCTGTGGATGGAATCCATCAGCACGTCATCCTTGATTCCTTAATTCACTGGGACGCCGGTTGGTTTTTGAGAATAGCAGGGCAAGGATACGATTTTGACAGTGCGCCATTTTTTCCGTTGTTTCCGCTCATGATCCGCTTGCTGACTTATTTAACGCAGGATGGGGCAGTAGCTGGTTTTTTGATCTCCAACACTGCCCTTTTTATTGCCTGTTATTATCTGTATACCCTGGTCAAAGAAGAATACGGCTCCGAAGTTGCCACCTCCACCATCTTTATTATGCTATTCTTTCCGACGGCAATATTTTTCTCCTCGATTTATTCCGAAGCGCCATTTATGGCCTTCGCTCTTGCTGCTTTTTATTACGGCAGGCGTAAGAACTGGGTGTTGGCTGCGGTTCTTGGCGCCTGTGCAGCCTTGACCCGTAATATTGGGGTGGTCCTTTTCCTTGCTTTTTTGTATATGCAGTATGAGCAGGAAGGGTTTAGGCTCAATATTAAAAAAGCCTTGCCCCTTGCCCTTATCCCCGGGTCTTTGCTCATTTTTATGATGGTATTGTGGCTGTCCACGGGAGACCCGCTGGCCTTTGCTCACTCACTGAATACCGAGTACTGGGGGTACCGTCATTTTGCCTATCCAGGCGCCGGGCAGCTGCTCAACCTGACCTTGTTTCTGTATGAAAATGCATATTATAGCCTATTTGAATCGGGCATGGCCCTTTTGTTTCTCTACCTGGTAATCAGGAGCTTTAAGTATATTAAAGACCGTTCGATGTTGATTTTTCTGGTCTTAGGCTTTCTGATCCCATTTTCTTCGGTAGTTGATAACGTGCCCCTTGGTATGCCCAGGTACATCCTGGTCCTCTTCCCCGGGTATATCACCCTGGCGCTCCTGCTTCACAAAAACCAGGTCTACCAGGCTTATATAATTATAACAACGGTCGTGTTTTCGGTAGCCTGCGCCATGTTTGTGGTAGGAAGATGGATTAGTTGAGTGCAGTTCTTGTTTTGAAATCGTTGCGCTCTATTCTGCTGCGTTTGTGCAAACCTTGTTTGAGGAACCGGAGATTTACCTTAGTTTGGAGGAATTGTGGCATGATGAAAATTCCTTGCTTGCCGGAAAAAAGCTCAAGGATTCCCGTCTCAGGGAAGGCTACGGGGTTATGCTTCTGGCAATCAGGCGTGGCGAATAGCTCATCACCAACCCCAGTTCAGCTGAGCAGCTTATGGCGGGGGAACTGCTAATCCTGTGTGCGCACTCAGTCATCTGGAAAAGGTAGGCGACAGGGGAGAAGTCACATAGGTGGTGCGTGCCTGGTATGTAACTCAATGTTTCCTTCCTGCATAATATGTAGGGTCAGTAAAACAAAAGGAGATTTCGGATGAGTTCATACCTTGATGCCATCGCCGCTATGGACGGCGGTAGCTTGCACCCGGGTGGGTTTCACCACACCCTAAAAATCCTGCGGGATTTTAGCATTTTACGCGAGGATATTGTTATTGACGTAGGCTGCGGGACCGGGCGAACCGCTTGCCACCTGGCAAAAACCTATGGAGCCCATGTTTTTGCCCTGGACAACGCAGAAAAAATGCTGTCTAAGGCCAGGTCTAGAGCTGAAAGGGAAAAGGCTGATGTCCATTTTGTCCTTGGTGATGTGCTGGATATGCCCTTTCGTGATCAAGCTGCCGATCTAATTATGATTGAATCAGTATTGGTGTTTTTACCCCTGTTTAAAGGTGTTAAGGAGTGCTTCCGGGTATTAAAGAGAAAAGGGATCCTGGTTGACGTCGAATTAGTAGCAAAAGATTCTTTGCCACTTGCGGCCAGAGAACAGGTAAAAGCTATCTGCGGTTTACCACAAATACCGTCGTTCAAGGAATGGCAGCAGTCTTTCGAGGAGGCTGGTTTCAGTCAAATCGCAGCAAACCTAAAGAATTTCCCGGGTCCACTGGAAAATTTAAAGGAAATCCTTTACGGCGGGGTGAATTCGCTTTTTTCATCTGAATTAATGAGCGACGCAAATCTCTCGCGGCCGCTTCAAGAGTATCGGTGTTTTATGCAAAGATACCGCAGCCACTTTGGATTCGGAACCTTTATATATAGAAAAAATTAAATAACACAATTTAACCGCGTAATATGGTTGATCTGAGGAGAGAAAAGTGGTAAACTAAATAACGTCGCTAAGGAGCGGCAAGCAGGTTGTATAAGCCTAATTAAAGGCTAGACCACCTGGGGGTTAGATAGTAAAATAACATAAGTATATTATCTTGGGGGCATAGCTCAGCTGGGAGAGCGCTTGAATGGCATTCAAGAGGTCAGGAGTTCGATCCTCCTTGTCTCCACCAACAAAACCGCTAATCACAAGGGATTAGCGGTTTTTCTATTTCCTAGAAAACGGCCTAAAATCGCCCTAAATTTTGGCGGTAACTAACACGTAACTGATCGCACGAAATGGATGACCCGCGCCTGTTCAAAAATGGGGATTCGTCTGTTGTTTGCCAAACCATATTCGCCAGAATCAACTGGCAAGGTAGAGCGTTGGAATCGAGTGGTGAATTCATTTTTAGCAGAGGCTCAATTAGAGAAGCCGCTAATATTGGCTCACCTCAATAAATTGTTTTGGGTGTGGTTGGATGAATGCTACCAAAACAAACCTCATTACGCCCTGGGGCAAGATATCAGTCCGACTGCCGCTTACAACGGCGACCAGAAACCGATCCGGTTCCTGGATGCCAAAACCATCGCCAACGCCTTTCTGCATTCTGAGGAGCGCAAGGTTGACAAGGCAGGATGCATCAGCTTTATGAACAAGAAGTACGAGGCGGGGCTTCCCTTCATCGGGTGCAACGTGAGTGTCGTTTATGATCCTGCCGACATTTCCACACTCACCTTGGAGTATGCAGGTCACGCTCCTTGGCAGTATGCCGCCATCCGACAACGCATTGACCTACAATGCAAGCTTGCCCACTTCGACCGGTCGCAGGTTGGTGATTATGTGAAACGGCATTTGATTTACGCCGGCGCTGACCGGGATATTTTTTCTGATGGTGCGCTGGATGAGATTTTTCTCTTCTCCAGTGGGGCAGCCCGGATGGTCAACAAGCTGTGCACCCATTGCCTGCTGTATGGCGCGCAGAACGAGCGTCGGATTATTAATGATCACATGGTGAAACTGGTAATCCAGGGGGAAGTGGCATGACAAGATTCAGCTGCTCCCATCACTTGGGAAAAAGTGGGCGTGAAGACTGGGAGGGAATCGTTACCAGCATCCAATCTTATGGAAGTCATTATGAAATATTTATCGAAAGCAGATCCAGTATACTGGTGTTGCTGGGCACAGGCACTTCCGGTTTATTTGCCTGCATACCGGATCGTCAGGCGGGTTGTTGGCTCAGCGATTTAGAGGATGTGCGTTACAATGGCGAAAAACTTTCTGCCGCCATAAAAAATGTAATCGATGGAATCACTGTGGCCCATGCCTTCCAGGCACTCTCCCATATCATCTGTCCCTTATGATTAACAAGGGGATGAGCGAATTCGCCATTAGCGAACTGCGAATCCCCTTTATCTCACCATTGTGTGGCTCCCAAGTGTCTTGTCATCGTTAAGCGCTATCATTACATTTATTGCCACTCGTTCCATCATTTTTCGGCATTATGTTCCGTCAATTGGCAGCCATTACAAGAGCATGAAAAAATAGGTATTCTAGTCAATCAGGGCTTTTGTGTGAAGCTTTTATGAACTACTCTTAGATATTCCGTGATTTTGATGCCAATTTGAATTTCCAGCCGCTTCTCTGGGTCTTCAAGATTTATGTCTAAAACTTTTAAAATATGATTAATCCGGTATTTTACCGTATTGTAATGCACAGATAATTGTTTAGCAGTCTCATTAATATTTTGGTTGCATTTACAAAACATTTCCGCCGTTTTATAATATTCCGTATTGTATTCCTGGTCGTACTTAATCAGTTTTTCCACCGTTTCGTGGAAGAATTTTTCCAGTTCTTCGTAATTTCTAAATTTGCATAAAATCTTATAGATACCCAGGTTGTCAAAATGGATAACCGAATTTGTTTGAACTAGCAGAGGCCCAAAATTCAAAGACTGGACCGCTTCATCATGACTCTTGCGTAAATCTAAAATATTGTTATACGCTCTTCCAATCCCGATCAGTATTTTCAGGTCGGGAAATTCTTTTTTACAGCTGGCTTGTATTACCTCTCCAGTTTTTATCAATTTAGATTGTACTTCTGGAGAAGTATCGATTCCATAAAGAATTATTATTTCCTTTTCATATTGGAAAACAAGTGAATTATAGACAATATTATTATTTTGAATAATAGCAATGACTTGCTTAATTAAATTGAGGTCATCAACATTTATTACTATAACACCATAAGATTTGGTAAAATCCCATCCTAGTGTAGAAGCTTTTCTTAACAGTGTTGTATCTGAAATATTTGTAGAGAACAATAATTCACATACAAGCGAAATATGTGGGTTTTCCAAAACCTTTTTCTGTGGAGTCCTGTATGAATTAAGCGTTTTTGTTATAGTACTAATCAACTGACTAGGAGTTATATTATAAGGAAGAATAATAACTGGTAGACCTTCTTCATTTGACTGCCTTTTTATTTCTTCCGGAATATTGGTCAGGTATCTGTTCAGTTTAATTCCAATGGCAGATACTTTTTTTTCAGCGAGTTTGCTGATGAGGTTTAGTTCAAAACCTGGATTAGAACTAAATAGATATGCGTTACTAATCAAAAAATCATATGGCATGACCCAGTTGACGCTATCTGGTGCTTCCATAAAAGAGATGGACTTTATTAAGTTTTTAATTCCCTGTTGTCCGGCAACCAAATGAGCTCCTGATAATAGGGGGAGCTTAAGAAGTTCATGTACAGTAAAAGACATAAGCCGCTCCTTCCCTGCTCAGTTTAGTTCAATAAACCCTCGAAACATATATTTAATTCGACATGAAATAGTCAATCCCTTTGATCTGGAGATTATTATAATGGCAGTATAAATTCTGAAAAATATTACAAACCATTAAGAGAAATGGTTAAAAGTTTTGTGGATAATTGTTATTTTCTACAAAAGAAAAAGTTTGTCATCATTTGATTTTCATTAAATAATAGAGTAAAGAAATAACTTTTAAAGGACTAATAATGAAATTCAAAGGAGGTATGCAGAATATGGCTGTGGCTAAGCAAATCGTGGACAGGGAAATCAAAGGAAGCCCTACCACGCAGAGAGTTAATAAACGCTACCAAGAACTCCTGGAAAAAGAGCCTTTTATCGACTCAGAAAGAGCTGTACTAT
>JAQVOH010000029.1 GCA_028702695.1 Desulfotomaculaceae bacterium
CGCGATATCATCAAAGACCTTTGCCCGCAGTTTCGGGAAATGACTCCCCACGGCGTCAATAATTACTGCTGCGGCGGAGGTGGTGGTTTTGCCGTGATGAAAAGCATGAACTTCCCGGAATGGCGCAGCCGGGTGGCCGGCAGGATGAAGTTCAAGCAGATTCTGGAAGCTTTCCAGGACACGGTCAGCGACCCATCTCAACCCAAGTACGTTTGCGCTCCCTGTTCCAACTGTAAAGGCGCTATACGGGATATCCTCAATTACTACCAGGCTTCTGGCAAATACAATATCCGGTATGGCGGTCTGGCGGAGTTGATTGTCAACGCCATGCCCGTGTTTGAAAAGCCGTATCTGGATTTTGAAGAAGAAGCGGAGTTTTTATAAAAACATATTAACTGGATTAACGAGGATGTTATGTAGGATCGACAAAATACTTTATATATATCTTTATGTTGATAAAATATTTAAATAGCTGCTATAGATAATTTACATGTATAATGATATGGGTTAAATAACATTGGTTGCGAGGTGAGTTCAGAGAAAAAAAAGACAGCATCATCTCAGCAGATAATAACTGATTAATACAAATGCAGTATTTAAGGGAGGGTTACATATTAAGATGAAAAAAAGTATTGTCATTAACGCCTTATTTAGCTTGCTGCTGGTAATGTTGCTGGCAGTTGCCGGTTGTGGTGATAAGGGAGCTGGTACCTCCACCCCGGCACAGCAAGTGCCGGAGTTAAACCTTGGATATATCTTCACTAACCACCACACGCCCTTAGTTGTTGCCGCTACCAAGGGAGAAGAATTCAAGAACCAGGGGGTTTATCTCAAGTCAGTGGTTGAAAAAGAAAGATATGACCTGATGGACGGGGATAAAAAATTAGCCACCTTAAACTTTGTCGTTACTAAGAGCGGTTCGGAAACAACCACGCTTTTTGCCCAAAATAATTTGGACTTAGGGCTTGCTTCTGTAACAGCGATCATGTCCGGTAATGACAAAGGAACTCCAATTAAAACTATTTGCCCGCTGCAAACAGACGGAATGGCTTTAGTTGTTCCAAAAGACAGCAGCATCAGCAACTGGGAATCTTTTCTGGCTTACATAAAAGCAGCCGCCCAGCCGGTCAAAATAGGATATCATTCACCGACCAGTGCGCCCAGAATTGTATTTGAAGGGGCCCTCCACGAGGCGGGAATTACCATAACCCAGGACGCCAATGACGCGACAGCAAAAGTGTTGATGGTTGACTTGAAGGACACCGCCAACCTTAACCCGGCCCTGACAAGCAAACAGGTGGATGGTTGGGTTGGTCCCTCGCCGCACCCGGAGGTTTCAGTTGTACAGGGCGTAGGCAAGATTGCTCTTGACCTGCGCGATCTGCCGCCGCAGGGTTACTGGCATGATTTCCCCTGTTGTGTAGTAGCGGCTCGCGATGAAGTGATCGCAAAAAATCCTGAGGTTATACAAAAGTTCGTTGAACTGATGACCAAGAGCAGTGACTGGTGCAACAAGAATAAGGAAGATGCCGGAACAATAACGGCAAACTGGATGGGCGTCCCAGTGGATGCGGCTAAAGCTTCTTTGCTGGTTTACAGCACCAAGCCCACGGAAAACTGGCTGCGCGGAACCGGGATTTATATGGATGTATTAAATAATATGGACAAGTTCTCTGACAAGCTAAAAGGCAAGAAATTTGATGATGTTAAATCATTAATGTTTGATTTCAGCTTCACAGAAAAAGCGAACAATAAATAACCAAAACATATTTAAAAAATATTGTTTTTTGTTGGGTGTTTCCACTGACCCGCCCGGTTGGGGGAAACACCTTATTTAGATGGAGGTGAGCCGTTAGACGTGAAAAGATCCGGTACCCAGTTTGGCTTTATGGAGCCCAATCAAATAAATTTTAACGGCAGCAGGGTAAAAAGGTTCGGTGCGCAACTGATCTGGTCTTTGGTCATTCCGGCTGTTTTTATAACCGTCTGGTATTTAATTGCCAATCACCTGCAAAATCCTGTGGTGTTGCCTCATGTGAGAGATTTAGTGCAGCTTCTGATCCATCCTGCCGATAACCTTATCAGCATGGGCTCGCTTTTAAACAATATTTTTGTGAGCCTGGTTCGCGTACTCATAGGATTTATTCTGGCAGTTTTAATTGCGGTACCCGCGGGTATCGCGATGGGTTATTACGATTCTGTATACCGTTTGTTTAATGGATTTCTGGGTATGTTCCGGCCTATCCCGCCGCTGGCCTGGGTGCCGCTGGTGCTGGCCTGGTTTGGTATCACCAGCATGGCCACGCTTTTAGGTGTCAAGCAGGGGCAGTGGTACATATATCTAAACAATCTGAAACTGTCTATGGTTTTTATTATCTTTATTGGCGCTTTCTATCCGGTGTTAACCAGCTCGCTTTACGGTGTAAGAAATGTAAGGAAGGTTTTGCTTGATTCAGCCCGGGTGCTGGGCGCAAATGAAAAGGACATTTTTCGCCTTATATTACTGCCGGCTGTATCACCTTCCATTGTGAACGGTATGAGGATTGGCCTGGGGGTAGCCTGGATGTGCCTGGTTTCGGCAGAGATGCTGCCGGGGAGCCTTTCCGGGGTGGGTTATTTGATAACCCATGCCTATACGGTTGCCAGAACAGACATTGTTATAGCGGGAATGGTCAGCATCGGCGTGGTTGGAGCTGTACTTGACTTTCTGTTTCGTATTTTGGAAGATAAAAAATTTGCCTGGCAGCGCTTGTCCAGGTAGCAGGGGGGCAATGTGTTGCAAGAAGCAGTCATAAATATCGAGAACTTATGCAAGACTTACGCAACAAAACAGGGAGCGTTTGTGCCTGCTCTTAAGGACATCAATTTATCAGTGGACTTAAATGATTTTATCTGTATTGTCGGTCCTTCGGGATGTGGTAAATCCACTATGCTGCGCATTATTGCAGGGTTGGAACAGACAAGCGAAGGCAGGGTGTTTTACATGGGTGAAGAGGTTAAAAAAACCAACCGGGAGGTTGGCATGGTCTTTCAGGATTACTCGCTTCTACCGTGGCAAAATGTCCTGGATAACATCGCCCTGGGGCTGGTATTTGCTGGAATGTCGCGTAATGAGTCGCTGCAGTTGGCGCACAAGTATTTGAAGTTGGTGGGCTTGGAGGCTTTTGCCCGCGCTTACCCGTATGAATTGTCCGGCGGGATGCAGCAGAGAGCTGCCATTGCCCGCGCGCTGGCAAACGACCCCAGGGTGTTGTTAATGGACGAGCCCTTTGGCGCTCTTGATGCGCACACACGTATCCTGTTGCAAGAAGAACTGCTGCGAATCTGGGAACAGGATCGCAAAACGATTATGTTTGTCACACACAGTGTGGATGAGGCTATTTACCTGGCGGACAGGATTATCGTTATGTCTGCTCATCCGGGACAAATTAAAGAAGTGATTGATGTAACTATGCCAAGACCGCGGGATCGGGCCAACCCGCTTTACGGACAGATGAATGCCCGGATCCTTGGTATGCTGGATCGCTAAGTTTATCCCCTTCCCGCGTCTGGTTACGGCATTTTACATCGTCTATGAATGCTTCTTCTTAAAACTCAGCGTTTTTGGGGGTCCTGGGGAAGGAAATGACGTCGCGGATGTTGGTCATTCCGGTTAGGTACATAATCAACCGCTCAAAGCCCAGGCCATAGCCGGCATGACGGGCGCCGCCGTATTTCCTGAGATCCAGGTACCACCAGTAGTCTTCCTTGTTTAACCCCAGTTCGTCTATCCTTTTTTCCAGGACTTCAAGCCTTTCTTCACGCTGGCTGCCGCCGATTATTTCACCAACGCCGGGGACTAACAGGTCCATTGCCGCGACAGTCCTGTCGTCATCATTCATCCGCATATAAAAGGCCTTGATTTCTTTCGGGTAATCCGTTACGAAAACAGGCTTGCCGAAGTGATTTTCGGTAATGTAGCGCTCGTGTTCGGTCTGCAGGTCAAACCCCCATTCAGGCGGGTACTCAAAACGTTCACCGGATTTTTTCAAGATCTCGATAGCTTCACTGTAAGTAATATGGCCAAATTTGGCCCTAACTATATTTCCCAGGCGGTCGAGCAGTGACTTGTCTACAAAACTATTGAAGAAATTCATTTCTTCGGAGCAGTGTTCCAGTACATAACTAATAGTGGATTTGAGCATATCTTCGGCCAATTTCATATTGTCGCTGAGATCAGCAAAAGCTATCTCCGGCTCGATCATCCAGAATTCGGCCGCGTGGCGTGGTGTGTTGGAGTTTTCAGCCCGGAAGGTGGGTCCAAAAGTATAAATCTTATTAAAGGCCATACAGTAGGATTCCCCTTCCAGCTGGCCGCTGACTGTCAGGTTGGTTTCCTTGCCGAAGAAGTCTTTAGTAAAGTCCACTTCTTTTTGCTCATTGCGCGGGGTTTTGTCAAAGTCTAGTGTGGTTACCCGAAACATTTCCCCGGCGCCTTCCGCGTCGCTGCCGGTGATAATCGGGGTGTGCACATAGATAAAGTCTCTTTCCTGAAAGAATTTGTGAATGGCGTATGCGGCAACCGACCTCACTCTAAACACTGCGGAAAAGGTGTTAGTGCGGGGTCTTAAGTGCGCAATGGTACGCAGGTATTCAAAAGTGTGCCTTTTTTTCTGCAGGGGGTAGTCGGCAGAGGCAAGTCCCTCAATTTCAATAGTGGCTGCTTTTAATTCAAAAGACTGTTTTGCGCCCGGTGATTCCACAACTTGCCCCGACACCCTGATCGATGACCCGGCGCCAAGCTTTGCTACCTCTTTGTAGTTGGGCAGGCTTTCATCATACACCACCTGGAGATTGGAAAAAAACGTCCCGTCGTTGAGCTCTATAAAGCCAAAGGTCTTGGAAGACCTGACGGTCCTCACCCAACCGTTTATTTGTACTTTTTTATTTAAATAGTTTTCCTTTTGTGCGTATAGTTCTCTTATTGTAACTGGCTCCATTTTATACTCCCATCCCTTTCCCCGTCATTTTCGAACAGGCTTCTGCGATTATTCTTTCACTAAACGATCATAATCAAACAGAAATGGTAATTGCAACTTTTAAAAATGGCATTCAGAGGTAGCCAATTTTATTAATCTATTCTTGAAAAGGTTGAACAATTCCTGGTGGATGCTACCCTGGAAATACATTTTGGCTTCCGCTGCGTTGGGCAAATGCAGGTGCGCATTATTATACGTGGTACCACTGCAAACAAAAAGAGGACTGTCCCCAACGCATACAGGACAGCCCCTTTTGCCAGTTACCGGTCATTTCTTTTTAGCCATTTGTTGGATGATTTCGTCTTTATGTTTACTCACATAAGCATTACCCGGAGTTGCGCCGCACTTCCAACAGGCCATGTCATAGGCTGAATTTATGGTGCCACATGTGGGACAGGAATAATGCTCCAGCATTTCCATATACCATTGCTCATATCCGGCTTCTTTGATGCGTTCTTGAGCTTGCCACAACTCAATTCTGTGTGGCATGGCCGCTTGAAATTCCTTTAAGCTTTCACAAGGGTATTCATTACATGCGCCGCAAAAGTCTATTCCTTTTTCAGCGGCACATTTGTACATGGTACAGAGATGTTCACAGTAAAAGGAGCGTTTATCGGAACGGCAGCCATAACAGGTAACTTTTTCAAGAGGTTGCTGTGTACGTTCGGCAATTCCTTTAAGCTTTTCCGGGTCTTCTTTGGTGCCAATATATAAGCCGCAGGCAGGGCAAAACAACCCGCAAACCGCAGCAAGCCGTTTGTCTGGTTTGACAGTTTCGAATGCCTTTTCCATACTAATCTCCTTTATTTCTAATATTATCGAAGTATTAAATCTCTGAAGTTAGCTTATTTCAGTTGAGGTCCTTGGCCGATAAGCATTTTCCCACGATAATATCTTTGTTTGATAGTGGGGATGCTTTCCAGAAACTTTTCCAGACCCTGATGTTCAATACAGCACAGGTTGAAAACTTTTATATTGTGTGGGAGGACCTCGGCCCTATCTGCCGCCGGGTTTAATTTAGCGCAGGGAAATTCCGGGCACTCAAAGCAAAAGTCAACTTCGTGTTCGATCACACAGGCGTAAGTGGCACATGTGCCGTCAACAGCCAGACAGTTTCCCTTGATTGCTCTGCAACCCGGACAGGGCAGCATTTCTTTTTTCAATACTTTGGAATTCATCATGCGCTCCATCAACGCAGAATCATCCTTGCACTTATAGGCCTCGCATTCGCCGCAAAATATTCCGCATGGCGCCACCAGAGTAATATCACTGGTTATTTTCATGTGACCAGCCCCCTGTTTAATATTTATATCAGTTAGACTGGCGACACTTTAGAAAGGTTACAAAAATAATCAAGAAAAAATAGCCCATTCTTCGTTTTTTATGCCTGCCCTGATTCTTTGTGCTAAAGATTCGCCGGCCGTTTCCCGGTAGAGTTCCTGGTAGGTGTCACGCAATGTTCGCATTTCAATGATCTCTTCTTGGGCCTGCAGATCAATCGGGGGGCGGGGCTTGGTTATGGCTTGATTTGAAAACCAGCCTTGCGCTAAGCCGAAACGAATCCACTGTTTGCAGTTGCAGGGGTTTGATTTTTTGATTAGTTGACACCTGTTATCCATGTAACCGCTCCATCTTTTTTTGGCCCGGTGAAGTGTTGTTTTAACCGAGCCTACAGAGCACTCCAATATTTCAGCGACGATTTTGTGGGGTAAGCCTATCGTTATAGCCAGGCAAAAAACAATGCGCTGGTTGGTTGGCAGGCATTCCGTCAGACAGTGCAGGCACTTATATCTTGCTTCACGGGCAAGCAGTTCGGTTTCAGGGTCGTTGGCGGGGTTGGTGTCGATGATATCCTCAATGGAATAGCCCAAATCCTCAGTTAGCGCATAAATTGGCAGTTTGGCCCTTTGCTTTATATAATCATTGGCAACATTGATGGTAATGCGGTATATCCAGGTGAAAAAGGAGCTGTCTTCGCGGAAGGTATGATAGGAACGAAAAGCCCGGAAAAATGCTTCCTGGGTTATTTCATCGGCGTCATTTGCATTACCGGTTAGGCTCAAGGCCAGTTTATATACCTTGGCCTGGTTGTCGCGATACAGCTGGTCAAAAAGCTCCGCAAGTTTTTCGGGCAAGGGTTTCACCTCTTTTTGTGAGCATAGGATAGCTCACCCAAGTTAATCACTATTCCTTTTTATGTATATTTTCAGTATAGTATAAATATATAACATTTTCTTGTTTAATCAAGATCAAAATGGGGTGATAGTTACATGGAGGAAAATAAGTATACCTGTCCGGGCTGTGGTTCAAACAATGTCCGGCAAATGAGTAAGTTTAACGTTATAAGTACACTGCTGATCATTGCAGGACTGTTTTTCTTGGTGGGTTATTTTTACCTGAAATTTCTATGGATAGGTACGGTGGTATTTCTTTTGTTTGCTTTCGTGAGCCTTTTTAATAAAGGGATGCTGCGATGTCAGGATTGTGATCAGGCGTGGAAAATGGAATAACTCCATTGACACCAAACAGAGGTTCTTGTTAGAATATGAGTAAACGGAAGAGGGGAAATGTGATGAAATTTCAAATTGAATTAAGCGAGCAAGAGGCACAACCCGTTTTGTCCATTAGAACAAGAGCCGCAATGGAAAATTTGCCGCAAGTAATTGGCCAAGCCTATGGGGAAATTATGCAGTATATGGCCGAACTCGGCGAACAGCCGGCAGATGCGCCGTTCACAGCCTATTACAACCTTGATATGCAGGATTTAGATTTAGAAATTGGCTTTCCTGTTGCGAAGCCATTTCCCGCTAGAGGTGAAATCAAATCCGGTGAAGTTCCGCAGGGTAAGTACGTGTCCTGTATGTATAAAGGGGCATACAGCCAAATGGAAGAGCCCTACAATGAGATGTTTAAATGGATTGCAGATAACGGCTATGCACAAAAAGGTGTGTATTATGAATTTTACTATAATTCACCTAACGAGGTCCCTGAAAGCGATCTTTTAACAAAGATAGTCATGCCTTTAAAATAATGTTTAACCCATGAAAAAAACATTGCGTCAAGTATAAGGGTATTGGGACAATCTTCCGATACCCTTATACTTGACGCAATTTCCAATTCAAACCAAAATTGAGGAAGGGATTGGTAGTGAAATGGCCAAAAAATTGCTAATCCCGTCGACACACATTTTCCAGTAATATTTTAGTGTGCATTTGTCGTATCTCTTGATTGTAGAAATCCACGCCCATAAGCACATTAATTTGCTCTCCCATTAGAAAAGGAAAGGATAGACCACTTACTAAATGCAATGTCTTTAAATAAAGAAGATAGTCATCTTGGTCCGGTCTTATTTGTCCAATGGTTTGTTTTATCGCCTCAATACCTTCTGTTTTGAGGTAGGTCAAGTACTCCACTTGCTCATCAAGAGGCTTGCTATGAATTGCATGGTTGATCATGTTTTTGATTATATCGGGGTACTTAAGCATAATATCTGTGTATTTTTCTACAAATATTGCCAGTCTTGTTTCACCGATCTCATTACTCGCTTTTAAATATTCAAAGGTATTTTTTAACTGATCCGTAACAGTCTTTAACGCTTCGTTGATTACGGCATCTTTGGAGCCAAAATGATAGTTGATAGCCGCTACATTAACGCCTGCTTTAGCAGCAATTTTCCGGATGGTGATATTTTGAAATCCCTCTTCAGCAATAATATCCATTGCAACCCGTATGATCTTTTCTTTCGTGGTAAGGCTGTCGAATTGGCTTTTTATTTTTTCAGCCCCCTTCACTACCTGTGAAATCAACCGTTGACAAGAATTTGTTTCTATTTTATCATAAAGTTACTACCGTTTCAAACGCTGTTTTAAACGTGGCTTTAATTAGGAGGGAACGGGTGAGCGATATACTGCGTATGGGCTTAGATGTTGGATCAACTACGGTTAAGTTGGTCATCATGGATGACAACGGAAGCATCATTTATAAAAACTATCGACGGCACTATGCGGAGACCAAAAGGTATACAACTGAACTACTCATCAATGCCTTTGAGCTGGTGGGTAACAGAACACTTACGGTTATGGTAACCGGTTCAGCAGCCCTCGCGCTCTCCTCCTGGTTAGAAATCAAACACATCCAGGAAGTAATTGCCTGTAACAAGACCGTTGATAGATTAATCCCTCAAACTGATGTAGCTATCGAACTGGGGGGGGAAGATGCTAAGATAACCTTTTTCCAGGGCGGACTGGACCAAAGGATGAATGGCATCTGTGCCGGCGGAACCGGTGCCTTTATTGATCAAATGGCTACCTTACTGGGGACAGATGCCAACGGCTTAAACGAACTGGCCAAACAGTATTCCACCATATATCCCGTGGCAGCTCGCTGTGGTGTCTTTGCTAAAACCGATATCCAGGTGCTGTTAAATGAGGGTGCGCGAAAAGAAGATATTGCAGCTTCGGTGTTTCAAGCTGTTGTCAATCAGACTATCGGTGGTCTGGCCTGCGGCAAATCGATTAAAGGAAATGTCGCCTTTCTCGGTGGACCTCTATCGTTCCTGTCTGAACTGCGGCAAAGGTTTAAAGCTACCTTGAAACTAAATGATACTCAAGCCATATTTCCTAAACAGGCTCAGTTCTTTGTCGCTATCGGCGCGGCTATCGCCTCTGGCTCCGAAAAAGCAATTGATTTACCCAGCTTAATTAACCGGTTGAAAAATTTAGATATATCCGGCTGCCATGAGATTTCCCGGCTGCAGCCTCTTTTTAAGGATGCAAATGAGCTGGATAATTTCCGGAAGAGACATGACGCTCATCAAATAGATAGAAGAGCTTTGGACTCCTTTGACGGAGACTGCTTTTTGGGCATAGATGCCGGTTCAACGACTACCAAGGCAGCCCTAATAGATGAAAACGGCTATCTCCTATATTCTTCCTATCATAATAATACAGGCAGTCCTTTGAAATCTGCCTTGAGTATATTGAAAGACCTATATAGCCGTTTGCCGGCCTCAGCAAAAATTGCCAATGCGGCGGTAACGGGATATGGGGAAGGGCTCTTAAAAGCCGCCCTGCGCGTTGATGTGGGTGAAGTGGAAACAGTGGCACACTATACTGCCGCGCATTTTTTTAATCCCGGGGTAGACTTAATCTTGGATATCGGTGGCCAGGATATGAAGTGCCTCAAGATTAAGGACGGAGTCATTGAGAATATCATGCTCAATGAAGCCTGCTCTTCCGGCTGTGGTTCCTTTATTGAAAGCTTTGCCCATTCATTAAATATTCCGGTGCAGGATTTTGCCCGGCTTGCCCTGAACGCATCTGACCCGGTAGATTTGGGTTCCCGCTGTACCGTCTTTATGAACTCTATGGTAAAACAGGCACAGAAGGAAGGGGCGACGGTAGGAGATATCTCGGCCGGGCTGTCTTATTCAGTGATCAAAAATGCCCTGTTTAAGGTTATCAAGATGAGAAACCCACGGGAACTGGGCGAAAGAATTGTGGTTCAGGGCGGGACCTTTCAAAACGATGCCGTGCTGAGAAGCTTGGAGAGCATCATTGAAAAAGATGTGGTTAGACCGGATATTGCTCCCTTGATGGGGGCTTTCGGAGCAGCCCTTATTGCCCGGGATCGCAGTCACAAAGGGCAGCAAAGTTCTCTTTTGTCAAATGAACAGTTAGAACAGTTCTCTATTGCGACAAAGTTGAACCGCTGCGGCGGTTGTGGCAACAACTGTTTACTCACCATTAATAAGTTCCAGGATGGCAGCAGCTTCGTATCCGGCAACCGCTGTGAAAAAACCATTGGCAAAGAAAATAAGCGCCAGTCTATCCCTAATCTTTATGATTACAAGTATAAGCGCCTTCTAAGCTATGAACCTTTGCCGGGAAAAGAGGCCAAGAGAGGGACCATTGGCATCCCTATGGTGCTTAACATGTATGAAAATTATCCTTTCTGGTTTTCCTTTTTCACCGAATTGGGTTTTAGGGTGGAACTTTCTCCCCGTTCTTCGCGGGCGGTTTATGAACTGGGTAGTGATACGATCCCTTCGGATACGGCCTGCTTCCCCGCCAAACTGGTGCACGGGCATATTGCTTCCCTGATCAGACAGGGCGTAAAGCTTATTTTTTATCCCTCAATTATTCATGAGCGTCTGGAACAAAAAGGGGCTAACCAGCATTTCAATTGTCCTATGGTTATTTCCTATCCCGATGTAATTAAAAACAATATGGATATGATCCGGGAAAACGATGTGAAATTGATCAATCCATTCCTCCCCTACGATAATAAGAAGCAGCTTACCAATCGGATGTTTCAAGAATTAAGTGCCTGGGGGATACCCAAAAAGGAAATTGCTCGCGCTGTCAACAGGGCTTGGCAGGAAGATCAGCGCTTCAAAGCAGATATTAGACAAAAAGGCGCAGAAATATTGGCTTATCTCGAGGAGACGGGGAAACAAGGCATTGTCCTGGCCGGACGGCCTTATCACCTGGATCCGGAGATAAATCATGGGCTGCCGGAGATTATTAATTCCCTTGGTATGGCTGTCCTTACGGAAGATGCAGTGGCCCACCTGGGGAAAGTAGAAAGGCCAATCAGGGTCATTGATCAATGGATGTATCATTCACGGCTGTACGCGGCGGCCAGCTTTGTGGCCACAGTGTCTAATTTAGAACTAGTTCAGCTGAATTCCTTTGGCTGTGGCCTGGATGCCATCACCAGCGACCAGGTGCAAGAAATACTGAGCTCCAAGGGCAAGCTTTATACTGTCCTCAAAATAGACGAGGGTACCAATCTCGGAGCAGCAAGAATAAGACTTCGCTCCCTGATGGCAGTAATCGGTGGGAAGGGAATGAACGGGTTGGTAAAAGGGGAGCTTCCTTGCTCCCAGAAGAGAATTGTGTTTACCAAAGAAATGAAAAAGCACCATACCATACTGTGCCCTCAGATGGCTCCTATGCATTTTGAATTTCTACAAGAAGTATTTAAAACCGATGGCTACAATATCGAATTACTGCCCACGGTAGATAAGCAGGCGGTGGATGAAGGTGTCAAGTATGTTAACAATGATGCTTGCTACCCAGCCATTATTGTTATCGGGCAGCTGCTGGAGGCCCTGCAGTCAGGCAGCTATGACCTTAACCATACCTCGGTCGTAATCAGTCAGACCGGTGGCGGGTGTCGAGCCACTAACTACATCGGTCTGCTGAGAAAAGCATTGAAAGAGGCCGGGTTTGAAAATATACCAGTATTATCGGCCAACATTTATGGCACAGAAAAAAACCCCGGGTTTAAGATAACTGTTAACCTCATTAAGAAAGCGATTAAAGGTGTTGTTTATGGTGATTTGCTGATGCGGGTCTTGCACCGGGTCAGGCCGTATGAAAAAACGCCAGGTTCGGCTGACTTGCTGTATCAAAAATGGGTTGGAAAATGCAAAGCGCAGATCGCCACTGGAAATAAAGAGGAATTTGAAAGCAACTTAAAGGGAATTGTTGAAGAGTTTGACCAACTTGAAGTGTTAGCTGTACGAAAACCCAGGGTTGGTGTGGTAGGAGAAATACTGGTCAAATATCATCCTGCCGCCAATAACAATATCGTGAAGCTCTTGGAGGATGAAGGGGCAGAAGTGCTTTTGCCGGATCTGTTGGATTTCTTCCTTTATTGTGCTTACGACTTAATTTTTAAATATCAGAATTTATCTGGGAAAACCAGCCATTTATACCTCGGGAAGTTCTTAATTAGTTACCTGGAAAAAAGTCGCAAGGTAATGAATGCGTTTTTGGAGAAAAGTCATAGGTTTAATACTCCCAGCTCTATCTACCATAAGGCCACCCTGGCAAGCAAGATCATGTCGTTGGGACACCATTGCGGTGAGGGATGGTTTTTAACCGCGGAGATGATTGATTTAATTAAAAGTGGGGTTTCCAATATCGTGTGTGTACAGCCTTTTGGTTGTCTTCCTAACCATGTTACCGGCAAAGGGATGATTAAGGAACTAAAAAGAAATTTCCCGCAAGCCAATATTACTGCCTTGGACTATGATCCCGGCGCCAGCGAAGTTAATCAACTAAATCGCCTTAAACTGATGCTGTCAGTGGCTTTTAAAAATATGGGTTGTCAGGGTTGTCAGGGGGACGGGGTTGTTGACAACCCTTTGGTTATCAACAACCCCGTCCCCCTGACAACCCCCTGACAACCCTAACGGATGTCCACCCTGCCGCCATCGTCACCCTGCGTCCAGGTGACCCCGGCTCCCAGGGCCTCGCTAACGAAGCGTAGAGGCACCATAGTTCTGCTGTTCATAATGATTGCCGGTGCGTCAAGGAGGTGAATCTGCCCGCCAACGCTGTAGGTCTTGCTGCCGATGGTCAGGATGACTTGTTGGTCCCCCTTTTGGAGGATCACCTTTTGTTCCTCTGCTTGCCATTTTACCCCGGCGCCCAGCGCTTCTGAAATAAAGCGAACCGGTACCAAAACTCTGCTGACGGATTCGTCCAGGTAGGGTTTCTGGTCAGGAAAAGCAACCGGACTGTCATTGACGTAAACTGACACGTTGTAGTTTATGCCTGGCTCAGCCGTTTCCTTTTTGGTTTCAAGCTGTTTCCCGCTGGTCAAAGCGTTGATAAACTGCTGACCGTTTTTTCTCGGCAGGGTGAGGTCTGAGACGACCACCCTGTTCAGCGTCAATATACCAGGTAAACCGTCGGCGTTAGGGTTAGTGGGGTCTCCAACGGAGGTAACGTCGTGGATGACGTAGTATCTTCCTTCGTGTTGGCCCAGGTAGAGCAATTCGTGGGTCGGGGTATGCAGCGAAGCCCCAGGCAGCAGTGTATCCAGCAGGGCATAGCGCTGGTTCGTGTCCTGTCCTTCAAACTGAACGGTTTGGCCTGCCGACTGCTCCTGCTCGTCCCCATTGCGCGGCAGCATTAATCCGAAACTTTTATACACATCCATGACAAAGGCCGAACAGTCCCGCCCTTTGAAAAGGCCCCCCCAGCCGTACCGCTCACCCAGGATCTTAAAGGCTTGCTGGATAATATTCGCTCTGGTGTAGGGCAGGTATCCAACGGATACATCGGCGGAAACAGGCACCAGGGCCGTCTTGAATTCCAGTTCGCCCTGGGCGCCACGCGCAGGCAGCTCAATGGTGTAAGCTTGACCGGTTACCGTCCCGTTGTTTTCAAGCGGGACCTTTGTGCCCATGGTCAGCACCAGCCCCGGGTCCGGACCGTTGTCCAGCTTAAGCCGGTTGCCCGTAACCACCAGGAAGGTGACGGGTTGAACAAAGTCCAGCCAGGTTTGTCTGTCTCCTGCAACGGCCACGTCTCCGGCCGGTATCCAGCCGTTGTAATTGTATGTCTGCACATAATACCACTCGCCGTCCAGGCTCCGGTGCAGGAGCAGGACCGGCTCAGCCGGACCTACCGCCGTCTCCTGAAAGAGGTCGAAATCATGATCATCCGGCTCGCTCAGCGACTCATCGGCAGTCGGAAAGGTCCGGATACTGGTTCTTTGCACCGTCAGGGCAAAGAACACCTCGTTTTTATCCATGATGCCAGGCAGATTCATCTGACTACGGAGGCTTTCGTAATAAGAGCTGTCCACCTTAAGGCCGCCTGAGTAGCGGTCCTCGTCCGGGAAGGGCCGCCGGGTGACTAGTTTGGTGAGTTGGGTGCCGTCAAGTGAGGCAGGGTAGTTGGTCAAATCATAAACCACATCCGGCTGAGCTCGGAGGATGTCCCGGTTGAAAGCTTCAATTTCTGCGGTGTCCATGATTAGCCGGTCGGGGTCTGGCAGTTTGCTGGTCCAGAAATCGGGGGAAAGCATCTCCGTTGTTACATTAGGCACAGCTTCGGCAGCTACGGCCGGGTGCGGGACAAAAAAGGAGCCCAGCGCGATCAAAAGAAGTGATGCTACAGTAAGCCCCGTCGTTATTTTTAACATTTCTGTATACCTCCGTTTAAAGGATTAACGATTTGACTAGTTCGGGTAAGATAAGCTCAGACTCATGACGAGCCCCATATAAGGAACCTTTTCCGGTTGGAATCATATGCTAATTATATAATTTGCTGTCATGGAGGGGTATGTATGGCTGATGTATTCACTGCCGAACAGTTTAGGACTTTTGGTACATTTTTATCAACCGTAATTTTCATTATAACCTTGCTAATTAGAATTAAAAGGTTTCTTGGCCCGATCATTTAACTAATATCTAACAGCTAGTAAAACAGGCGGCCAGGAGTGGGGAACCGCCCCATGACTCTGGTCACCCGATATTTCCGTTTGTTGTTTATGATACGAGTTAGTTATTGTTTAATGAGTGCCTCAAGTTTTGCCCACAAATCAAGGCGCTTTTTTTTGAGGTCGAAAGGTTTGCCCGTATCGTCCACATAGGTGTGTACAGTCCTTCCCTCGGCTGCCACCGAACGGTCTTCATATTTATTAATAACATATTCAAAGATCATACGGGTACGCCCGAAATTGGCAAGTGTCGTACGGAGTATATATTTCTCTTCTGGCTTGAGATTTTTCCGGTAGCGGCAGGATGCTTCAACGACGACAACCACAATACCCTGTTCGTGAAAGGTCTGTTGATAGGGCAGACCAATTTGTTTAAACAATGCCACACGGCCGTCTGTAAACAAATCAAAATACCTGGCATGATATACAATTCCCGCTGCATCGCAATCCCCCCAGCGAACCTCCATTTCCTGCTCATTGGAGATGCCCTGGAAGGTCCCAACCGATCTATTCTTCACGTGTATCTCCTCCTGTAACGAAAAACCAATATCTGATATATAAGGTATTATTTTAATATAGTAAATATTGCTTGTCAATAAGCAAAAAAAAGAGCCAGCAGTTAACACCTTAACCATACAGGTGATATCTGGGTATAGAGGTAATTAATTTGCTGAACCAGTTTGCCTGCTAATTTCGTCTAAAATAATGTAAGGGAACAGGCCTTGTGTAATGTTCCCAAATTAAATTAAGGAGGACTATGATTGTTTAAAAAAATTGCTTTACTCATATTTTGCATATTGCTGGTTGCTGCCGCAGGTTGCTCTGCGCAAAATCAATCTGAAACCAATTCGCCGGTAGATGCGGCAAAAGCTAAAGCGGTAATGAATGACTTCCAAAACCTCACGCAAAATGATGCCGGCGTGGAGGAAATCGCCGGTTTCATAGCCGACAACATCACATACGTCTCAGAAGAAGATGCTTCCAAATTGGTTGACCAGTTCGAACAAATCCAAAAGGACAAGATTTCGGAATTGGAAACTCTGTTTTTTGACGACACCATGCAGAGTAAAATAATTAGTGAATACAGTTCCATTACCGCCGGAAATGAGATTAAAGACACAGAGCTCAAAGAGTTATTAGCCAAAACAAAAAACAGCGGTTACAAGGTTGAAACTGCTGAAGGGACTTACTTCCCTATTATAGATTACAGCTTTTATAAAGAATTTAGGGACAATGTTGCACCCGATTTGAAGGACTATATTAACATAATGGCGGTGGAGTCGGATAAAGTCCCGGCAAAAGACGCAGCGCTGGTTATTGGTTGGGATGATGTTTTAAACAGGGCATTAGACATGGAAGAATTCCTGAGTGAACACCAGGATTCCATGAAAGCTGATGAAGTTAAAGAACTATATAAAAAATACTTTACTTTCACTCTGTATGGCCTGAACAATACGCCGCTTTTTAGCTATGGGTCAAATACTATGGACGCGGAAGCCAGGGAAGTTTATGAAAAAGTGGTTAAAGATACCGGCAACAGCGAGTTTTTGAAAACTTTGGGCGAGTATATGACTTTAATCAAGAATAATAACTACACGTTAAATGATGAGATAACGCAATATCGTGACAATGTTATCAAGGGATTAAAATAACTCACCTTTACCAGTGCAAGCGCTGGAATTGGTATCTTTGATGAGAATGCTGGTGAGCAGTAATTTAAGTCATCCTCCAGCGGTAGCAAGGTTTTATACCAGATACTTGACTATCATGCTATAAGAAAAATTTGCAAAGGGAAGGTACTTCGCATTTTCGGCGAGTGCCTTCCCTTATATTTTTTGTGTGTCATCTGTTGCCAGTAAATAATTATCCTCCAAAAGGGAAATATTTAAACTGTTTCCGGTTTTAACTCGTATGGCAATGATCACGATTCTCTTTGGGAGGACCCTTGATTCTAAATACTGAACAACTCCGACAAAAAGCTCATGAAATAGCTCTGACCCACGCTCCGTACCTGAGGCGCAACCCATCCAATATCCTCTGGCATGATTTTTATAAGGATGTGAAAGATTTACGCGCCTTTACGCGCTCCCTGCGGGAAGTGCCGTCAAGTTGCTCGCAACCTGCGGAGGACTGGCTGCTTGACCATGCCGAGTTCATCGAAGAACAGGTTTTAATCATCCGCCGCCAGCTTACCGGCAAATTACTGCGTGATTTGCCGCACCTGCGCAAAACTGGCAGGCTGAGGGTGCTGGATATCTGCGCTGATTATCTCAAACATGTGGACGGGCATTTAGACGAGGACTCACTGGTTTCATACACGAATTCGTACCAGGAAGTATCTATTTTAACCATTGCCGAGGTATGGGCGATCCCGCTGCTCCTGCGCATTGCCTTGGCCCGGCGTCTGGCTGAAGTCATGGAGCTGGTTCGCGAAAGGCGAGAGGTGTGTGTGTTAGTTGAGCGGTTGCTGTCGCGCCTTGAATCGTCAAAGTTAAGTCCGGAGCTGCTTAATGAAGCGCTTGGCGCAGCAGGTCAGGAGCTGCCGCTCTCCGGTCCGCTGGTCGTACACCTGATCAGGCACCTGCGTGAGTGGGCGGAGGATTCGGCAACCGTACGGGAATGGTTGATGTGCAAACTGGAAAATGGACCTGACAGCCTTGACCAAATCGTCTCCTACGAGTTTCAGCTTCAGGCTGCCTATCAAGTGACAACAGGCAACCTGTTTGGAAGTTTGCGCAAAATATCGCGTTTGCACTGGCAAGATCGGTTCGAGCAGATTTGCATGGTTGAGAGTACACTGCGCGAAGAAAGCGCAGGCGTCTACCCCTTGCTTGATTTTTCAAGCCGCGACGTACTGCGCGGGCGTGTTGAAAAATTGGCCCGCCGCTTGCGTGTGCCGGAAAACCTGGTTGCGCAGCAGGCGGTCGAGCTTGCGGCCAAGAGTTGCGGGCAGGTCTCTGCGGAACTTGCGCAGACGGATGGGTCTGGCGGCCGTCCGGTGGCTCAAGAAGACCTGCCACGCCAGTCCTTTGCCTCATACTACCTGCTCGAACCTGATGGAATCAAGGAACTGCAGCGCGCACTGAAAGTATGCAGCGCCCCCCGATATATGCCGGGAATAGGGGTCTTGCGTCGCGCCTCCGGCACTTATTTTACCATCCTCACTGGCTTGTTCGCGGTCGTCCTGCTCGGCTTCGCTGTGTGGATCTCCAGCGGCGCAAGCTTTTCGACTGCGCAGTGGGTGTTGATAGTGATTGCCCTGTCGTTGCCGGCGAGCGAGTGGGCTGTCACAGCGGTACACTGGCTGATCGGGTGTGTCAGGCAGCCGCGACCGCTGTTGAGATACGATTTCTCACGCGGGGTTACAGCTGAGGCGACCACGATGGTCGTTATTCCCGTAATCTGGTCCTCAGTCAAAGAAGTGCAGGAAATGGTGGCCCGTCTTGAACTGCATTACCTGGCCAACCGCGATTCGCATATTCACTTCGCCCTTCTGGGTGATCTGGTTGACGCAGACGCAGAGAAATTGTCAGAGGACGCGGCTGTCCTTGACGCCGCCCGAGCGGGCATTGAGGCGTTAAACTGCAGGTATGCCCTCCCGGGCGGGAGCACCTTTCACCTCTTGCAGCGCCGCAGGTTGTGGAACCAGTCCGAGGGGGTTTGGATGGGTTGGGAGCGCAAGCGAGGCAAATTGGTGGAGTTTGTCGAACTGCTTAAAGGACGAACCGATACGACTTATTACTTCGTAGCCGGGGACAGCTCTGTCTTGCCGCGCATTCGTTATATCATCACCCTTGATTCGGATACACAGCTGCCGCTGGGCAGCGCGCAGCGGATGATCGGCACCCTGCATTTGCCCTACAACCGGCCACGGTTAAACCGGACGCAGACCAGGGTAGTCGAGGGCTACGGCGTGTTGCAGCCGCATATCGGCATTAGTCACGAGGCTTCTTTTCGCTCGCGATTTGCAAGTCTTTGGTCGGCCGATCCGGGCATCGACCCGTATGCCTTTGCCGTCTCCGATCCATACCAGGACGGGTTGGGTCAGGGTATTTTTACGGGGAAGGGTATCTTCGATGTTGAGGCCTTTGCGAAAGTTCTGTGTGAACGCATTCCAGAAAACCGGGTGCTCAGTCACGATTTGTTGGAAGGTGGATTTTTACGCGCGGGTCTATTGTCGGATATCGAATTAGTCGATGAGCACCCGGCAAAGTTTAGCGCTTATCAGATGAGGATGCACCGCTGGACGCGTGGCGATTGGCAATTGCTGCCCTGGCTGTGGCGCCGTGTTCGCGACCGCAAGGGCAAGCTTAGGCCGGTTGATTTATCTCCCTTCACCCGCTGGCAGATGATCGACAACCTGCGGCGCAGCTTGCTGCCGCCGGTGTTGTTTGCCATACTGCTGCTTGGCGTGAGCGTATTACCAGGCGCTCCCGGGCGCTGGCTTGCGGTTGTGTTGGCTACCTTGTTTTTACCGTTATTTCGCCAATTGGTGGCGATTCGAAGGACGCTCTGGCGTCCCCGGAGCCTGCTGGCAACAGCCGGTCAAGTTTTGGTAACCATTATTACCCTGCCCTTTCAAAGCGTGCTGTTGCTGGATGCTATCGTTAGAACCCTGTATCGTTTGTTCGTGTCAAAACGCCATCTGCTCGAATGGGTCAGCGCCGCAGAGGTTGAACGGCGCAACCGTATTGAGCGCTATCCAGCGCTATTGGGTATGTTAGGAGGTTACGCGCTGGTAATCCTCCAGGCGCTGGCAGCGGCTACCGTTGCCGTTCCGTCGTTGCGGTGGACGCTTTGGGCTTTTTGCGCCGGCTGGGCTGTCGCACCGCTTATGGTCCGCTGGATGGACCGGCCAGTAGAGCGGCTGGCGCGCCCGCTGGCGGCGGCTGAGGAGGCCCAACTGCGCAAGTTATCGGAACAAATTTGGGCCTTTTTCGAGGACTACGTTACTGAAAAAGAGCACTGGCTACCGCCAGATAACGTTCAATTTGAGCCGTCCAACGGGATTGCCCACCGCACTTCGCCCACCAACATTGGGCTTTATCTCGCCAGTGCACTGGCTGCGCGGGATTTTGGGTTCATCGATACGCCCGGCTTGGTAGAGCGCTTGGAGCGTACCATCAATACGGTTGAGCGCCTCGAGCAATGGCGGGGCCATCTTTACAACTGGTATGACACGGTCACCCTCGAACCACTACCTCCACAGTATGTGTCAACGGTGGATTCCGGCAACTTTGTCGGCTGTTTGATGACCGTCAAAGAGGGGTTGGCGGAGTGGCTCAAGCCGGACCCCGCAGGCTCCGAGCAGTCAGGTTTTGAGCGGGCTCGCGGTAAGTCGGTGGAAGCATTGGATGTTGCCTTTGCCGTGGAATTAGCGCCTGCATTAATAGAGAAGACAAAGGGCGACCGGGAGGACTGGCATTGGCGTGGTCAAAAGCTGATCGCCCGTTTAGAGGCGCTGGTAAATGGGACAGACTTTCGCCCGCTCTACAATCATAAGGCCAAATTGTTCTCCCTGGGCTACCATGCCGGGTTGCGGGAGAATGATCAGATCCTGTATGACCTGATGGCGTCAGAGGCAAGGCTGGCGAGCTTTATTGCTATCGCGCTCGGTCAAGTGTCTGTGTCCCACTGGCATGCGCTCGGGCGGACCATGACCAGGGTTGGGCGGCGGGTCACGCTGCTCTCATGGTCCGGCACTATGTTTGAATATTTAATGCCCTGGTTATTTCTGCGCACCTACTGGAACACCGTCTGGGACAGTACCTACCGTGCTGTTGTGCAGCGGCAAATCGCATACGCGCATCAAAGAGGGGTCCCGTTTGGCATCTCCGAATCCGGCTACTACGCCTTTGATTACCGGATGAACTACCAGTACAGGGCGTTTGGTGTGCCCGGCCTCGGCTTCAAGCGTGGTCTCGAACAAGATTTGGTTGTGGCGCCGTACGCGACCATCCTGGCTTTACCCTTTACGGTGGGTCAAGGGCTCGAGGATCTGCGTAGATTAGAAAAGCTTGGCGCACGTGGAGAATACGGCTACTTTGAAGCCATAGATTTCACCTCCGAGCGGCTGCCCAAGGATCAGACCAGCATAGTCATCAAAAGTTTTATGGCCCATCATCAGGGCATGAGCCTTTTGGCCCTCGCCAACCTGCTGGCGCCGAAAAAAATATACGAGCGCTTTCACAGTGACAGGCGCGTGCAGGCAGCGGAACTATTGCTGCAGGAACGTATTCCTGTGCGGCCCAAAATCATTAAACATACCGCCATGAGTTGCGCAGCTGCTCCTGAACCGGGGCTGGCAGTAACAGGCGGCGTGCGCGAATTTCTCAGCGCAGACACGCCTGCGCCTGAGGTGTGTATCCTTTCCAACGGGAATTTTACTACCGTAGTGACCAACAGCGGCAGCGGGCTCAGCCGGTATGAAGGCTTGGCCGTCTCGCGTTGGCAGGAAGATCCGGTGCTGGACGACTGGGGCAGCTACCTGTATATCCGTGATGTTACCCGTGACGTGGTATGGTCGCCGTCTTTTCAGCCGTGCCGTGTGTGGTCTGAAAAGCAGCGGGTGCAATTCTCCCATGACCGGGCTACCTTCATGCGTGTGGACGGGGACGTGCAGACGAGCCTTGAAATATGCGTGTCCCCGGAATGGAACGCGGAAGTCCGGCGGCTGACGCTGACTAACGCCGGGGATGAAGCGCGGATCATCGAAGTCACCACGTTTCTTGAACTGGCCCTGGCGCCTTCCGTCGCCGATGATGCGCACCCGGCCTTCAGCAAATTGTTTATAAAAACGGCCTATGTGAAGGAGTCCCAGTGCCTCCTGGCCCGGCGCAGGGCCCGCCAGGAAAATGAGAAAGCATTATGGGCGGCTCATTCGCTGGTGGTCACGAGCAAAAGCATCGGGCCGGTGGAATACGAGACCAACCGGGCTAGCTTTATCGGCCGGGGCCATACGCTTGCCCAACCACAGGGAATCCGTGCCCACCTGCATGGAACGGTGGGTTCGGTGGCTGATCCTGCCTTAATCCTGCGACGGCGGTTAAGCATAGAGCCTGGAGAGCAGGCGCAGCTGTTTGCGATTACTGCTGTGGCAGGCACGAAGGAAGAGGCGCTCGACATTGTCAGCCGTTTCACGGGGGACCTGGTTGTTGAACGAACCTTTCAACTGGCCTGGAATCGCAGTCAAATCGAACTCAGACATCTACGCCTGACAGCCGCCGAGGCCATGCTTTTCCAGACGCTGGCGGGCCGGGTGTTGTATACTCCACCGCTGGGGCAGGAGCGAAAGCTTGGTATTACCAATAATGTAAAAGGGCAGTCCGGCCTCTGGGCGTATGGAATCTCCGGAGATTTGCCGGTGCTTCTGGTACGGATCAAGGATCGGGCCAATATGCAGTTTTTGCTCAAACTTCTGACCGGACACGAGTATTTACGCCGCCTGGGCTTGTTTTTCGACCTGGCCATTTTAAATGAATCGGCGGGCGGCTACCAACAGGATTTGCAGGAAGCGCTGAGGCGGGCGATAGAACATGGCGTTGACCGGCATAGCGCCGGGCCAGGCGGTACCTTTATCATCAATGCCAAACAGTTGCCGGAGGAGGACAGGACACTTTTGCTGGCCGCAGCCCGTGTGGCGTTGCGGGCAGACGGGCCAAGCCTCAGGGCGCAGTCCAGGTTGCCCAGGCGGTCTACCGTTCTTCCTGCTCCTTTCACTCCGGTCGCGCCGTTAAACAGGTTTGCTGCGCCTGCGCCGGAAGACACGTGCCAGCTGTTGTTCTTCAATGGCTGGGGTGGATTTTCGCCGGACGGACGTGAGTATCAGATTTTGCTTAAAAACAGCAATCACCTGCCGGCGCCTTGGAGCAACGTCATCGCCAATCCGCGCTTTGGCTGCCTGGTCTCCGAACTCGGTACGGGGTACACCTGGTGGCGCAACAGCCGTGAGTTTAAACTGACCCCGTGGTCTAACGATCCTGTGCTTGACCCAACAGGTGAGGTGTGTTATCTGCGGGACGAAGAGAGCGGCGAACTATGGTCTGCCACACCTTCAACCGCAGCCACAGACCAGCCTTATGCCGTCACCCACGGCCGGGGTTTCACCAGTTTTCGCCACGAGAGTCACGGTATCAGGCAGGAAATGACCGTTTATGTACCACTCGATGACCCGGTCAAGGTGGTCAAATTGCAATTGCAGAACAGAAGCGCGGTGCGAAGGCGCCTGTCCGTCACTTATTATGCGGAATGGGTGCTGGGTGTGCGCCGCCAGACAGGCGCCTCTTTCATCATCACACAGTGGGATGAGCAGGCCCAAATCCTGCTGGCGCGCAACGCGTATCAGGAGACATTTAGCGATGCCTACGCCTTCTTAGACGTCTATCCGCAAGAGATGCAGAACGGCGGCAGGGCCGACGAGCTGTCCTGGACGGCAGATCGCAACGAATTTCTTGGCCGCAACGGTACCTTGAAAAGTCCCGCCGCTTTTGCCCGGGACCGCCTATCAGGCCAAACTGGAGCTCTTTATGACACCTGCGGCGCGATGCAGAACAAGCTCACCCTGGAGCCCGGCGCCGATCGTACTGTCTATATCCTGCTTGGTTGCGAGCATTCCCGTGACGCGGCCGTTCAACTGGCGCAAAAATACCGCCAACCCCGTGTTTGCGACCAGGCCTTTGAACAGGTACGGGAATTCTGGGGGGGGGTTTTGGACCAGGTTACGGTTGCCACACCCAGCCCGGAGATGGATGTACTATTAAACGGCTGGCTCTTGTACCAGACGCTTGGCTGCAGAATGTGGGCGCGAGCCGCTTTTTACCAGGCGGGAGGCGCGTACGGCTTTCGCGATCAACTGCAGGATGCTCTGGCGCTCTTGCACACCCGTCCCGATCTTGCCAGGGCGCAAATTTTACTGCACGCCGCCCATCAATATGAGGAGGGCGACGTGCAGCACTGGTGGCATGAAGAGACGCAGCGCGGCATCCGCACGCATTTTTCCGATGATTTGCTGTGGCTGCCGTACACGCTTGCACGGTATGTTGAGCATACGGGGGATGACAGTATACTGGACGAGGAGGCGCCGTTTCTACATAGCGAACCTTTGCCGGAAGGCGAAGCCGAACGCTACGAGCCGACCGTTAGCTCTACCCAATGCGGCTCTATTTTTGAGCACTGCCTGCGTGCGATCGACAGGGCGCTGCAGCGCTTCGGTGAACACGGTCTGCCACTGATCGGCACCGGCGACTGGAACGATGGTTTGAGCCGTGCCGGAGCTAAAGGCCGCGGTGAGAGCGTGTGGCTAGGCTGGTTTATCTATGATGTGCTGAACCGGTTTTCGGATTTGTGCCGGCAGCGTGGTGATATGGAGCGGGCAGGACACTACCGGGCTGTACTTGAAAAACTAGCCTCCTCGCTTGAAGCGCACGCCTGGGATGGGCAATGGTACCGGCGGGCCTTCACCGACGAAGGCCTTTGGCTGGGTTCTATTTACAATGAGGAATGCCGCATCGACGCCATCGCCCAGTCCTGGTCGGTCATCTCCGGAGCTGCGCCGCAAGAGAAGGCTCTGCAGGCGATGCAATCCTTCGACCGTGAACTGGTGGACCGGGAACTATCCGTCGCGCGTCTATTGACGCCGCCTTTTGACCATATGGAGCCGAGTCCCGGCTACATTCAGGGCTATCCACCCGGCATCCGGGAGAACGGCGCCCAGTATACCCACGGTGTCATCTGGAGCATTATCGCCTGGTGCCGGCTTGACAGGGGAGAGCAGGCCTTTGAATTATTCCAGCTGCTAAATCCGCTCAATCACACCCACACGCCTAATGAAGTGCGGCAGTATGGCGGTGAGCCCTACGTCATGGCGGCAGACGTTTACACGGTGGAGCCGCACCGGGGACGCGCCGGCTGGACGTGGTACACCGGCGCGGCAGGCTGGATGTATCAGGCAGGAGTGGAGTGGATCCTCGGCCTGCGCCGCCGTGGCCAACGGCTGTACATTTCCCCGTGCATTCCTAGCCAGTGGCCGGAGTTCTCCGTAAAATACCGTTTTGGCAGCGCATGTTACCAAATTACTGTAAAAAACCCGTCGCGCCGGTCCGGCGGAGCGACCGCTTTGCATATTGACGGGCGGGAAATTGAGCTTAAGGATCAAGATGTGAAAGAGGGCTGTTACGTTGAATTGCATGACGACGGGCAGGTCCATCAGGTGGTGCTGGTGTTGTAGGCTGAATCATATTCTTCCTGTAAGCATGAAATTCCAATACATGAAGGGCAATACATACCGGTCAAGTAGAAACATGCTATATCTTTCTTTTGCTTGATTAAAAGGGAAAGTCTCCAGGGGTTTTTTATCATAGTCATACTCCAACAGCACAACTTTCCCGTAACCGGTTGTAATGGGGCAGGAGGTATAGCCGTTGTAGTTTGCCTTGGTCTGCCTGGATGAGAGCAAACGAATTAAGTTTTCAGCAACCACCTTGGCTTGTTGCCGGGCTGCTGCTCCCGTTTTTGGGGTTGGTAAATCTGCAGCGTCACCTAGGACAAAAATATTATGATAGCGCATATGCTGCAAAGTGTAAGGGTTAACGTCAACCAACCCGTT
>JAQVOH010000121.1 GCA_028702695.1 Desulfotomaculaceae bacterium
ATGCTGATATTGTCAAGGTCAATACCCGGGTTTGACATCGCGATCTGATCTACGTCGATGTTCACCGCACGGGCGACATCCCACAGGGTATCCCCGTCCTTGATAACATACTGCTCGATCTTATTGGTGCCCAGGAGAACCGTTTTTTTAGCTGTTTCGAGGTCCAGGACGCTGTCTACATCTGCGCTTGTTTTAACCAGCTCGATATCTTCCTTAATGGCCGGCTGTTCACCTGCTTCCACCGGGTATAGCGTCTGCAGCCAGGCCAGCAGCATTTCCGCCTCTTCTTTTTGTTTTACGAAAACCTTGGCCTCGCCATTCACTACTATGGCGGTGCATTTCGTGTTAAAAGTAAGCGTCTCGTTCAGCCTACTTTTCAAGGTTTCCTGCTCCAGCTTCTCTTCAGGTTGGACCTTAATTCCTTTATATGATATCTTGCCGGCCACTGTAACAGACCCGCCTGCCTGGTCGGACTTCTGCTTAAGCACTTCACCCAGGGCTTGCCTTGCGCTTTTTTCGTTTGCAGCCACTGCTACGGTCCTGCCGTCCACCATTACTGCACACGCGTTACCCCCAAAGATGGCGTAGGCGATGAGCGCAAGTACCAGGTAGCCAGCCACGCCCATTATCACCCGGCGAGGCATAGTTTGCTTTGTTAACCACTGTCTAAAAGCGCCGCTAAAAGATTTATTCTTCAGCCCCGGAAGGGGCCGCAATTCTTCAAACCTTGGCGGCAAATCGGTCAGCTCCTTTTCTTCGTTATTAATATCACATATTTTGTAGATTTTAGTGATTACAAGGGAAAAATACGTTTCATTATAACATAACCACGGCGACAGCGTAAAACGTCTATATTTATAGTAAATGGCTCTGTCAGAACAATATTGCCGGGAAACAGGTTGCATTTGGCCTAATTGGCAAATAGGCTGTCCCGCTGGAAAGCCCGCGCATTTCTCAACCAGCCTGACTGCTTTCCTTGACTTTTAAATACAGAGCGCACTCAATTCTTTTCTTCATCAAGGCACAGCCCAAAAGGTAAGGCTTGTAAATGGAACCGTTTAAAAGCTCGGCATTAGCATGACAACCACCACTGCAGTAAAATTTAGCCCAACAAGCGGCGCAGTCTTCCTTGGTATACACATGAGTATTTCTAAAAACGTCCCCAATATCGCCGTTTACCAGCCCCTCACTGACGTTTCCCAAAAGAAATTTTGGCCTCCCGACAAACTGGTGGCAGGGGTACAGGTCACCGTTTGGCGCCACTGCCAGGTACTCATACCCCGCCCCGCAGCCTGTCAGTCGTTTGGGTAAGCAAGGGCCACCGTCCAGGTCGATGTTGAAGTGAAAAAAATCCACAGGCCTGCCTTCTTCCCGGCGCCGCAGGAGTTCTCGTGCCAGCTGCTCGTACTGGCTGAAAAGAACAGGTAAGTCCTCCTCACAGATAGCGTAGGCTGCTTCGCTGGTCGCTACTACCGGTTCCACCGACAGATGTTTGTAGCCAAGGTCGGCCATGTGCAGAACGTCAGCACAAAAATCAAGATTGCAACGGGTGTAGGTGCCGCGAATGATGTAGTTTGAACCATCCCGCGAATCCACGAAACTCCGGATCCGTTCCAGCACCTGCTCATAAGAGCCCCCCCCACCGGGCGTCTGGCGCATGTTATCATGTACCTCACGCCGCCCGTCCAGGCTGAGAACAGCACTAATCCCCTCCTGGTTAAGGTAACTGGAGATTTCGCTGTTGAGCAGCAGAGCGTTGGTGGTCACTGTGAACTCAATTTCCTTGCCTTCTTCCCTGCCCCGTAGCCTCCCGTAAGCAACCAGTTCCTTTAAAACCTGAAAATTCAATAAAGGCTCTCCACCAAAAAAGTCCATATTCAGGTTCTTACGGCTGCCCGATCTACCGATTAGAAAATCTATGGCGGACTTCCCGATCCCTGCCGGCATCAGCTCATTAGCCCCACCGAAAGAGCCTTGCCCGGCAAAGCAGTAACGGCACCTAAGGTTGCAGGAATGTGCCAGATGTAGGCAAAGAGCCTTGGTAATGCCTCCCGCCGGCGGGGAATATTTGCCCTTGTAAGGGTCCGGGCTGAACAGCAACCCTTCCCGCTCCAGTTCTTCAATTTCTGCAATTGCTATTGCAACCTCTTCAGCGCCGTAACGCGCACCAAACTTTTCTAAAAGCTCCGGCCTGGCCAGTACCTCGAAATCATCCAAAAGCCACCAGACCAGTTCATCAACTTCATGGACAGAGCCGCTATGCACATCCAGCACCATCTTCTTACCGTCAAATTCAAACTTATGCAACAAATATTTAAACCTCCCGAAAAAAGAGCCTTATCCCTGGGGACAAGGCTCTTTAGCTACTTCTCTGTTTTTTTTACACACGCCTGATTGCCCACCGTACACGAGGTCTTGCAGGCTGACTGGCAGGAAGTCTGGCATTCACCGCAGCCACGACCGGTAATAGCAGCAGCGATACTGGCGCTGTTGATGGTTCTGATATGTTTGCCCAATTTTACCTATCCCTCCTTCCTAAACATTATAATGGATTGGGTTGGTCTGCGCAACAGGGTGAAAACGTAAAATAACCGCAGTTTCTTCGCGGACCCGGCTCGCCACATACGTACATCATGGGAACTAAAATAAACTGGTTTCATTGTTGTTTGGCAACTGCAATATTCCATTATAGCCAAAAAAGTCAAATTTTCGCAGCAAATATTGTATATGCCTGTAAGAAATGATAAAATAATAGCGGGTGGTAATAATGATGAATTTTAAAATCGGCAATCTGAAACTGGTTAGCAACCTGAATTTCTACCTTGGATACCTTGTCTCCGGATTTGTCAACGGAGGCAGTTGGAAACTGGAAAGAATTACAGAGTTGACTACTAAGGAAAAGAGAAGAATTTTAATCCGCAGCATGTCTACCTATGACGAGCTGTTCTCAAGGCAGGAACAGCATTTAAACACTAACCCTTAAGCCCCCTGGAACGGTTTTAAGCTCGCCAACCGGTTTAACTTTAACCCCAAAAGCATAGAAACTAATCAAATTCTTGAAGGCGTATCTAAAGGTACGGTTTTTTTATTTATTTACACTTGGATTCATACCGATAAAGCATGAAGCTAGGCACTGTTACCTTACCACTGAGCGGATTCAATTTTGTGGTTATAATAAGTGAAATAAATAATAACTATCTTAAAAACACTTACATGATGCTATAATTTGACTAAACCTTATCAACATATTTTACTAAATCAAACTAGTGTTAAAAGGAGTGATGCGACGTGCAACTGCAAAAAGACAACCTAATCCAGTACTGTGCCAACAGCCTAGGCAGCATCCTGGCAACCCTGGAGGATTTACCAGCCCTCAAACTAGATGAGCTTGCGCCGCAAAAAACAGCGCTGGTGGTGCTAGATGTGATCAACGCCTTTGCCAGGGAAGGGCCGTTCCAGAGCCCCCGGGTAGAAGCTCTAATCCCAGCCATAACAAGCCTGATAAGGCTGTGCCAAAGCCACGGGATTATGGTCTTAGCCTTTGCCGACTGCCACACCGCTGACTCGACCGAATACGATGTCTTTCCAGTCCATGCTCTGGCGGAAACTTCGGAATGCGAACTTGTTGATGAGATCAAGGAAATCGGAGACTATACTTTAATTTATAAGAACTCGACCAACGGCTTCCTGGAGGAAGCATTCCAGGAATGGCTGATAGAGAATCGGCATGTAGAAAACTTTATAATTGCCGGCGACTGCACTGACATCTGCATACAGCAGTTCGCCACCTCACTGAAAGCAGATTTCAACCGTAAAAACCAGCGTAGATTGGTGGCTGTCCCTGTGGACGCTGTGGATACCTATGACTTGGAACCTCACAACGGTGATCTGACACACATGATGGCGCTATACTTTATGCAGGAGAGCGGCGTAAAACTCTACCAATCCGTTGAAGGTTGAACCGGCGACTGCAGATTTTTGATGAATGTAAAGGGGGAAGGAAACTTGCAGTGCGACAACATGTCTCTTCACACAGATAAGTACCAGGTCAATATGATGTACGCTTACTGGAAAAATGGTATGGAGAACAAAAAGTGTGTCTTTGAAGTGTTTTTCAGAAAGTTGCCATTTGGCAACGGCTTTGCGGTTTTCGCAGGACTGGAAAGGATTATAAGCTACATCAACAATCTCAAATTCACTGAAGAGGATATTACCTATCTGGCCGAGCAGGAGGAAAATTACGATCCCGGCTTCTTCGATGAGCTGAGAAAATTCAGGTTCAGCGGTAATTTGAAAGCAGTCAGGGAGGGCACGCTGGTCTTCCCAAACGAACCGCTGGTACAGATAGTAGCTAGGATTTTTGAAGCCCAGCTGGTCGAGACCGCCATCCTGAATTTCATTAATTTCCAGACTTTGGTTGCAACCAAAGCCGCCAGGATCAGACAGGTAGCACCCAACGATGTCCTGATGGAGTTTGGCAGCAGGCGGGCACAGGAAGCCGACGCCGCTATCTGGGGGACCCGGGCCGCCTATATCGGCGGTTTTGATTCCACCTCCAACCTCATGGCCGGGAAGATGTTCGGTATCCCCAGCAAGGGCACTCACGCCCACGCCTTGGTCCAGGCACACGACACCGAGGCAGAGGCCTTTAACAACTACGCCAAAGCTTTGCCCGATAACGTTATCCTGCTTGTGGATACCTATGATACCCTGAAATCAGGTCTGCCCAACGCCATTAAAACAGCCAGGCACATGGAGACAATGGGCAAGAAGATGAAAGGGATCCGGCTCGACAGCGGGGACCTGGCTTTCCTTTCCATAGAATGCCGCAGGATGCTGGACGAGGCCGGCCTGAATTACGTCCAGATCGTTGCGTCCAACGAGCTGGACGAAAATAAAATATTTGATTTAAAAGCCCAGGGAGCCAAAATAGACAGCTGGGGGGTTGGCACCAGGCTGATTACCTGCGCGGACGACCCGGCACTAACCGGCATTTACAAGCTGGTCGCCAAGGAAGAAAACGGGGTTTATGTTCCGGCCATCAAAATTTCGAGCAACCCCGAAAAGATTACCACACCCGGTTATAAGACTGTGTACAGGATTATTAAGAAGGATAAAGGCAAGTCTGAGGGGGATTACATCACCATGGTGGATGAGGACGTGCGGGGACTTAACCGCATCAAAATGTTTGACCCCGTACACACCTGGCGCTATAAATATGTAAACGGCTTCGAGGCGGTCGAACTGCTTGAACCTATATTCTTTAACGGGGAGATGGTTTTTGACCCGCCCTCCCTGGAAAAGATCAAAAGCCACCACAAAAACCAACTGTCCCTCTTCTGGCCGGAGTACCTGCGCAAGCTCAATCCGGAGGTTTACCCCGTCGACCTGAGCGAAAGTGTCTGGAATACCAGAATGAAACTTATTATCCAATACAAATCAAAGGAATAGTTCCAGGTAAAAGCCTGTAGCTACAAGAAAAACCCAAATTCCAAAGCAGGTGTTTTAATGCGTAAATGGTTTTTATGCTGACTTTGCCAGAGGGGAAGGTCAGCGGTGGTGGGAGCTCGTTCCCTAGAACAATTCATTAGTATGGTCGAACCCCATTTGAAGTAAACAAAACCCCCGTTTTGCTCCCCATATTTTAAAGGCCCGCCATAACCGGCGAGCCTTCTTTACACTGCAAATATTCCTGATTGCTATAGAGGATTGCTGTTAATCAGCACTGTCTGGGTGGTATCAATCCAATCGACCTGGCAGTCCATGGCTTCCGATACAAACCTGAGAGGAACCAGGGTCCTGTCGTTAACAATCCTGGCCGGCACATCCAGCGTGGCTAATTCACCGTTTATATAGGCCTCTCCATCAATCACCAGCGTGACTTCCGTGTCAGCCTTTATTGCTTTCACTGTTTGGGTTTCTTCGTACCACTGGACCTCGGTGCCCAGCGCCTCAAAGATAGCGCGCAGCGGCACCAGGGTGCGGTCATTAACAATTATAGGCTGAACATCAAAGGTCAGGGCTTGACCATCCAGGTTCACAGTGATAACATCGTTATCTCCCTGCTCACCAATCATAAATCCCTTCCAGGGGCCATAACCGGTAGCTGTAGCGTTTGTTGCAAACGCCCTATAGTAGTACTTGCCTGGCGACAGGTTGGTAATACTCTCGCTGAAGGCTTTTTCTACATATTCATTTACACCCACTACAACTTTCTGGGTTGCCCTCATATCTACACCATAGTAAAAACCGTACTCTTTTATTTCTCCGTAGCATTTCGTCATGCGGCCATTCATAGTGGCAGCATTGGTTGTCAGTTCCGTCACATCATTTGTTTCCACCACCGGTGTCGTTGTTGATTCTCACCCGTATGCACTATTAACATTAAGTACTGTCCCTGAAAAAACAAATAAGGCCAGGAACAGCATCGCTCCGAACCATTTTGGGAACTTGCTCTTTAACATCTGGTTACGACCCCCTCCTACTTTTTTTTGGTTCAATTTAGCAAAACACCCAGCGAACAACTATGCATATTAT
>JAQVOH010000122.1:0-4900 GCA_028702695.1 Desulfotomaculaceae bacterium
TTCTCCTGTGCTATTACTGTGCTTTTAAATAGATAAGCACAAGAGAACCGTCCCCCTGTGCTTACCAGAGAACCGTCCCCCTGTGCTTACCTGTGCTACTGGTAGTATCGGCGACGGACGACAGCGGAGCTTTAACATACACTTTCAGTGTATATAGAAATAATGGGTTTTAATGCGGTATCTATACAGGTTTAGACGTTGTTCTATGTTGCTTTGAACATGTTTTTTGTGCTAAGATAATTACACTGATAGTGTAAAAGGGGTAATAGTATGTTAGCGGAGAACATTAAGTGGGCACGAAAATCTGCAGGACTTAACCAAAGCGAGTTGGCGAAAATTGTCGGTGTCTCTGTGAATACTATTTCAGGGATAGAGTTGTGCCGAATTAAACCTAGTGTAGACACGTTTATTCGTATCGCTCGGGCGTGTAATGTATCGCTTGATATTCTAGCGAGAAACTATACTGCTGGTATAGAGGAGCTTGCAACTCTAGGGAAAAGCTGAGAAAGAAGTTAATGAAAATTATCTTTTTGAGGTGAATTCAGTTGACAGATCTACCAATGAATAACGGTCTACCGTTTAATTTAGATGATTTAATCAATCTACGTGTTTTTGAGAATAATAGGGTTGATTTTAAAGCAACTTGGGATAAACCTATAAAAGCGGCAGTAATTCGTACTGTATGTGCTTTTGCTAACGATCTTCTTAATTTAAACGGTGGTTACATAGTATTAGGCATAGAAGATAACCAAGGTCTGCCTATTTTGCCACCTCGCGGATTAGAAGGCTTTAATTTAGAGTCCATTCAAAAAGAGATAAGAGGTAATTGTAAGCATATAAAGCCAGAATATCAGCCCATACTTTTCCCTGTCTATTATCAAGAAAAACCTATTTTAATTATCATGGTTCCTGGAAGTGATAATCGCCCACATCAGGCGCCAGTTGATGTCAATCAAAAAGGAACTAAATATGAATACTATGTCCGTCAAGGTCCTGAAACAGTTGAGGCTAAAGGGGAGCTTTTAACGCAACTTCTGGAATTAGCCGCAAAAACTCCTTTCGACGATCGGCGAAATTTAGCAGCAAAAGTTGAGGATTTGTCCCCTATCTTGGTTAAGCGATATCTTCATGACATTAGAAGTGATTTAGTGACAGATGGGGCAAGATTTGACGACCGGGAACTATATAAGAAACTGCGCATAGTGGCTCCCATAAATGCCCATGAAGTTCCCAGAAACGTTGGTCTATTGTTCTTTAATGAAGACCCTGATCATTTTTTTTCTGGAGCTCGTATTGAAGTAGTTCAGTTTGGTGATGACGCTGGTGGAGACCTTATTGAGGAAAGAATATTTCGTGGACCGTTACCGCAACAAATTAGGAATACATTGGAGTATTTAGATAGCTTGGGAGGGACTCTAATTCAAAAAATTCGGGGACAGGCTGAAATTGAAAGGACAGTTCCTTATCCGTATGAGGCAATGGAAGAGGCTATCGTAAATGCATTATACCACCGTGGTTATGATGGTCCGCCTGAGCCTGTAAAGGTCTATTTATACCCTGATCGTATGGAAATTACCAGTTACCCCGGTCCAGTTGCCGGTCTACAAAATGAACATTTTGAACTTGGTCAAAATATCCCTCAAGTACCTGCTCGTAATCGACGAATAGGAGAATTTTTAAAAGAATTACGTCTTGCAGAAGCAAGGGGTACAGGGATTCCAAAAATTCAGCGGAAAATGCGCGAGAATGGTTCGCCAGCAGCTCAATTTGACTTCGATGAACATCGAACTTATTTCCGTGTTATTTTACCTGTACATCCTCGGTACCAGGTATTACATGCATTAAGAGAGGCTGCTCACTTATGGGCTGTTGGCGAGAAGGTTAATGCTGTAAATCATTTAGAACGAGCTTTTGTGCACCAGCCTTCTTCTGGCGCATTGACAAGTCAGCTTATAGAGTATTCATTTGGTAGCGGAAATAGCGATTTGGCCCATAAAACTTTTAAGAAATTTGAAGAGCAATTAGTAAAGAGTGAGTCTTCTCATCCATATCTTACAATGGCGCGGCTACTAATAGATAATGCTCGAGTTAAAGAGGCAAATGAAGTGTTGGGACGTATACCACTGTCTCGGACAATAAATGATACAGTGGAAGCAGCCATCCTTATGAAAAAAGCAAATGATTATTCTGGAGCGCACCATCTATTTTCAGAAGCATACTCAATAAATCCAGATGATCCCAAAATTGTTCATGAATTTGCCCAAACTAAAATGAAGTTAGCAAGTTCTTTATGGAAAAGATCTGACATTGACACGAAGAAAAGGCTTAACAGGGAAGCTGTCGAAATGCTGCGGCGAGCAATTCAACTTTCTGCAGATCCTGTACGTGAAGCATGGTGCTGGTTCGACTTAGCTCGTACCCTTGATTGGCTAAAAGCTCCTTATAGCGATGTAGAGGCAGCATATCTAAAAGCATTGACATATATACATGATGAACCTCGTTTTCAAGAAGGATATAAAAAGTTTAAAAGTAAGGTAAGAAAATAATTCAAAAAAGCCAAGAATGGAAAAAAGAGCAGAAGAGCGATAACCAAAAATATTGTAGATAGCGTAGTATACTCCTCGTCGTGACTTCACAGGCATCTGCCAATTCTTTTAAAGTTAAGCCCCCTTGTGGGCTTTTTTTGTTGAGAAGCTCAAGCCAAAAAAAAGTCCGTCATCACATTGAATCCTAGCTATCTCTGAGACGACTTTGATCAGGTTTTCACGCCGCCGCGAATACCGTATTACAGAAAGCGGCATCTCACATCTTCGCAAGTGGCTAGCAGAGGGGCACGTGGATGAAAACATGCGCAATGAATTCATGGTTTGGCTGCTTTTTTCATCACATATGGATAGTGACGCAATTTACCTGCAAATACAAAGAAAACTGGAAGAATACAAAAAAGAATACCACATGTTGCAGGGGGTAGAGGGTGAAATCCAGAGTTACGTTAGGATGTTTGGCCAGGAGAATGAAGAGTTTTATTGGGAGATGGTTCTAAAGAGGGGCTTTTATGACGTTGAAGCGAAAATTCGCTGGGCAGAAGAAGTCTTAAATAACTTGAGGGCTAGGAATAAAGGTCTGCAAACTAATGAATAAGTACCGTAAAGGAACATCCAGCTGGTACCCATTGCCACACCGGAAATCATCAGATAAAGAAAGTGCGCTTTGTCCTCAAGGAAACGCACTTTCTGGCGGGTTGCGACCTGGCATGCCTGAGTACTTCCTAACCCAGAGTTACCCTACCGGCCTTGAGGACTATTTTACCGTCTGTTACTGGGAGCAACGCGGCGCTGGACTTTCCTACAGTTCTGACATTCCGTCCGAGACCCTTACGGAGGAGCAATTGATATCTGACACACTGGAGGTAACAAATTACCTCCGCAAGCGCTTTGGTCAGGAAAAGATTTATCTCATGGCACATTCGTGGGGATCCTTTATTGGAATCCAGGCGGCGGCACGGGCACCGGAGATGTACAACGCCTACATCGGCATGGCTCAGATATCGCGACCGCTTGAATCGGAAAAATTAGCATACAAATATATGATGGAACAGTATACGATAGCCGGGGATAAAAGAATGGTGCAAAGGCTTGAGAAGTTTCCTATTACTGAGATAGACACCGTGCCAAATTCATACCTTTCCTTGCGTGATGAAGCGATGCACAAGCTCGGCATTGGTACGACGCACAATATGAAATCGGTAGTCAGTGGTATCTTTTTGCCGTCATGGAAATTTCCAGAGTACACATTAAGTGAAAAGGCAAATATATGGCGCGGCAAATGGTCTGCCTACTCCACCAACATGTGGAATCAGATGATTGCAACGGACTTAACCGCTAAGGTTCCGAAACTTGATATTCCTGTCTATTTTTTTCATGGCATATACGATTACACATGTAGCTACGCTTTGGCAAAGGACTATTTTGAGAAGCTACAGGCGCCCTTGAAAGGATTTTACACCTTTGAACAATCTGCCCACAGTCCATTATTTGAAGAACCTGAAAAAATGCAACATATTTTGCAGAAGGACGTACTGGTAGGGGTGAACAACCTTGCCGATACAAAATAAGTGGTTTTGATATGGGAAATTTCAGTGCTTGTATGTTGTACTTTGCGATTGGTGCAGTCTGCTCGTTTGAAACAGACTGGCCATATCTGTTTGTGACAGCCAGACCGCCTCGTTTTCCATTTTTACATAAAAGCCGGAGGGAGAATGGGGGCGGTGGGGTGTGAGTTTTAGTAATAGTAATAATAGTAAAATGGCAACGAGACACCGTTCCCGTTGGATGCCCCAGAAGGACTTGCCGAAGGATTATTAGGGCAGCTGAACAACCAGGATTTTAAACTGGTCGAATTCGACGGGTTTAAAAATCAAGCAGGAGCAAACACCTTTGTCTTATCTTCTCAAAAACACAGTGAATTAAACCAGTTGATTTCTAAATCCATTTCTTCAAATGAAGTGATTGATATACTAGGCTCAGTTGGACTTTCTAGGCCCAATATTGCCATACTTTCTGATGATTTCTGAGTAACGATAAGGTCCATTTTTCCTATAAAAGGAAACGCATAAAGAGGTAGCATAAATTGGAAAGATCAAAATTATGGACTAAAGAGTATATCATCATTGCTCTGGTAAACTTTTTAACCGCTTTAAACTTTTACTTATTAATGATCATTATTTCTGAATTCGCAATGAAGAAATATGACTCGTCGCCAAGTGAAGCGGGCCTTTCCGCCAGTATATTCATCATTGGCGCACTTATCGCGCGTCTGTTCGCCGGAAAATGGATCACACGGATTGGCTATAAAAAGATGCTTTGCATGGGAGTGCTTGCATGTTTAGTGATGACGTTGT
>JAQVOH010000122.1:5000-6506 GCA_028702695.1 Desulfotomaculaceae bacterium
CTCATCCCCATTAGGTGTGTGCCCTTTCATAAATCCAATTATGAGGCAATGATTTTGTCCCAGTGTTTGGTTACCTTGATGATTTGGTTTTTGTTTTGCTATACAGTTTTCGGTAACTTCGCGGAGAATAGCCTACTTTCGCTCTGAACAGCTTCCCGAAATAGCTTGAATGCTTGTAGCCGCAGACACAGGAAATCTCAGTAATCGTTTTGTCCGTATTTATAAGCATTTTCAAAGCCCGCTCCAGACGATACTCGTTGAGGTATTCAAAGGGCTTTTTGTTAATCAGCTTTCTAAAACAGCGGAAGCATTCACTGCGGCTGATATTTGCAGAAGCAGCAATTTCATCAATCGTTATACTTTCCGAAAAATGCTCGTGTATATAGGACATCATCAACTTTGCCCGCTGCTCGTTCAGCGGGTTTTCCGTATATACGGAAGCTGACAGAATGACTTCCCGCAGATTGGTAACCAGTTCAAACCATGCAGTGCATATCAGGTTGTGATATTGAAGCTCATATCCAAAGCAGGGGTTGTATTCCAGTGAATACAGTTCATTAAGCTTATCAAGTATGCGTTCCTGCCAGGTCGTGCCACGAGAAAATTTGACTCCGGGAAGAGCCTTGTTTTCAATAATCGGTGCTACATAGTCACGATAAATTGTGCTTGCGGTATTCATGATGAACTCAGGCGCAAATACGATAGCTAATATTATTGCATCCTTGCAGTTATCAGCCGGTTCTGCCATGTGCAAACTATTTGAATTTACGAATACGCCCTCTCCTTTTTGGAGCAGTACAGATGAGTCATTGACGTAAAATCTTACATTCCCGGTCAGAGCGACAGAGAATTCAAGCTCAGGATGCCAATGCCAGTTCAGAGTGCCGGTTATAAATTTGGAAAAGTAAATTGGAAATACCTGCATGGGAAACTGAGGCGTGCCACATTCAACAGTACAGCGCAGGTTGGTGTCAACATTGATGTGTGTAAGAAACATTTTGCTACCTCTGGGATTATAGTTATAATATAGGGCGATATATTTATATCATAGTATGTTTAATAGTATTATAATGCTAATTGGTATCCTTGCGCAAATGTAAAAAAATTTTAACGCTTATCACTTTATTCCAGCTTATACTAAAAAAGTTCAATCCTTACCGCAGTGCAAAAAATTCTGGCATCATGAAAGGGGGTGAGGGTTATATTTAAAGCCATTATTCTTGCTGCGATATTGGGCATGTTGTTGCCGGTTGCTGGACATGTTGTCAGCCGCAACAGTAGCAGTAGCTGGCTGCGATTTGGTCTCTCGCTCATCTGTCTGGTCGTTTCTATCCTGGTCACATACAGCGTGGCTCTGATCTTGCACTGGTAAGTGTGTAAATTTATCCGATAACGTTGACAATGGAGTTGATTAGAAATGAATGTCAGGTTAACTAAGCCAATAGAGAAAGCTGGGGAGAAACCCGTCCAAAGGGAGGGGCTGAGACAAGTGATCGGAAAAATGAC
>JAQVOH010000123.1 GCA_028702695.1 Desulfotomaculaceae bacterium
TGGAGATAATATTTCTTCACAGCTCTACACCCCTTTCCGCAACGCGGCCAGTTGCTGGTACAGCTTTTCTTCCTCTGCCGTCAGTTGCTCAGGGATATCTATTTTAATAATTACATACTCGTCGCCCCGGCCGCCTTTATGCGGCAAACCTTTACCCCGCAGCCGCAGCCGCTTGCCGGCGCGGGCGCCCGCAGGCACTTTCATCAGTACGGGGCCGTCCAGGGTAGGTACCGAAACCTGAGCTCCAAGCGCCGCCTGTTCGGGCCACAGCGTAACGCCGGTCTCCAGGTCATTTCCTTGGACCTTGTAGAGTGGGTGTGGGAGGATGCGCACCTTCAGGTAAAGGTCTCCCCTGCCTCCCCCATTCAGGCCTTCCCCACCCTGGCCTTTCAGACGAATCCGACTGCCATCGGCAACGCCTGCCGGGATCTTCACAGCTAGGGTTTTGGTGTTTGAGATCACTCCTGTCCCACCGCAACGGGGACAGAAAGACCGATCGTCACGCCCCTGACCGCCGCAGGCCTGACACAATTCCCGCGCGGACAACTGCAGCGATTTTTGTCCGCCCCGATAGGCTTCCTCAAGGGTGAGTTCAAGCTCGCTTTCCACATCCTGTCCTTGGACCGGACCGCGCCTGGCTGTTCTGGTACTGCGGCCAAAACCGCCGCCGAAGATGGTCTCAAAAAAGTCGCTGAAACCACTCGCGCCGGCATCGCCCCCAGTGTAGAAATGGAAGCCCTCTGTGTCTGGAGGTGGCTGAAAATCATCGCCTGCCCGCCAATTAGCCCCCAGGCGGTCGTATTTTTCCCGTTTTTCTTTATCGCTCAGGACCTCATAGGCCTCGTTAATCTTCTTGATTTTTTCCTCTGCAGCATCCTTGTCCTTGCCGGTATGCAGGTCGGGGTGCCATTTGCGGGCAAGCTTGCGGTAGGCAGACTTAATCTCCTTATCCGCAGCCGTACGGCTGACGCCTAATATTTCGTAATAGTCCTGGAAAGAAACGCTCACTCAGCTTTCACCGTCCTTTCACAACCCTGACCATGGTGTCACAGCAATTCCTGGCAAAGCGGTAGACCTGGACCTGACTGCAGCCGGGCCGGCTGCCAGTCAGGCATAGGGCATAAGTAGTAGGTCAGGACACATTCTCTGTGCTGGTATTTGATGTCGGTTCGGTTAAGTTCACTTCTCTTCAAACTCGGCGTCGATTGCATCGTCCCCGTTGCTATTGCCGGGGCTGCTGGCCGGCTCAGGTCCGGTTGTCCCGGCGCCCTGCTGGTAGGCGGACTGGGATACCGCGTAGGCAGCCTGCTGCAGTTCTTCCTTGACGGTGCGGACCCGCTCTATGGGCGCGTTTTCCTTGATCGCAGCTTTTAAATCAGTCAAGAGCTGTTCAATACGCGCTTTCTCGTGCACAGGAACCTTTTCGCCGAGGTCTTTAAGCTGCCGTTCCACCTGGTAAACCAGGGAGTCGGCCTCGTTACGGGCCTCAATTTCCTCCTTGCGCTGTTTGTCCTCGGCAGCATGGACTTCTGCCTCGCGCACCATACGGTCGATTTCCCCTTTGTCCAGACTGGTGGAACCGCTGATAGTGATAGTCTGCTCCTTGCCCGTACCCTTATCCCGGGCGCTCACTTTTAAAATGCCATTGGCGTCAATATCGAAAGTTACCTCAATCTGCGGTACGCCCCTGGTAGCCATAGGAATGCCATCCAGCTTAAACTGCCCCAGGGAGCGATTATCACGTGCCATTTCCCGCTCTCCCTGCAGTACATTGATGTCAACAGCAGGCTGATTGTCCTCGGCGGTCGAGAATACCTGACTGCGCCGCACCGGAATGGTGGTATTGCGATCAATAATTTTGGAATTCACCCCCCCCATGGTCTCCAAACCCAGAGAAAGGGGTGTAACATCAAGTAATAGGACGTCTTTTACTTCTCCGGCCAGGACACCACCCTGGATGGCGGCCCCGATAGCCACCACCTCGTCGGGGTTAACCCCCTGGTGCGGGTCCTTCCCTCCCGTCAGGCTGCGTACTAGTTTCTGCACCGCCGGAATGCGGGTGGAACCTCCCACCAGGATTACCTCCTCGATGTCCTTTTCGGTCAGTTTGGCATCTGAGAGGGCTGCCAGTACCGGACCTCGACAGCGCTCAACCAGGTGCTGGGTGAGGTCATCAAACTTGGCCCTGGTCAGCTTCATCTCGAGGTGTTTCGGCCCGTTGGCGTCGGCTGTGATAAATGGCAGGTTAATCTGGGTTTCCATGGTCGTGGAAAGCTCCATCTTGGCCTTTTCAGCAGCCTCAGTCAGCCTCTGCAAGGCCTGTTTATCCTGGCGCAAGTCAATCCCGTTATCTCTCTTAAACTCAACGGCAATCCAATCCACAACCGCCTTGTCAAAATTATCACCACCCAGGTGTGTGTCACCGTTGGTGGATTTTACCTCAAAAATTCCATCGCCGACTTCCAAAACTGATACGTCGAAAGTTCCTCCACCCAGGTCGAACACCAGGATTGTCTCATTGGCCTTTTTGTCCAGACCGTAAGCCAGGGCTGCCGCCGTCGGTTCATTGATGATGCGCAGTACGTTCAGCCCGGCAATTTTACCGGCGTCCTTGGTGGCGCTGCGCTGAGCGTCATTAAAGTAGGCCGGAACGGTGATCACTGCGTCTGTTACCTTTTCTCCAAGGTACTTGGAAGCGTCATCTACCAGCTTGCGTAGGATCAGTGCCGCTATTTCTTCCGGCGCCGTCAGTTTGCCTCTAATATCAAAGCGAACTGCGTCGCTCGGTCCGGGTGCTACTTTGTAGGGCACCAGTTTGAGCTCTTCAGCCACCTCGCTGTAACGGCGGCCGATAAATCGCTTAATTGAATACAATGTATTTTCGGGATTCAGAACTGACTGACGCCTGGCCACCTGGCCGGCCAGCCTCTCTCCATCTTCTTTGAATGCAACCACGGAAGGTGTGGTGCGAGCGCCCTCGGTGTTGACGATAACAGTAGGCTTACCGCCTTCCATCACCGCTATGACCGAGTTGGTGGTACCCAGATCGATGCCGACTGTTTTACTCATAGCTTTAACCTCCTTAAGATTGCATTATAAATATTACCGCAGAACCTGTAAAAATATGTTCGGGGCTAGAACCTGCTTCTGGTAATATTATACGTCAAAGATAGTCAAAGTCAATAGCTTTATAAAAAAATCATCATTTTTTTGCATAAATAGAAACATATTTTCTGCCTCACTGTCTTCAGGAATATGCACACCCAAGACAACTACCCTTGTTACGGTTTTACACCTTCGTAAAGATATTGATAGTTATCGAGAAACCGGCAGGACCCCATAATGCCCAGAGCTAGCAGCTTTTCAACCAGATCATCCGGCCTGGTAAAAGTTGCAGGCTCGGCAAACAGCCTTTCTACAAAGGCGATTATTTTTGTTTGGAGCCTGGCGGGGTCAAAATCTATGATATAAAAACGGCCGCCGCGCCGCAGCACTCTGGCTGTTTCACATGCAACCGCGTCCTGGTTCCGGAAATGGTGCCAGGCGTCTGATACCAGCACAATATCAAAGGCTTCGTCCGAGAACGGCAAGTTAGCCGCATCGGCCTGCACCAACAAGGCTGGAACGCCCTTCTGCTCGGCACGATGCAACATGGCCCGGGAAGAGTCGACCAGCGTCACTTTAGCCCCGGCTCCGGCCAGACCCACAGCGTTAATCCCGGTGCCCCCGCCCAGATCCAGCACCTCCCTGCCCTCCAGAGGCGCCAACCACTCCGGGATGGCGCCGGAATGGTCGAAGGCCACTTTATGCATAAACTTGTCATAAAAAGGAGCCATCATTTCAAACAGCATTTTTACTTGACTGCACTACCTTTAAGGTCTTCTCTACGATATTATCCACGGTAAACCCGAATTTATCAAAAAGCACGTTGGCGGGGGACGATGCCCCGAAATGGTCGATGCTGATAATTTCACCACTATCACCGGTATAACGCCACCACCCCTGGCTGCTGCCGGCCTCCACTGCCACCCGAGCTTTGACTTGTGTCGGCAAAACTGCCTGGCGGTACTCTTGCGGCTGCTGCTCAAATAATTCCCAACTCGGCATACTGACCACGCGGGCTACAACACCGGTTTCTTGTAGTTTTGCCGCCGCTCGCAAGGCCAGGTGGACTTCTGAACCGCTGGCCAGGATAATGGCGTCCGGGGTGCTGATGCCTGCCTGGTTGAGTGTATAGGCGCCACGGGATAGCCCGTCAGCCGCAGCAAACTTCTGACGGTCCAATACCGGCAGATTCTGGCGGGATAAAATCAGGGCCACCGGCCCTTTTACCGTGAGAGCAGCGCGCCAAGCTTCATTTGTTTCGTTGGCGTCAGCCGGACGGATAACTGTCAGACCGGGGATTACCCTGAGTGAGGCCAGGTGTTCAACAGGTTGGTGGGTGGGGCCATCCTCTCCCACACCGATGCTGTCGTGGGTAAATACATAAATGACCTTCAAACCCATCATGGCCGACAGGCGGATAGGCGGGCGCATGTAGTCGGAAAAAACTAGGAAAGTCGCCCCATAGGGGATTAAACCGCCGTGCAGCGCCATCCCGTTTAGAATCGAACCCATGCCATGCTCGCGGACACCGAAATGAAGGTTCCGTCCCTGATAATGCCCGGCGGCAAAGTCACCGGCGCCTTTGATGTTTGTTTTATTGGAAGGCGCCAGGTCGGCCGAGCCACCCAGCAGGTTGGGCAGGCTGCCTGAGACTGCATTGATAAATTCGCCCGAGGCTGCCCGGGTAGCAATCCCCTTTTCGTTGGGATGAAAAACAGGAATACTGTTTTCCCAATCGTCCGGTAACCGGCCGCTTGTCCACTGCTGCCATTCCTGGGCCAGTACGGGGAAAGCCTTGCTGTAGGATTCGAAAAGACCCTGCCATTTGGCCTCGCGGAATTTGCCCTGCTGCACAGCCTGGCGGAAATAGGCCAGGGCTTGGTCGGGGATATGGAAGGGAGTCGCCTCCATCCAGCCGAGGTTTTCTTTGGTTAACCTTAATTCTTCGGACCCTAGCGGCTCGCCGTGCGCGGCTGGGTTGTCCTGTTTGTGGGGGCTGCCGAACCCTATATGGTTGCGTACCATGACCAGCGAGGGTTTCTCCTTCTCGGCTAGCGCCGTTTCAAGGGCAGCCTCCAGAGCAGCGATATCGTTCCCATCCTCTACTCGCAAAACTTGCCAGCCGTAAGCCTCAAAGCGCCCGGCCCGGTCCTCGGTAAAGGCCAGTTCGGTGTCTCCTTCGATAGAAATATGGTTGTCGTCGTACAGGCAGATTAGGCGTCCCAGTTTGAGGTGACCAGCCAGCGAGGCCGCCTCGTGGGTGACCCCCTCCATCAGATCACCGTCACCGTTAATCACATAAGTGTAGTGGTCAACAATATCAAAACCAGGGCGGTTGAATTGAGCAGCCAGAAAGCGCTCGGCCATGGCCATACCGACTGCGTTGGACAGGCCTTGGCCCAAAGGCCCGGTAGTTACCTCGACTCCTGGAGTGTGTCCATACTCGGGGTGCCCAGGCGTCCTGCTGCCCCACTGGCGAAACTCCATCAAATCCTCCAAAGAAAGATCATAACCTGTTAAATGCAGCAAGGCATAAAGCAGCGCCGAGCCATGCCCGGCCGACAGGACGAAACGATCCCTGTCCGTCCAGGAGGGATTGGTCGGGTTATGACGCAAAAACTTGGTCCACAGCACGTAGGCCATAGACGCGGATCCCATGGGCATGCCGGGGTGGCCCGATTTGGCTTTTTCGACCTCCTCCGCTGCCAGCACGCGGATCGTGTTGATACAGAGCTGGTCCAATTGATTCATATTGTTCATTTCTCATCCTCGCTCTTTTTCTACAATTAATTTATTGTGCGTTAAGTTCTTTTCAACCTTAAGCATATAGTTCCTGCCTGCCTGAAATTAATTCTCAAAAAATTGTCCATTAAAGCGAAATATTTTCAATAGGGAAACGCTCCTAAAATAAAAAGACCGGTAGGTTTTGCCGATCAACATTTGCTGTATATTGGGATAAGTTAGGTACCAGGTACCTAACTTAAATTTACAACCATAGATATGAAATATTGGTGAAGTAATAAGTAATCACCAACCTATATTGGGACCCGGTACCTAACCTATTAACTTTTGGTAATTTTACATTGGCAAAGATGGTATAAAAAATAAGAGGGCAACTCAAAAGTCGCCCTCTTCCTGGCAGAACATTTACACGGAATTATTCTTTAGCTGATCTATTTACACCATTGGGTTGGTAAGCCTCTGCCGTTCCAAACAAGCTCACCAGTATCTTTCAGAACCATGTTGACTGCATCTTTGGGGCAATGTCCCTGGCACCAGCCGCAACCCATGCAGTGTTCGTCATACAACGGGCCGGCCTCTTTTTCCACTTTCAGAGCACCGTAAGCGCAAAGTTTTTCGCAG
>JAQVOH010000030.1 GCA_028702695.1 Desulfotomaculaceae bacterium
GAGCAGGGCTGTATTGACCCAATTCCATCGCCCTTTGCGTTTGGACAATAGCCTCATCTATCTCACCCTGACGCTGCGAGATGCTGGCAAGGGCAGAATGATAATCTGCAGACAAGGGGTTATAGGATCGGGCTTCCTGCAGCAGGGCGACGCCCTTACTGTAGTTTTGCAGCTGCAGGTTTGCCAGTGCACTCTTGTAACTATTATTAGCGGCAGCCAAACAGCCGGCCAGGCTGATAATAACGATTGACAAAATGGTAGCGGCAGCAAAAGAACCATACCTGGGGGCTTCGTATTTCTTCACTTTTTTCACCGTCTCTGTATTTTCCTGCTCACCATACAGAGCCCTGGTGATCCCAAACATGGTCCAAAGGACTAAAGTCAAGGCCGATAGAGACAGGTCAAAATCGATCACGGAGTGCAGCCCGATAGTGATAGCGGCAATAGTGACCGTCCACACCAGGAAGCGGGTCTCCAAGTCCCCCTTATTCCGGTAATAAACCCGGTGCGCCGCATGTAAAAAGGTTATCCATATGCCCAGAACTATGAGCAGCCCCAGTGCGCCGACTTCGACCATGACTTGAAAGAAATACCCGTGCACCTGGTTTGAGTTATACAGGTAGCTCTGGTAGGCCCGGTAAGCCTCCTCCCAGCCGCCACCACCCCAACCAAGGATAGGCCGTTCATTGAACATCTTCATGGCGTCCTGGAAAAAAGCCAAACGCTCAATCGCGTTACGATCCTGGACTAAAGCTTGCACGCTTTCACTGTGCCCGCTGATATATACACCTGTCACAACGCTGCCGGTGATTATTACCAGCAGGGCTACCACTATTACTATTCGCTTGTTAGCGCCAAGCCAACTCAACATTCCCTTTCTTGCACAGCAGTTATACAGCCACTGGACGGCCAGCGTCAGGACCAGGCCAAGCAGTACCCATAGCCAGGCCTGCCCCATCCTGCCTGCGGTAGCATTGGGTATAAACTGCCAGATCGTGATCCCCGCGGGTATGCTAAATAATAGGAAATGAATGCTTACAGGCCATCTACTCTTGGGCAGACCGACGATAAAAAGGGCCAGCATAATCGCGAATACCATCATTCCACCATCGGACTTAGTGCCAAGAAAAACTGCAAATATAATGAAGTTGCCGGCTGCATATAAGTAAGATCCGAGGTTGCTGAGATCCCACCAGGCCGCAGGGTGCTTGCCGGTACTATCATCCGTACTATACCTGGACCAGAAGTAAAGTCCGACGAAGGTTAAGGCACCCAGGAAGCTGGCCAGGGCATTGGGATATTGAAAGGTGGAATATATTCTCCCGTTTAAGAAACCGTCATTTATGTCTATGATCCCGGTGGCAGTCATCAAACCGGCCAACGCCACCCCGATCGCGCTAAGATAGCTCGCGTGCAAAACAGTTGATATCTCATTTTTATTCCTGACCAGTCTTGAAACCAGCCAGTATAACGTGAAATACAGCATCGTTTTTACCAGTTCATTCACAGCCAGGCCATAGTTTACAGCCTGAAAGGCAGATGCTAAGTAAATCACAGGTAGGGCCAACATCGCGTAATCCATAGGCTTGGAAAGAAATTGATAATCCCGGTTGGACCACTTCCATAGCCAGACCACCCAAAAAATGGTCGCGGCAAATATTAAAGCCAGCTCCTGTTCATAAGGGAAGAACAGACCCCTGAAGTACGGGGGGAAGAAAAGCAGTGTGGCGAGACTCCAAAAAGCTATGTAGTAGCAGGATGCCAAATTGCTCTGTTGTTTTTCTTTCAACTTAACAGGTTTCTTATTTTCCTTGGTGGTGTTTTTGGGCGGCATTAGTACTCCCCTAACATATAGTTATTAAAGAACCTGGATTTGTATTAAACTTCTTCTTTCTACAAAATTAAAGTGAATACCTGCCCGTACGATTTTTTTTTTCAAGGTCCCGACCAGTGTCCTTGCTTGGTAATACTGGCTTATAAATAAAAATAGGCCTCTTGATGAGACCTGAATTCATACAAAAGAGCTCTTTTTGTCACCCACACTCCGGTTATTTCAAAGAACGCAACAGGGCAGCAAAATCCTCTTCCATCCCGTGCTGCTGCGTTGTTTCTTTCTCAATGAGCCCAATGGCAGTTTCCTGTTGGGTAAGGGCCAGCGCCCGCAAGGCTTCGAACCGGATTAAAGGACGCCGGTCAGCGCAAGCCTTCTCCAGTACGTCATTAGACCAGTCTTCTTGGATTGCTCCCAGAGCCTTCAGCACATAGACCCGATCATTCATACCGGGAAACGTGACCCGGTATACTGAGTCTTTATGCAGGTCAAACTTTTCCATATACTCCTGCCGTACGGCCTTCCCATAAAGGTGTACCCCTACCGAGGAATGCTCCTTTATAATACTATCCATCTTGTGGATGCCCAGATCCAGGGGCAGCACCGTGGTCGTCTCCCCGGGCTTCAGCACAGACCGGCCGGTCTCTCTGAGCCTGGCGTAACCGGGCCTGCTCTTATCATCCTGGCGCTCGTATTTTCGCTCTTCCACTGCCCCGGCTAGGGTACTGACAATACCCCAGGATCCGTGACTGTGTACGGGGTAGGTGATGTCTGGGTCCCAAATATACAAACGTACGGAAAAGAGCCCGTCCGTATCCTTAAACAAAGTGACCTCGTTGGGATCTGTCGGATTGCGGCGGCTCAGGAGAAATTCGTCATCTGTGGCCAGCTTGGTCAAGCTCTCCCGCAAAAATACCGGTTTACCGGCCAGACCAGCAAGCAAGCGCCGTCCTTGGACAAATATTTCTTCCTGTTGTGTGGCAGACTTGAGCAGTTCTTTGATTTCTTCGCAAAAGGAATTTAACAAGTCTTCCATAGCTACTCCTTTCCGTCCTTTTTAGGCTCAAAGAGCTTGTCGTCTTCAATCGCCCAACTGCCCAGGCGCCTGAAATGGTTCCACGTCTTATACTCCGGGTCATTGATATCTTTCTCCAGGGCTTCCTGCTCGGCCAGGTACTTTTTACCCATGCCTTTCTCCTGATATAGCTCCCTGTCTTTGCCAACCGGGCAAACCTTGGTGCAGATCCCACAGGGGTAAGCCCTCTTTTTGGTAAGGATCTGGTGCATCTCGACGCACGCTTTAACATCCAGATCATAATAGTAGTCGCTGGCAGTGGAAACCTCTTTCAGTGCTCCGCTGGGGCAGCATTTCGCGCAGACGCCGCAATGAATACACAAGTCCTTCGGTAAAACAGAATCTGGCTTTATCACCGCATCCGTAAATACCGAAACCAGGCGCACTCTGGAGCCAAATTCCGGGGTCAACAGGTTGTGGCTGCGTGAGACAGTGCCAAGCCCCGCGTATTTAGCGGCAAAGGTGTGGGAAAAAGGCGCATTGGGTATTTCTAAAATCTTCTTCAGCGACCTGTACCCATCCCTGGGTAAACAAATGGAGGCATGACCTTTTTTATTTAAATAACGGGTTAAGTTGTAAGCCAGACCATCCAACTCGCGGTTGGAGGTTTCGTAGGTTTCCAGGTGGATGTTGGAAGGGGTAGTATCGACAATGGGCAGGGGCATTTGCATGCCTACCACAATGACCGTCCTGGTTTTATCCCAGAGGGCTGTGGGCCAAAAGTCTGCAGGTATCTCGTTGAACTCCGGCCACCTATCCACCCCGGCAAAGCCTATAATATCTGCCCCATGAGCTGCAGCATATTCTTTTATTTCTTGTTTCAGTTGATCTTCTTTATTAATCAAATGAACACCTTCATTTACTTGTTTTTAGACACCCGCTTAGCGAACAAGCCGCCACTTGATCAGCATTTCTTAAGCTGATATGGGTGCGAACGTATTCGCACCCACCAAGCCAATGATCTACTTTACTTTTTTTTAAGCCTTGTCAAAATTCTCTTTGCTTGCACCGCAGACCGGGCAGACCCAGTCCTCCGGCAGGTCGGCAAAGGCCGTTCCCGGCGCGATGCCGCTATCGGGATCGCCGAGTTCCGGGTCGTAGGTGTAGCCACAGATGGCACAGACGTACTTATCCGACACGGGCTTTTGTTCCTTTTTGGGGTTATAAGTAGGGGCGGTTTTGGGAACACTCCCTTTTTTAACTTCATGGTAGTAGGCATAGGTCATCGGGGTACCTTCTTTTAAGACCTCGGCGCCTACAATCTCGCCGATAAAGAGGGTGTGGGTGCCGGCGTCGACTTCTTGCAGCACTTTCAACTCAATGTAGGACAAGATATGATCCGTTACATAAGGGACCCCGTTTGGGGTCAGTTTATAATTGACTCCTTCAAACTTGTTCACTTCACGGCCGGATTTAAAGCCAAACTGACCGATCAGGGACAAAGGCGCGTCCTGAGCGACTATCGAGACTGCAAATAACTTGCTGTCCTTGATAAACTCGTGGGTCAGGTTATTCTTATTGATGCTGACGGAAATGGTGATCGGAGCATTGGTGATCTGAATGGCTGTGTTGGCAATCTGCCCGTTTAGCCGGTCACCTTTTTTTGAGGTGATCACATGTACACCATAGGTTAATTTAAAAAGCGCTGTTTCATTCATTTGGCATAGCTCCTTTTCTAAATTTCTCTCTAGATTAAATCATTGCCCCAAGCTTTTTGGCGGCTGCTCTCACTGCTTCCAGTTCGCTTTCATCCGGATTGTACACAAGGTTAATCAGTTCTTGAGGCGTTTCCCAGCCCATTTCCTTAATTGCCGCTGCTACTTCCTTGGCCCCCTGGCCACCCCAGCCGTAAGAGCCAAAGGCAAACCCCAGTTTTTTCTTGGGTCTTAAGCCTTTAAGATAGGTCAGCAACGCGCCTACCGAAGGCAGCATACCGTTATTTAGCGTGGGCGAGCCGATCAATACCGCACGGGAATGCAGTACGTCCCGGACGATCTGGGAGATGTGGCTGGTCTGCAAGGAACGCACCGTGACAGGTACACCGGCGCTCTCCAGGCCATCCTGCAAGGACAGCGCCATTTTCTGCGTGGAACCCCACATGGTGTCATAAATAATCAGTGCTTTACGCGGCGCTTCGTGGTTGGCCCACTGACGGTAAGCCGTGATTAATTGAGGAATGTAGCTGCGCCAGATCAAGCCGTGGCTGGGAGCGATCATCTCAATCGGCAGCTGGCCGATAATGTCGAGGGCCTTGTTGACCTGGTCGCCGTAGGGATAGACAATGTTAGCATAATAGCTGCCGGCTTCTTCGATGGCAATGTCCCAACCAATTTCATCGTCAAAACGTTCGGCACTGGCAATATGCTGGCCGAAGGCATCGTTGGGCAACAGCAGCTTCTCTTCGGGAATATAGGTGACCATGTTGTCAGGCCAGTGTATCATGGGCGTATGTACGAACTTTAAGGTGCGTTTTCCGATATTCAGTTCGTCGCCGGAGTTGACCAGGACGCAATCCAACTCCTTTTTGTAGTAGCGCTCAAGCCCTTTCTTAGCCTTTGGCGAGGTCACGATTTTGAGCTGGGGCATAGCCTCCAACACTTTTAGAAAACTTCCGGAGTGGTCCGGCTCGATATGGTTGACCACAAGATAATCGATGCGGGAAGGGTCGACTACATCTTTTACCCGGGCGAATAGCTCCTCAGCCTTATAATGCTTGACCATATCGACCAGCACAGTCTTCTCATCTTTAATGATGTAAGCGTTGTAGGTTGAACCCCGTGGCGTGACATAGCCATGAAAATAGCGCAAGTCCCAGTCAATCGCGCCAACCCAGTGGATTCCGTCTTTTATTTCAACCGATTTCATAATGACCTCCTGCTTTCAATTCAAAGTATATGTTTGCCCAATCCATAAGGATCATACGCAATCTACCTATTTAAAATATATCACAAAGGTTAATTGAGCCTTACAAAAAGATTAAGAAACTATTAAACTGCCTTTCAGCTGTAGTGTATTGGGCGGCAGCTATTGAGAACACAAAAAACCCGGCACGCAACAGGGCGGCCGGGAAATAAATGGCGGTAGTGCAAGTGAATGCGTACCTTAGCTTAGAACCTGAGCTCTTTCAATACCGTCTTATCAAACCAATGCGGTTCATCAGCAATAGTCCGGTAGATGTCTTGCCAGGAATGGGTACGATAAACCAGCCCAGGCAGGACGCCCTGGTTGTAAGGAGCATCCATCAGAAGCACAGGAACTCCAGCCGCACTCACTTCAACGCTGATTTTGAGCGTATCCTCAATCAGCACGTTCAGGTCGTTGGTAAGGCAGGCCTCTCTTTTATCATGGCTGCCCAGGAGCAGGATTTCGTCGTAGGGCAGGCTGTTCTTGTGCAACCAATCCCTGGTTTCCCCGCCGAATCTTTCATGCCTGGCGGAGACAATAAATACATCGTGGCTCTTCTTAATCTGGTTGAGATAATATGATGCCCCGTCAAGAGGTAGGGGCGAAGTCATTAAAAACCTGCCCCTGTCATGTAGAAAATCGAGTAATTCTTCCCCGGTAATTCCATAGGTCCGGCTGATATCCTGCAGTTGTATTTCTTGCAGGCTCATGTTTTTTTTAAAATAATTGTTAAGCTCTTTGACCCATAGGGGCAAGCTGTCCGCCAGCACACCGTCTATATCAACGCCAATCCTCATCTTGTTCCCCCGTCTGCTGTAAAGTACTTTAACCAGTATATTCTCCTGGCTGGCACAAATTCCTGCCTTTATTTAAAGGAGCCTGGATAAGTACAAGGTAGTTCCCATAACAGTTTAATCTATATTAGGGGATTTGCTTAGTAAGTAAAAGCAACAGTTCCGATGATGTCGCACAAAGGCCTGGACCACAGCCATTGATTTGTTACGTAAGTTGCGAAGAAGTAAACTGCTCCATTGGTAGGATCCCAACCATTGAGAGTAGCTTTGGCCGCTCGAATCGAATCGGGGGTGGCCGACCGTTCGATCCAGCCGTTCATCACCGGCTCGAACTGGTAGGTACCCCTATCGTATTGGTAAATCACTTCGTATATTGATTTAGGGAAATTAGCGTCCCTGGTCCTGTTCAAGACAACCGCTCCAACTGCCAGCTTACCAACATATGGCTCAGCATCAGCCTCGGCGGTAATCAACCGGGCCAGCAGGTCAACTTCCCAGGCTGTAGCCCTCGCCGGCAGACCGCCCCTGCTGACTGCACCGTTGCCCTTCCCATTGGAAACAGGTATATACAAGTCCATACCCGGGTAAAGATAGTCTTTTTCCAGGCCGTTGGCCGACATGATTTCCTGGTAGTTCACACCAACCTTCGAACCAATCCGGTAAAGCGTGTCTCCTGACCGAACTATGTATGACTGGCCGCTCTCTGGAATATTTAGTTTCTGTCCTATTTCAATTAACGAATCTTTAATTCCATTGACTTGAGCCAGGGCGTTCACAGAGACTCCGTAGTTTTGGCCGATAATGTAGAGGCTTTCCCCCTTGACTACGGTGTGGGTGGCAGCAAAGGCTGCGGTGGGTAGAACGAGAGCTCCTATTAAAATAAAAAAGCCCATGATTACACGGGTAACATTAGACATATGTGTACCTCCTTAAGCCTCCGGGATTCCAGACGTATCACGGCAAAATTGGATTTACCCCATTTATCTGGTTCCCCCGTTCTCCGCTATACGGGGATTCGGCGCTTTTTCAATTATACCCGCCGTCACACCGGCTTGGCCATGAACAAAATTTAGCAATCTGCCCACACCTATAACTACGTTCCCAAAAAAACAACCCCCTTAAGGGGTTGTTATCTGAGATTTGTAACCATATTTTTATTCGGCAGGCTTTTCAACTTCTGGAACCTTTGTTCCACAGTTGGGGCAGAATTTTACATTTTGAGGCAGCTCTTCATGGCAGTTGGCACAGGCGGGCGGCTTCGGGTTGATTTTTATGATTTGATCATTAATTTCATCAATATCAGACTCCAAAGCTCTGGTGCTTAGCAGGAGACGGTCTATTTCCTCTTTGAGGCCCTCATCGCCCTTATACTGCATATAGACCAAGTTCCCCAGCGCAGTGATGTTGTTTTCCATTTCTTTTTCCAGCTTGGAAATTTCCATTTTCAGCCTGGTTGTTTCGACCAAATCGCCGGATTTTTTGCCAATGGTTTTAGCGCCTTCAGTAATTGACCTTGCACCTTCGCTGACCTTCTTAAAAATCTCCACAAGGCACCCCCTTTTTTTATTTTGAGTAAAATATTCAATAATACTATTCAATAAAGACCCTGTATTTCCTTTTTATAGTAGTATATTCGATTTGCTATTCACCGGCCTTTTTTCAACCATTCCTGATAATTGTCCAGTTCCCTATTGACCGCTGCGTCAGCCGCAGTGTTTTCTTCCCTTGGCACATGTTGCAGCCGGCCCGGGATTGCCGCGGCTACCCCCGTCAATGTTTACAATTACCTTCAACTGGTACAACACCCCACTGGGAAGTTCCCCATAAATTCACTAGTACCTCTGCCTTTTCTGATTATAGCATTGCCGACAGTATACAGGCCGGTCTTCTTTTGGCTTAAAGGGAACCTCGGTGGTGCAGCCGCACTCCGCGCAGATGGCTTCGAAAGTCTCGCGGGTGAATCTGTTTTGATACTGGCTGTTGCCACCCCTGCTGAAACCGGCTTCGCTTTTTTTATTTTTTCTGGCCAGGCGGCACTCCTGACAGCGCGACGGGGCATGCTCAAGTCCTTTCCCGGCAAAAAACTCCTGTTCGGACACTGAGAAAACAAAGTTTTTGCCGCAGTCCTTGCAGGTAAGTAGTTTATCTTCCATCATTATAAACACTCCCTTCCCGGTTTCTCTTGCCTGTCAAACCATTACAAAATCCTAACCCTCATACCTGTATCGGGAAGAAGAGCAGAACTTTAAAAAGCCCAAGCAAGATAATTATATTATACCAACGGAGGTTTAAAAAGCAAGGGATGAGAAAGACAGGCTCCAATTGTTAAAGCTAGACAGGAGAAGGGTTGAGCCTGTGGAGATCAATGCTCAAGTTGTAGGAGGTAAAAAGAGCGTGGCTATAAATGTTGAAGCCTCGTTAGCTCAAGCAACGCGGCGATAGTATCGAACAATCAAATCATCGAGCTGTTGGCTGATGTCCAACAATTTGGAGTTGACAGTATCTGACCTGAACAGGCTATACATCTCCGAACGCAGTTCTTCAATTTCCTCAAGCAATTCGGAACAGTGCATGCTCCCCCACTCCTTTGACTTAATATCGGTAACTTCGAGGTGCTCAATGTAGAATCCTGCACAAGTAAGAAAATATATTGAAATATTTTAAAAATATTGTAATTAATTACTAAATAACATCATATAAACCTTCCCAACATGTCGTTAATTCTGGCTCCTCATAACCTTTGGCAACTTGCGAAGCAGCCCCCAGAGCTTACGGCCAGTCCCACCCCCCGGCTCCTCCCCAAAAGAATCCTTCGGCCGAAGTTCCATGCCGCTCCAGTAGTACCTTTCCCTGATTTTACGCCTGCGGGAAAGCACTTTTTCTTCCATTTCCCGCGGTGACATACCCATCTCGCAGCCCCCTTTGCAATATTATGGCCGTGGCAACCTGATAGTATCCTTATAATCCCTTTGTTTGACATCATAAAATTCTCTATCAGGTAAACAATATCATCGGATTATAATTCTACGAAAGGGTGATTTAAAATTAACCAACACATTCACTGCATTGTCAACGACTGTCATTACTGGAGCCAGGGGAATAATTGCATCGCCAATGAGATCTTGGTAGCGACAGACCAATTTGGCAACAACCAGCCAGATCAGATCGACGCCAGCATAGCCAATCAGCTCACCCCTTCCACTGCCGGTTCCTGTATGTCTACCTGCTGCAAATCTTACGTAACCAAGGATTCCAATAAAACCGGTGCAGATGGTATCAAAAAAATGTCCTAGTAGAGCAGGGGCCAGGCGGCAGCCGGGTCCCTGCTCTACTTAACAGCATCTTGACAATCGCCAGATTTAATAAAATCAAACTAGGTCATGAATGTCTAAATAATTTAAGCGACTTCATATAAAAGCGCCGACAAAATCATAGCAGATTCACATAAAAAAGTACCGCAAATTACTTGCGGTACTTTTTTTCTGGAGCCGATGGTCGGATTCGAACCGACGACCTGCTCATTACGAGTGAGCTGCTCTACCCCTGAGCCACATCGGCATGATATGCAAAATTTATTTTACCTTAACAAGGCTAAAAAGTCAATCCAGGCCTTGTCCTACCTGGTAAAAGCCGATTATTAACCTGCCAGGCAGACAAGCCAGCTATCATCATCATTCTGTGGCAAAAGATTACACAATAATTTCTATTCTGGAAACCCCCGTAAGGTCATAGGTATTTTTAATGAAATACGGCCAGGGGGTGTTTTCCATTTTCAGATTAGCTGCGAGGTCGTTGTTTTTCATGTTGGGTATGTTGCTGTTGTTCCAACAGTCAGCCCTGGCAGACTGCCGGTTGGTAATAAACAAGAGCACCAACCAGCTGGCCTTTTATGAGAATGGCTACCTGGTGGATGTGTTTCCTGTGGCTACAGGTCGTCTGCCCCAATTTACCCCGGAAGGTGACTGGCAGGTCGTTGTCAAGTTGCTCTACCCTTCCTGGCGGCACCCCGATGGAGGGCCCACTATTCCAGGCGGCATTCCCGAAAACCCGCTGGGACCTCGCTGGCTGGGACTGAATGCGCTCGGTACCGGTGGTTCCAGTTATGGGGTACACGGCACTAACAATCCCTATTCCATTGGTACTCACGCCTCTTCCGGCTGTATCAGGATGTACAACGAGGATATCCTCTGGCTGTACGATAGGGTTCCCGTTGGAGCTCAAGTAGCCATCATCAGCAGCAGCGAAGATTTGAACAGTTGGAAGATATTCAGCACGGTACAGGTAAACGGCAACGAGCCTGATTTCGCGCCGCACTTGGGCGCCATACAAGACGGGAGCAAAACCTGGCTGCCGGTACGGCCGGCGGCAGAGGCACTGGGCTACCACCTGTTCTGGGACGAAGCCTCCAATACCTTGCGTTTGGCGAATATTGACAGGGAAGTTACACTCGCCCTGGGCAGCCAGCAGGTTAGTGTCAATAACAGTGTGTACGCCACAGAGGATGCTCCCTTCCTATTAGAAGATATGACTTTTGTCCCTGATTATTTTTTTGAGCGCTTCCTGGAAGCGGAGCTTTCTCAAGACACTGGAAATAGCGTCCTATCGCTACAGTCCCCGGCTGATCCCTGGGGTGGCCGGTTATTCAGGTACCAAATGACCATACAAGTAGATGGAAAGCCTATTAACCTGCCCGAGTCACAACCCACCTTGAGCGACGGGGAGAACCTGCTGGTTCCGATACGCCCGGTCTGTACTGCCGCCGGAGGCATCGCCAACTGGAACGGCTCGGCTCGTACCGTGGATATCATGCTGCGGGACAAACGAGTGCAAATTCCTGAAAACGGTTCACCGGCCCTGGTTAACGGATCAATCGCACACGAACCAAGTGGAATTCAGATTGTTCGTGGCACTTCGTACGTTAGTTTGAGATTTCTGGCGGAACTCTTCGGCTTTATAACGGAAGTAAATGAAAATACGAGCGTGATCAATATCTCCACTATAACAGCTCCGACATCTATACGTGGCCCCACAGGTTCAAGATTGAGCTCAGGCGTAGCCTAAACTATTGTTCACACCACTGCCGTTTCTTATCGTCGGAGATAACCGCAATATGGGTATAGGCAATCTCCCTGAACTTATCCTTAATCGCCTTAGTTATTGCAGAGTTGATGCTATCGCACTCATTGAGCTTGATCAATTCATTGGCCTCAACCACCATTTCCAGAAGGTAGCTGTTGGGCCCCACACACATGGATCTGACATTGTGGACGTCAACAACACCCTGGATGCTCATGACCAGGTTGCCAATGTCATTGATCAACCCGGGGTCGGCCGACTCGCCTAAGATAGCGGCGGCATTCTCTCTGGCGGTTCCAAAACCGATAAAGAATAATATAATACCAATCAGGATGGAAGCAGCCCCGTCAAATATGATGTTTCCGGTATAATGGGCCAGCAGGATTGCCGTCCCGGCAATGAAAAGCCCCAAGAGCGCAGCTGTGTCCTCCAGGAAAATAAAACGAGTTGAAGGAGTTGCTTTTTTTAATGACGGGATTACCTTGGCCACCATCCCCAAGCCTTGCCCCTGTTCCCCCGTCTCAGCCAGGATGGCCTTGATGGCCATGAAGCATGAGTAGCACTCAAAGAGAACACTCAAACCTATAACCACAAGACTTAGACTAAGACGTTCCAAGGGTTCGGGGTGGTTAATCTTGACTATACCGCCGTAAATTGAGAGTGCTCCACCGATAAAGAGCATTCCTAAGCTGGCGATAAAGCCCCAGAAGAAAACCCTCTTGCCGTGGCCGAACTGGTACCGCTCATTCCCAGGGCGCTTGGCCTGTTTAATCCCGATTAACAAGAAAAAGCCATTGGCCCAGTCTCCCAGCGAGTGTTTAAACTCAGCCATCATGGAAGCGCTGCCGCTCAAAACAGCCGCTACCAATTTCATTGCCGCAATAACCCCATTAGCAATCAGGGCCGCCCGGACTGCCGATTCACTATCGTGTGCCGTATAGATACACTTCCTCATCTTAAAACCCACAAGTAGCAACTTGTGGGTTAAACTATATGTCCCAAACTTAGGGTTGCTGCAAACTATGCTTATATATTAGCAAGATAGAGGATTTTCGACAAGTGGGATCTCCACATTTAAAGTGTTGGCAATGGGGACGGTAGGCAATGAGTATGCCCTGTGCAGTGTTTACCTTTGCTTAGGGCTGATCCGCAAGCAGGTACCCCTCGAGTTTCAACAGATACTTTTTCATGTCGAGCCCTCCGCTGAACCCACCCAATTTCCCACCTATAGCCAGTACCCGGTGGCAGGGGATTACCAGAGGAGTTCTGTTGGCGCGCATCACTCCACCGACCGCCCTGGCCCCTTTGGGCGAACCGGCTTGCAGTGAGACCTGGCTGTAGGTACGCACCTCACCATTAGGTATAGACCTAACTAGCTCAAGGACCAGCTTTTGAAAAGGGGTGTACCCGGTAAAGTCTACTATCGTGCTAAATGCAACTTTTTCACCTGCAAAATACCGGTGCAGTTCCTCTTCCAGGGCTATCGCCGGAGATTGCTGAATCGAGGGCTCAGGCAGGTTGGACAGACACTTATTAAGCTCACCGGCCAGCGCTGCCATAGCTTCCTCAGGGCTTGGCTGCGGCAACGCCAATGCTTGTAGACCGGTCCTGGACCAGGCTGCCGCGATCCAGCCAGGTGGTGTTGAAAATAATGTTGTTCGCAAGGACTAACACCTCCAATAAGCTAAATATATACTCACTCCCGGTCTACCTCTATCACTGGCGAAAAATACAGTGGGGTGTGACTACCTGAACCTATCATAACAAATTTTAGTTGATGAATAAACACACCTACAGCTGATACCGCGTATCTAATGTGCATAAACATAAAACACAGCCCCTGCTTATTCCGCAAGGGCTGTGTATTCTTATACCAGTGTGCTCTTTTCGTGGTGTTACATCATGCCGCCCATGCCGCCCATGCCACCCATGCCACCACCCATGCCACCCATGCCGCCCATACCGGCCATGGAATCCTTTTCCGGCTTGTCGGCTATCAGGGTTTCCGTGGTCAGGATCATAGCAGCAATGCTAGCCGCGTTCTGGATTGCTGACCGTGCGACCTTGGCTGGATCCACGATGCCTGAGTCGATCATATTCACAAATTCTCCGAGCAGAGCATTAAAACCAATACCTGCTGCAGAGTTCTTAACTTTGTCAACGATGACCGAACCTTCCAGACCAGCGTTGCTGGCAATCTGGCGTAGGGGTTCTTCCAAGGCCCGGCGAATTATGTCAACACCGGTCTTTTCGTCAAAGTTTTCCGTGGTTAATCCATCAAGTGCTTTTATTGCGGCTATATAAGCCACACCGCCGCCCGGCACGATACCCTCTTCTACAGCAGCCCGAGTGGCATTCAGTGCGTCTTCAATGCGCAGTTTCTTGTCTTTCAGTTCGGTTTCAGTGGCAGCTCCAACCTGAACCACCGCCACGCCGCCGGCCAGTTTGGCCAGGCGCTCCTGGAGCTTCTCCTTGTCGAACTCAGAGGTGGAATCTTCAATTTGACTTTTAATCTGGCTTACCCGCTTGGTGATTGCATCAGCGCTACCGGCTCCGCCGACAATGATGGTCTCGTCCTTCTTGATTCTGACCTTGGAAGCCCGGCCCAGTTGGTCAATGGTAGCCTTATCTAATTTGAGACCCAGTTCCTCGGTAATGACGGTGCCACCGGTCAGGATAGCGATGTCTTCCAACATGGCCTTGCGCCTGTCGCCAAAACCAGGCGCCTTTACCGCCACGCACTGGATGGTGCCGCGCAGCTTGTTCAGGACCAGGGTAGCCAGGGCTTCACCTTCAATATCTTCTGCGATAATCAGTGAAGGTCTTCCCGCCTGGACGATTTTTTCCAGAGCTGGCAGGAGGTCAGCCACTGCGGAGATTTTCTTATCCGTAATCAGGATATAAGGGTCCTCCAGGATGGCTTCCATTTTGTCAGCATCGGTAACCATATACGCGGAGAGGTAGCCCCGGTCGAAGTTCATCCCCTCGACGATTTCCAGGTTGGTAGTGGTTCCCTTGGACTCCTCTACAGTAATAACCCCGTCTTTGCCGACCTTTTCCATGGCATCGGCAATCAGATTGCCGATGACTTCGTCGTTGGCGGAAATCGTAGCTACCTGTGCAATTGCTGCCTTGTTTTCAATAGGCTTAGCCGAGTTTTTAATAGAAGCAACGGTTTTTTCAACAGCCTTTTCAATACCGCGCTTAACGATCATTGGGTTGGCGCCGGCTGTTACGTTGCGTAAACCCTCGTGCACAATAGCCTGTGCCAGAACACAAGCGGTAGTGGTACCGTCTCCAGCCACATCGTTGGTCTTGGTGGCGACTTCTTTCACCAACTGAGCGCCCATGTTTTCAAACGGATCGGAAAGTTCGATTTCTCTCGCAATGGTTACCCCATCGTTGACGATCATCGGAGAACCAAACTTCTTATCAAGAACCACGTTGCGGCCTTTGGGGCCAAGGGTAATTTTTACGGCATCAGCCAGAGCGTTGACGCCTTTTTCAAGAGCGCGCCTGGCTTCTTCCCGAAAGATAATCTCTTTAGCCAATGTATTTTACCTCCTTATATAATCCTTACTCTATTACGCCGAGGATGTCGGCTTCACGCATGATCAGATATTCAACATCATTGATTTTCACTTCGTTGCCGGCATACTTGGAAAAAAGGATCTTATCACCGACCTTCAGGTCAATGGGAACCCTTTGGCCAGTTTCTAAAAGCCTGCCGGAACCTACCGCTATGACTTCACCCTCCTGGGGTTTTTCTTTCGCGGTGTCCGGAAGGACGATGCCGCTTTTGGTCCTTTCCTCGGTGGGTGTTGCTTTTACAACTACCCGTTCGCCTAATGGTCTGATCAACATATACCCCTCCTTATGGTTACTTGACTTTGTTGTTAGCACTCTATTTAGGCGAGTGCTAACATCTACAGTAAATATAATATAGAATAAGAAAATCAAAAGCAAATAAATTTACCGCATAATTTTTCCTCTCTTGGAGCAAAAAGGGGTGTTTAGCGGGTTATTGCTTTTAATTCCTTCTTCTATCTCATTATTACCCCAATTTAAATATTATTTTTTACCTGCCTAGAAATATTTTCCCACAGTAATAACCATTCTATACAGGGTAACCCAAAATTTTCTTTCACCAACCTAAACCACGCCGCATTCACCGCCGCGGCCGGTCAATATATCCAAGGCATGAGGCAGTACCGGCAGGATGACCTCCAGGCATTCGCGTACACCTTTTACGCTGCCGGGCAGGTTGATAATCAGGGTGTTTTTGCGCACCCCGGCGACTGCCCTGGTCAGCATGGCACGGTTGGTTTTCTTCATACTCTCCTGCCGCATCGCTTCGGGCAAGCCCGGCACCTCACGTTCGATCACGGCCAGGGTGGCTTCGGGGGTATTGTCCCGCTGGCTTAGGCCCGTGCCTCCGGTAGTCAGGATCAGCTCAACCCGCTCACGGTCAGACATATTTACCATCGCCTCTTTTAGAGCGTCAATATCGTCCGGAAGTATTTTATAGCTGACGACATTGCCCAGTGTTCCGACCATTTCACGGATGGCCGGGCCGCTCTCATCCACCCGCTCGCCGCGGGAGCCTTTATCACTAACCGTAATAATCCCAATTTTGTACACTCTTTCACCTCCGCATTTTGTTGCCATATTGTATCCCCTGAGCTGGCCCGAGAATATATAAGCTAGCTCCAGTCAGCCTCACCCTCACGTTCAAAGGTACCGCTTTTACCGCCGCTTTTATGGACTAACCTGACCGCCCCGATGACCATCTCGCGGTCGGCGGCCTTACACATATCATATATGGCCAGCGCAGCCACGCTCACTGCGGTCAGTGCTTCCATCTCCACCCCCGTCTGCCCGGTCAAACGTACGCTAGCCTCTATTTCGACCGTGCTCCGTTTAACATTGGGACGAAAATACACGTCGACCCCGCTGAGCATCAGTGGATGACAAAGAGGTATCAATGACGACGTTTTTTTAGCAGCCATGATCCCGGCAATCCTGGCCACACTGAAGACCTCTCCTTTGGGCACCTTCCCCCCCATGATTAGTTCGAGTGTCTCCGGGCGCATGGAGACCTCGCCGCGAGCTATCGCTTCCCGGTGAGTGGCATTTTTGCCTCCCACATCGACCATCCTGGCCTGACCAAGCTCATCCAGGTGAGTTAATTCGCTCATAATATCCTGCTCCTCCATCTCCCACAGACCTGCCGGCTTTAATCAACCAGCCGTCACTTTGGGTATAATTTACCACCAACTAGTATTTCTCCCGCAAAGTAAAATATCCTCCGAAAAATGTCGGAAATGCAGCTTAAAAAATATATCAGCAGGCCACTTCCAAAAGAGTGACCTGCTGATTGACTAACGATTTTAACGTTTAGGTTGATTTAGGAATATACCTTACTGTTCGGTCAGCCTGTAGATTTTTCCGCTACTCAGCCGCAGTTCCACATCCCAGCCTTCTTCGACATCCTCAAGATCAATACTGTCACCGTCGCTATCTTTCAAGCTGGCTCCGCTTTTCAAGTAGTAAGTAAATTGATTGCCGCTATCCTGCTCAATTTTGATTCTTTCGCTGCTAACCCGCACATCGACGATTTCCCCTTCAATGGTAATGTCTTCGTCATCGATGATTTCGATTGTTACAACCTCATCATCTTCAATTTCTATCTCCGCTTCACTGCCGATGACAATGTCCTCCAGGTCAATTGAATCTCCATCTCTGGTGCATTCGATATCATCGGAGATATCGTAACGTTCCTCGTCGTCATCACTGTTTGTAAGCCATAAGCGCGGGCTACTCCCGTTTTTGAGGCCGGATATTATACCTTCCTCAGTTGATTGGTCACTATCCAAGAACTCAATTTCATCTGCCCAGCCATCGTCATCCAACTCCAACCTGACCTCGTCGCCGGTTTCCAGTTCATCAAAGTCGAGATCTGAGTTGCCGTCGTACACATCGACATCGTCGACCACCTTATAGGTGTACTTCTCCCCATCGTCGTTGCGTATGGTTATCCCGTAAGTACCTGAAGTATCTAAATTATAGATTTTACCCTCAAGCTCACTATCACTGGAATCTAACAGCTCGATTTCATCCACCCAGCCATCACTATCCAACTCCAACATGACCTCATCCCCGGTTTCCAGTTCATCAAAGTCGAGATCTGAGTTGCCGTCGTACACATCGACATCGTCGACCACCTTATAGGTGTACTTCTCCCCATCGTCGTTGCGTATGGTTATCCCGTAAGTACCTGAAGTGTCTAAATTGTAGATCTCACCCTCAAGATCACTCTCGCTGGAATCCAACACCTCAATGCTCAATACATAGTTCCGGCTGTCAAGTTTTAGCCTGACCTGGTCCTCTTCGTCCAAATCAGTCAATTTTTTACTGGAACCGTCAATGACCACTTTCACAGCATCGTCCAGGGTATATATACTACGATAACCGTTCACGTTCTTAAGCGTGATCTCGTTGTTTTCCAGACTACGGATTTCCCCGGAAACATATATATAGACCTGCTGAACCTGCTTTGATTTTACCGCACGGACGAAAATAACCTGCCCGTTGTCATCTGATACCAACTTGACCGCATCACCAATCTTAATATCGGCAGACGCCACCTTTATCCCATCAAGATAGTACTGGCATTCGGCGGATAGAAACTTACTGGTACCTCCCTGCAAGGCGATTAGACCCGAGATCGGTTCAATGTTCGATATCGTCCCGGATGTAAGCCGAGTCGGGTAGGGATTAGCAAAATTTCCATTCAACAAGTTGGACAATAGCACTGCCATCTGTGCCCGGTTGATCACACTATTAGGCTCAAAGACATTACCAGGCAGTCCCTGCATGAGTTTCTTATCTACTAACGTGGCCACATATCCTTGATATCCAGACGGTATCTGCGCGGCGTCAGCGAAGACAAGGGACGAATCGGTGGTAGTCAGACCCAAATCCAGAGCAAGGCAGACCAGAGCAGCGACCTGTGCCCTCGTTGCCGCGCCGGTGGGCTCAAGCTCGTTGAGGTAGTTTTTATCGAGCATCCCCTGCTGTACAGCCATAATCAGGTAACCCCGCCCCCAGGGTAAGTTGGAGGGTATTTTGTAGTCTACATTCGCATTTTCCAAAGCCCTTGCTTGACCGTCCAGGCCGACAATCCTGATTAGCATGGCCACGGCCTCCAGCCTGGTCACACTCTGATACGGCATAAATTTCCCATCCGGGTATCCCTGTAAGATTTCCAGCGAGCCCATTTCCGTAATTTCCTGCTCCGCCCATGAGGCTTCCTCAATATCCAGCAGCTTAACAACCCCGGCCTCCGAACTTAAAGCTCGTCCAAAAACCATAACTGCAGCTAGAGCTGCAATAAGAAAAACCATTTGCACTTTCCTGAGCATAAATATACGCACCTCCTTACTATATAGACGCCCGGCAGAAGGAAAAAGTTCCACTATTAGTAATATGCCTGGAGAAAGTTACATAAATCATTAGACTTTGAACCGCCGGAATACTTAAACTGCTCGATTAAAAATCCGCCCAGGTGTCTGTTGACTTCTGTAGCGGATTTTATCTACCTAGTGTATGAGATTTAAACTCTACGTTGTTTTACTTCTCCACATTACCCGACCACAGTCACGCAGGTCGTAGCCGCCCAGCTTACTGACCTCTTCCCGGAAGATGGGTTCTGCCATCACTTCCAGTAGCCTCTGGATGTATGGGGTTTCCCAGAATTCAGCCGGTATGCAGAGATCGTAACGCTCTTCCTCAATAGCTATAAAATCCAGCCCTAGAGCCTGGGCCGCAGCCCTGATGCCCAATCCGGCGTCCACCGACCCGGACTTCACCGCGGCGGCGACACCCATATGAGTGTACTCCTCAAGATCATAACCCTTGATCAGGTCAGGCTCGATCCCTGCTTTCCGCAACAGGTGATCCAACAGGATCCTGGTACCTGCTCCACGCTGGCGGTTGACATAGATTACATCCGGCCGGGTGAGGTCTGCCAGACCCCCGATACTCCTGGGGTTATCGACGGCAACGATCAGTCCCTGCTCCCGGTGCGCCAGGTTTACCAGGATTACCTCCCTTCCCGGAAGGAGTCTCTCAATATAAGGCACGTTATATGTACCGGTTTCCTCATCCAACAGGTGTGTACCCGCACAGTGCGCCTCACCGCGCTTCAAGGCGGTCAGTCCGCCCAGGCTGCCTACGTGGGCAGACGAAAGGGTGGCGACAGGGTACTTTTGCCGCAGGAAGTTGGCCAGTACGTCCAGGGCTATGTCGTGGCTGCCAATGATTACAGTGGTTTCTCTGATTTCCTCCGGTGTCCGGAATAGTTCCACGGGCACTTTTTCGCCAATGTGATAGCCCTCTGACAGGCGGGGCAACCGTAGCATTCCGTCCGCCCGCACCAGGGACATCAATACACCTGCGCCACGCGAGATGGGAGTGGCTATGATCCGCTCACCAACCTGGCCCAGTTTTACACGCACAAACTCTTCAACACCCAGAGGGGATACCATTTTCTTGGAGATGATGGCTTCGATTATATTGGGCTTGGCCGGCACAGCTCCCAGTTTCCTAAAAATTAGTGGTTTAACGAAAAGGTCGAGGCCTAGGTAAGCAGAAACCGGATAACCCGGCACACCTACCACTGGTTTTCCATGCACTTCGCCCAGGATTACGGGCTTGCCCGGCCTGGTAGCAACCCCGTGCACTAGGACCTTGCCCAAAGAGCTGATCACATCAGCGGTGAAATCCTCGCTGCCAGCCGATGACCCCGCGTTAATCAACACAATATCGGCCTCGTCGGCAGCGGCAGAAACTACTTCCTGCAGGCTTTCAAAATTATCGACAGTAATACCCCGGCGCATGGGGATAGCCCCCCACTGTTTCACCGTAGCCCCCAACAGGCGGGAATTGTACTCGATGATATCTCCCGGCTTAAGTTCCGTACCGGGCTGTACCAGTTCCGTGCCGGTAGGTAAGATAGCGATCTTCGGTTTCGGGTGAACGTAAATATTGAGAACTCCGCCGGCCAGGGCCGCGCCGATGTCGACAGGCCTGATCAGTTGGTTGGCGGACAGGAGCATTTCTGTGGCAACAACGTCCTCCCCCACCATGCGGACATGCTGCCAGGGATGCGCGGCCTGGATAATTTCTATCACGTCGGGCTGTACGTAATGCACATCTTCAATCATTATTACCGCGTCACAGCCTGCGGGAAGGGGGTCTCCGGTATCTACCAGAGTGGCCTCTCCGCCCACTTTCAAATGTTTCGGAGTGGTTTCTGAGGCCCCGTAAGTGTCAGTCGCCTTTACGGCCATGCCGTCCATGGCTGAGGCATGGTAATGGGGTGAAGAAATACGGGCATAGACCGGCGCTGCTGTTATACGTCCAAGGGCTTCTTCCACGTTTATTAACTCCGGCCGGCCAGGATGCAGCGCTCCAATTCCCTCAAGGTAAGTCAAATAGTTTTCCAGGGCTTCCTCCCAGGGCAGGTCGTCCAGGTACACCTTGCGCTTCATATACTGATTCAACCCCTATTGTCTTTTAAAATAACTTCACTTCCACCAATTCTCCGGCCTCGACGCCCTCTTTACCGAACGGGATGCGGGCCAGGCCATCAGCCTTAACCATAGTCCCGATTAGGCCGGATTTACCCAGTACCGGGTCGGCGTAAAACTGTCCCTCCCGGCTGGAAAGTTTGACCCTGATATAATCCTCGCGGCCGGCAGCTGAGTGGAGATTGCGGGTAATAACAGCCCGCATAGGGAAATTCAGCGGGTGTTCCGCCCCGTCCAAAAGATAGCCTCCTGTACGCACCAGAGGCGCCACCATCAACTCAAAAATAACCATAGCAGAAGCCGGGTGGCCCGGTAGGCCAAAGACCGGCTTGCCGTTTACTATCGCCCCAACGGTAGGCTTACCTGGTTTAACCGAAATACCGTGGAACAGCACCCCGGGCTCTCCCATCACGTCAATTACTCTGGCTGCTACGTCACGTGTACCTACTGAACTGCCACCCGACAGGAGCACCAGGTCATTTTCCTGCAGGGCCTGCTCAAGAGTTTTCTTCAACTCTTCATATATGTCCTTGACCATCCCGTAAAGACGGGGTTCCCCCCCACAGCTATGTACCGCACCGTAAAGGGCATAAGAATTAATATCCCTGACCTGGCCGGGTGCGGGAGTATCTGCCGGACCAACCAACTCATCCCCTGTTGATATAATGCCGACCTTGAGGGTTGGAACCACCTCAACCTGGGTGATGCCGACAGCAGCCAGCATGCCGAGGTCCTGGGGCCTGATCCTGTGACTGGCCGGTAACGCGATTTCTCCGGCGCCGATATCCTCACCCCGCCGTACCACATTTTCACCAGGGGCCACCGGCCTGGTGATGCCAATGGTGCGCATGTCAAGTTCTTCAGTATATTCAACCATAACCACAGCATCGGCCCCTGCGGGCAACATGCCGCCGGTGGCAATCCGCCAGGCCTGACCGGTTTTGACCGTCCCCTTCGGCTCGTGGCCCATCATCACCTCACCGGTGATATCGACGTAGGAAGGCATCCCTTCGGTGGCCCCGTAAGTGTCTCTTGCCCGCACGGCATAGCCGTCCACAGTTGAACGATCAAAGCCGGGCACGTCTTCCGACGCCCGGACTTCATCAGCCAGCCGGCGACCCAGGCTTTCCAGCAGAGCCAGTTTAACCCCAGGCTTGACTGGCGGCAAATGCCGGGCTAAGGTCGCCCTTGCCTCGCTCACTGTTAAAGCATTAAATAGTTCAGCCATGTAACACCTCGACAAGTTAACAGTTGTAAAAAAAACGACAAATATTGCTAATGAACCAACCAAGAAGCAAGATAATCGTCCACTTGCTTCGGTGAAAATTAGGACTACTAGAAACAGCCAAGTTCACAGGAAATTAATTTTACTTTGAGCTTATCGGCTGCATCACCCACGACTCTTACCTGCACATTAAGCTCTTCCGCCAGTTTTCTTGCTTCCGTACAGCTAATACGGCCTTCCTTGGCCGTCCTCTTCACGGCTTCCAAAACTTCAGTCGTTATTTCTGACATTTTGCCCACCCTTTCTTTTTCGATTCCGATTCGTAAAAATTAATTACCATCCAGGCTGCCGCAGGACGGGCAGTCACTGTCCCGTTCCAGAGCAACCTCACAGAACGTAGCCGACAGAGCATCGTAGATAAGCATCCTGCCCACCAGTAGTTCCCCCGTCCCGAGGATGTAGCGAATAGCCTCGGAAGCCTGCAATACCCCAATTACCCCGGGAACCGCCCCGAGAATGCCCAACTCCGTAGTGGAGGGAGCACTGGGTGGCGGGTCATCACGGAAGATACACCTCAAACAAGGCCCCCGTCCGGGTAAAACTGTGAAGGTCTGACCCGCCCAGGCCAGCACCCCACCATAAACAAAGGGCTTACCCGCCCTGAGGCAGGCCTTATTGATGACATGCCTGGCGGGGAAATTATCGGTACAGTCGATGACAATATCATAGTTCGGGACCAAATCTGCAGCGGTATCCGCGTCAAAGAGTTTTTGGTAAAGCTCCAAAACTAAATCCGGGTTTAGCGCTTTAAGTTTCTCAGCTGCCGAAATAATCTTCGGACGGCCCAGGTCTGGTAAAGCATGAAGAATTTGCCGCTGCAGGTTGGAAAGTCCCACGGTATCGTTATCAATCAGACCTATCCGTCCTACCCCCGCAGCCGCGAGGTAAAAAGCAACCGGCGAACCCAGGCCGCCGGCTCCTACCACCAGCACACCGGAGTTGAGCAGTTTTTCCTGCCCTGCCACACCAACGCCGGCCAGCAATATATTCCTCTTATACAGCTCCTGCTGCTCAGTTGTAAGGCTTCTTGTTTGCACCTTTTTAGCTCCTTTGATCATCTTGGAGTCTAACGGTCTAAACTTGACGGCTTTTCTTTAAAAATTGCTGTTCGATTAAATCCGCTACCGCTGCCGCATCCTCCAACCCATAAAAAGGAACGTCCTCTTGCGGAGCAGACCCGCCTATCACGGCCAGCAGTTCCTCCACCGGTATAGTCGGACGCTCCGGTACTTCATCGCGTATAATTTCTATTTTGGGCCAGCTACCCTTTTTAAACCCCTCGATTATGATCAAATCCACACCGTCCACCAGAGGAAGAACATCTTCCGGACCGGGAGCGGATTTATACTTCCTGACCACAGCCACGTTGTCCCGGGAAGCAAGGGCTACCACGTCAGCACCAGCTCGGGCGTGCCGCCAGGTGTCCTTGCCGGGCTTGTCAAATTCAACCGGGTGGCTCGTATGTTTGATCACACCCACCCGGTAGCCCCGGCCTTTTAATTCAACTATCAGCTTTTCCAGAAATGTGGTTTTGCCGGAACCAGAGTAACCGGCCAGACCGACCACTGGGACAGCCCTTTTCATTTTTACCTCCCGCACTGAAAAGCAAGGTTATTGAGCAAAATCGCCACAAACAACGCAGGTTCAATGCCCTAGCTGGTTTTATTTACTATTTTACATTTAGATATCACTTCTATGGTGTCGCCGTTTTTAACTTTACCGCCGGTCAGAACCCGGATGAAAATGCCTTCCTTCGGCATCACACAATCACCCGCCTGGTAATAAATAGCGCATCTATTGTGACATTCCTTACCGATTTGGGTGACCTCTCCCACTGCTTCAGAACCGATTCTCAGCCGGGTGCCCACAGGCAGGTGGAACAGTTCAATCCCTTCGGTGGTCAAATTTTCGGCAAAATCACCGGGCCCCACATCTAGACCCTTCGCTATCATTTTGTCAATGCTCTCCATGGCCAGCAGACTGACTTGGCGGTGCCAGGGACCGGCATGGGCATCATCCTGCAGGCCGAGCTCCTGTACCAGCAATCCTTCGCCAACATCCTTCTTACGCATTCCTTTTTCGGGACTGGTGCATACCGCTTTTATTATGCCCATTAATAATACTCCCTTTCTAGAACGGTGTTGATGATATCAGCCGCCAATTTGGGACATAACCCTGCTTTTGTCACGCCAGCCCTCCAGCATATGGTGACGATCCGGTTTGAGAGCTACCGCATCCATAAATAAATCTGCGAGCTCTTTGAGATCAGCCCCTGCACGCAGGGGTGTTTTAAGGTCTATCTCGCGGCTGTCGTAAAGACACGGCCGCAAGCCGCCGCTTGAAGTGAGACGCAACCGGTTACAGCTCTGGCAGAAGTGCTCGCTCATCGAGGTAATAAAGCCAATCGTACCTGCCGCACCTTTCAGTTGATAGTACTTGGCGGGACCGCCACCGGACATCTTGGCCGGAAGGAGCGGACCAAGTTTGGAGCTTATCTGAGCTATAATTTCTTCAGTCGGCACAAAGCGCCCGTTAGTCCAGGAGCTTGAGGCACCGATTGGCATCACCTCGATAAAACGGACATGGAGCGGCCTACTTAAAGTGAGCCGGGCCATCTCTACCACCTCATCGTCGTTAAAACCACGCATCACCACAGTGTTGAGCTTGACTGGGTGCAGACCGACATCCAATGCCGCATTGATGCCTGCCCAAGCCGTAGCGAGTTCTCCACCTCTGGTTATTTCACGGTAGCGGTCCTCCCGCAGTGTATCCAGGCTTATGTTCACCCTTTTAACACCTGCTTCCTT
>JAQVOH010000031.1 GCA_028702695.1 Desulfotomaculaceae bacterium
CCGGCATTATGCGCCAGCTGGAGTTCTCCTTTTCGCTTGGGAAGGCACGGCGGTTTCCCATCGCACCCTATCGGCCGGCAACCATAGCTGTAATGCCTTAGGCAAGTCCGGCTCGGAGTATATTAAGTTTTTTATGGAGTGTGGTTTATGTTACTTCCCGAGATCCTCTACTTTTTTACCGGCGTCAGGGGTAAATAGAGCCTGGCCGTATTTATCCTTGCCAAAATCCTCGATTACCTTCTGGGTATCGGGTTCCACCATGAAGTCAACAAATGCTTTCGCTCCATCCTTGTTGACCTTCTCAAACTTTTCAGGGTTCACCTGCATCACATGGTAGACATTCAGGAGGGATGCATCTCCTTCAGATAGGATTTCCAGGCTGATGTTTTTCTTTTGGGCCAGGTAGGTGGCCCGGTCGGTCAGAGTATAGGCCTCTTTTTCATTGGCGATGTTTAAGGTCTGCCCCATCCCGGCGCCGCTCTGCTGGTACCAGCTGCCCTCCGGGGTGATGTCGATTCCCGCCCAGATTGCTTTTTCTTTACTGTGGGTGCCTGAATTGTCACCTCTCGAGACAAATACAGCCTTTTGCTCCGCTATTTTGTCAAAGGCGTCGCCTGCTTTAGTGCCTTTAATCGCGGCAGGGTCCCCGGCGGGGCCGATAATGATGAAGTCGTTATGCATCACCAGCTGGTAGTTCACAACTGCTTCACTGTCCACAATTTTTTTCTCGGCTGCGGGGGAGTGCACCAGGAGGGCATCGGCCTCTCCCTTTTCACCCATAGCGATAGCAGCGCCGCTGCCTACAGAGACAGTCTTTATGTTATATCCGGTCTTTTCCTCAAAAATCGGGATCAGCACGTCTAAGAGCCCGCTGTCCTGGGTACTGGTGGTAGTGGCCAGGAGCACATCTTTCACTTGCGGATCCGGCGCAGACTGCTGCTGCGGGGCCGGCTGCTGACCGCAACCTGCGAAAACCAACAAAAGCATTGTTACCATGAGGAGCATCAGGGGCGCTAAAAAGTTCTTTTTAATCAATGGAAACCCTCCTTAAAAAAATATTTTTGGCCCTTAAAATTGTTAGCTATGTAGCCCGGTTGATCATAGTGTAGGCGTTTGTGAGCATCGATATACTTCAGGCGGGATCCTTCGTTGTGTGCATGTTCAAACTACGCTTTCTAGCGATCACCTCCAAAATAAAAATGCCGGACAGCTTGCGAAAAACAAGCTTGCCCGGCATTAAGCGCCATCTCAGTTCTCCTTTTCGCATGGAAGGCACGGCGGTTTCCCAGCGCACCCTGTCGGCCGGCAACCATCGCTGTAAAGCATTAGGCAAGTCCGGCTCGGAGGTATTAAGTTTTATTTTTTCCTGGTTCTAATACACCTAATGCTTTCTACCCAAACCACCGAAGTCCTGCTTTAAAATTAAAATAACTACATATTGTTCTAAAAAATCATTTTTATCCAATTCTAAGACTCCCACTTCTATAAGTGGGAGTTCCCTTTTCCGCTTCGGTGGGGGTAGATTCCCCCACCGAAGTCTCGATGTCCAGCTTTAGCTGGACGAGTTCACTTCCTCGTTACAGGCTGGAATAATCAAAAGAAAAATTGCAGAATATATCTCAAGGCAAGGAAAATGACTAGTACCGCCATAATTCCCTTCACAATGGTTTCCCTGAGGTATTTCTGCATATAAGCGCCAAAATATGTTCCCGCTAAACCACCGGCGCCGAACAAAGTACCCAGAAGCCAGTCTGGGGCTACGTTTGTAGTAGCTCCAATGGATGTAGTCGCTAAAATTGCGTAAAACCCTACCCCGCAAATAGAAGTTAGAAACGTACCGCACAAGGCCGCCCCGGCCACCGTATAAACCGGCAAGCCAAGAATGGATACACAAAAAGGGGCTATGATGGACCCTCCACCAATACCGTATACGCCTCCAATTAAACCTACCACTACCGCCAGGATAAAGATAGTTAAAGTGGGGAAGGAGTAAGTTTCGCCCCAGAATTCATATTCAATCTTCTTTAGGGAAAATGTTTTTGTTGTCACGATTGCGTCAGCGGGAAGACCGGCGGTAACCTTTTTATGAGTTTCCATCTTCACATGAGCAACTTGTTCCTTAAATTTCTGCTCCAAATGCTCGTTCTGCGCTTTTTGCTTTTTCGAACCCCCGGTAAATTCTAAAACTAACCTGATGCCAAGGAATAAAAGCACACAGCCAACAAATAACTGAAAAGCTTCCGGGTCTGGTAAGTAAAAAATTCTAACCCATGAACCTAAAAAAACGCCAGGCAATGTTCCGACTATGATCACCCAGGCTAACGGCCAGGCCATTCGTCCTTCTTTGATGAATCTATATAGTCCACCGGGAATCGCAACGATATTATAAATTAAATTGGTTGGGCTAACTGACGGGCTGGTATAATTCATAACGCTCATTTGAAAAGGGAGCAGCAAAAAGGCGCCTGAAACTCCGGCAGGCGCAGTGAGGCAGGACACTACAAAAGCAACGAACGGGGGGATCAATGGATTTACATCTACCCCTGAAACAGGGAAATACATTTAAAAAGGCCTCCCAGTGTACCGATAGGTGTGGCTATAACTATTAACTTGCCTTCAGATAGCACACCTCAAGTTGGTAATTTATATCTTTTATCATCCATCCAGAGATTCTCTATCTTGCTTTTGATGAAAACCTGAAAGCCAAAAAATAATCCAGGCCGGACCAAACTGTAAGAACTATGGCAAAGGTCAAGGCAATCGGTGTAAATGGAAAATTTATTAGACTGAAAGGAAAGTTATCTAAAAGAAGAGCAACAATGGCCACAATTTGCGCTACTGTCTTAATTTTCCCAAGACGGCTGGGGACAATGACCATTCCCTGCGCAACTGCGATAGCCCTTAAGCCGGTGACGGCAATTTCCCTGCTCACGATAATTATAGCTAGCCACCCGGGCAGCCTCCCCATTTCCACCAGGATAATGAGCGCTGCCGTGACCAGTATTTTATCGGCAACAGGATCTAAAAATTGGCCCAGTTGGGTTATTTGATTCTTTTTTCTCGCAAGGTACCCGTCTAGTCCATCGGTTATCGCGGCAATTACAAAAATGCCCGCAGCTATATAATCAGCATAAAGGCCTTTCATCGAGGCAACCACTAGGAATAAGGGAATCATGATTAATCTGGCGACTGTAAGGCTATTGGGTAAATTCACAATGACAATCTCCAATGGAAATGATTAAATCATCGATAAATAGCTTTTAATAACGCAATGGTCCTTGCCGGAGTTGGCGTGAAAGCTATTTGATTATTTTCATATTGCACCAGCAAAGCCAGGAGATCACCAGGACGGTCAATATCCATCAGGCGCTCCAGGAGGCGATAGGTCCATTTGTTCTTGTCACAAATGGTTAGAGTTTTTTCTAAAACCGTGTCCGTACCCCAGTTGATATTTTCAAAAACCCTGCCTTTCATGTGTCGCATGCCAATCAGGTAATAACCACCGTCGCATGCCGGACCCAAAACCATATCACTTTGCTCCAGCAAAGCAAGGGCTTTTAGTAAATAAGCAGGCGGCAGGGCCGGTACATCCGTTCCTATTAAAATAACAGGCGCGTGACCCATTAAAAAAAGTTGTTCAGCTATGCCCCGCATACGCTGTCCAAGGTTTCCATCCGGTTGAGGTAGGACTTGCCCGCCCAAGCCCACAGCTTGGGCCAGCTTGTTGCCGGCACTGGGGGGAGTTACGGCTAGATAGCGCTTAAACTCGGTCAGTGGCCTTATTTTATCCAAGGTATCTTCAAGAAATGCCCACTGCAGGGCTTCCCGCTGAGCAGGAGACAGTACAGCGCCCAGGCGACTCTTACCCTCTGTTGAAGGCATCCTGGACATAATTGCCAGAGCTGGTTTAAGCATTTTGGCACCATTTCTCTCGCCCAGCTTTGCAGGATTAATAAAGAGCAGCGAGAAAATCCTCTATTATGAATAAAAACAAGCATCCTTTAATCAGCGTAATCATCCCAACTTATAATGAGTCCGCAACCATCAAAGGGACCATTGAACACTTGCGCCCCTGGAGCAACCTGCTTGAAATCATCATCGTAGACGGGGGCAGCAACGACGGCACCACCACTCTGGTCAACCAGGCAGTGGTGTTCCAGGCTACCCGGGGCAGGGCCAGCCAAATGAATGCCGGCGCTCAGCTGGCAAGTGGTGAAGTACTCCTTTTTCTGCACAGTGACACTAGGCTGCCACAGGACTTTCTCCAACAACTGGAGTTGGCGATGTCCGACGATAGCGTTGTTGGAGGCGCCTTTAAAATGAAAGTAGATCACCCGGGGTTGTTTTTTTACCTGACCTCCCTCGGTTCAAATCTGAGGGCTGCACGTACAGGTATTTATTTCGGTGATCAGACCATTTTCGTGCGACGGGATATTTTCTTAAAAATTGGCGGTTTCCCGCCTGTTGAACTATTGGAAGACTGGGAGTTCTCCCTTAGCATGCGCAGGGTTGGGAAAACTGTGCTGCTGCCCGGGCCCGTCAGGACTTCAGCCAGGCGCTGGCTCATCCACGGCAAGTGGCGCACCACGTGGCTGCTGCACAAAATAAAAGTTCTTTATCTTTTAGGAGCCCGCCCGGCAGACCTAAAGAGGCTGTACTCCGACAGACGCTGAACTTGGCCGCTTTCTGGCTAAAAGCAACTCCATCGTGATCGCGGCTGTTGTAGCTGTGATATCCCGGCAACGGGCATTTTTAAAAGGGGACAACTTTTTCCTGAGCCCCCTGCAGCAGGTCAAGCCAAATTCCTTGACAAACCGCTGGTGCAGTTCAGCGGACATCTCTGATATTTCCTTATCGAAACCCTTGGTAGCAGGGCCGGCAAGCAGTAAACTGATGGCCATGACACCTCCTGCTAAAGCCCCGCAGGCACAACCGGCGCTCATACCGTGACCAAAGCCGGCAGCCAGCTGGATAATACCGTCCGTTGGTCCTTTAAGCATTTCCACATTGCTTAAGGCCACTGCCTGTGCACAATTGTAGCCCTGGTTAAAATAAATTTTCGCTTTTTCACGTACTTCCTCACAAATATCCTGCTCTGCGCCACTCATATTATTCTCTACTACTTTCTTAAGATGAATACAACTCCCACTGTCAGCTTACGCCTCATTCTAACATAGTTATTTCTCGCCTATCCAATAACAAATGCTTATAAAAAAAGATAGTTCAATAATATATTTAAATGCTATTACAATTTATTATCACAGTAAGAAACTTTATAAATTAGTTTTATTGGATAGAAAAACTGCATATTGATATAATCACTATACTGTTACATATACTCAAAATATTTTATGTGTGAAGTGATTATAGCTATGTCAAAAAAAAGTATCCTTCTTTTGATAAAGATTATTGTATCCGGTTTACTATTAGGCTGGCTAATTTACAGCCTGGATTGGCTTGCCTTGCTGGACGTTTTCAAAAAGGCAGAACCTGGTTGGCTTATTTTAGCCGTAGTATTCATTGTGCTATCTATGGTTGTAAGTGTGGAAAAATGGTCGCTGGTTTTAAAAGCAGAGGGTATCGATCTTCCCTGGTTCCAACTGTGGAAAGCCTATTGGATTGGCATCTTCTTCAACAACTTTCTTCCTTCCAGTATCGGCGGTGACGGGATTAGGATTTTCCTCATCGGACGCAACATTTCCAATGTGGCTGGTGCAGCTTCTTCTGTGATCATTGAGCGTTTGTTGGCAACCCTGGGCTTAGCCCTGACCGGTTTATTAGCAGGACTCATCACAGGCTATTATGGGCAGGTGGGTTGGCTTTTTATTCTTCTCATCCTAATTTCAGCAGGGCTGCTCTTCTTTTTAATGTGGGGGAGCATTCCCACCTGGGTTACTAAGAGGAATGGCCGGGTAAGTGACTTTATGCGTGACTTCCTCTCTCACGGTCAGGCTTTGCGTGGTCAAGGCAAGATGATTATTAAGGTAGGAGTCCTGTCTGTATTATTCCAACTTACCGTGGTTGCTGTAAACTATGCAATTTTTCGCAGCCTCCAGGTTAACGCCTTGGGTTGGTGGGCTCTGGCCTATATCATACCTGCCATCTCCGCCATAGCCATGCTTCCCATCGGGATTAACGGGTATGGGCTGCGCGAAGGGGCCTATGTGCTCCTGCTCGCCTCCTATGGGGTAGCCGGGAGCGCTGCTTTGGGGGCCTCCCTGCTTTTTGCGGTACTTGTAAGTTTCTGCAGTCTTTATGGCGGGCTGCTCTGGTTAGGTAACCGGGTGAAGGTCACGGATAGGGAAGGCTCGCCGGAAATGCTGCCGCAATAGCGTGGATACATATCAAAATACACAAATAAGGTGATGTCATGAACAACAGCATTAAAGAAATAATTGAGGCCGCGTATAACGGGAAGCTTCCCGGCAGACAAGAAATCAAGGAGCTTCTGGAGCTTGAGCTATGTTCAGAAGAGTTCTTTTTCCTAGTCTATAAAGCCCGAAAAATGAGCGCAGAGGCTTGTACGGGCAAGGCCGAAATTCATGGTCAGGTAGGAGTAAACAGTGGGCCCTGTCACTGCAATTGTGCTTTTTGTTCCTTTGCGGCCAGTAATAAAATCTTTAATACCCAGCGGGTAGAGTCTCTGGAATTTATTATTCAGCAGTCTCTTGACCTTGAAGCAGCAGGGGCTAATGCCATCTACCTCATGGCTACTGCCCATTTAAACTTGCAGCGTTTTCTGGAGCTAGGACAACTCGTCCGGCGGGAACTTCGGACAGGAGTACCGTTGATCGCCAATATGGCTGATTTTTCCTATGATGAGGCAGTTGCTTTGCGTAAAGCCGGCTTCGCCGGGGTTTATCATGCAGTCCGCATGGGTGAAGGTAAGGTTACCCGCATTGAGCTGAAGGCCAGGCTGCAGACCTTCGAGGCGGCCAGCAAAGCCGGTCTTAGTTTAGGAACGTGTGTGGAACCGCTTGGGCCTGAACACAGCCTTGAGGAAATCGCCGAGAAAATAATCATAGCCAGAGAGGCTCAGCCTGGATTCAGCGGCGCCATGCGTCGCATTACGATCCCGGGGACAAGCCTGGGCGCGCACGGTATGCTAAGTGAGACACGTATGGCCCATATTGTGGCGACTGTTCGCCTGGCAACACCAAGAGAGGTCACGGGTAACTGTACCCATGAACCTAACGTGCTGGGGACGGTGGCAGGCGCTAATCTGCTCTGGGCTGAAGCAGGCAGCAATCCCCGTGATGTAGTAAGCAATACGGAGAAAAATCGTGGTTTTGATGTGGGAAAATGCCGGGAAATCCTTGTGGATGCCGGCTGGCAGGTCTTGGACGGTCCGTCTAAGTTCTTTTAGTTCTAAGATAAAGAGGCTTGCAGATAAGAAAGGGGGTGATTAGTCTATGAAGAACTTATGGCGTGGCTATAAGGGGAAGTTATTACTGCTGGTCCTTATCGGCTGCTTATACTTTTTTGTCCCTTTGATCAAGATGAATGTCAACCAGGCCTTCTTTATTTTAAGCAATGTAGATGTGGGGCTGGCGCGAGACTATATTTTGAGTTTTGGCGTCTGGGCGCCCATTGTATCCTTTTTCTTGATGATTTTTCAGTCCGTCGCAGCGCCCCTCCCGGCCTTCATTATTACTTTTGCCAATGCTGGGCTATTTGGCTGGGTATTTGGTGCGATTCTTTCGTGGTCCAGCGCGATGGCCGGGGCAGTCCTGTGTTTTTATATTGCCAGGTACCTGGGGAGGGCCACCGTAGAAAGATTTACTTCCGTCAAAGCGCTTAATAGCATAGATAATTTTTTTAAGGATTACGGCAAATATGCCATTCTGATAGCGCGACTCTTACCGTTTATTTCTTTTGATATCGTAAGTTATGCCGCCGGTTTGACCTCTATGGGCTTTTGGCCGTTTTTTATTGCTACCGGGGTCGGTCAATTGCCGGCGACAATTGTTTATTCCTATATCGGCGGCATGCTTACGGGTGGAGTCAGGACAATGGTTTTTGGTCTCTTAATCCTTTTTGCCCTGAGCACCTTGATGATACTGTTAAAGAATATCTGGAAAGATAAGAAAAAAAAGGGGGAAAGTGACCTTGTGGAAGATTTGTAAGTACAAGCATTTGCTGCTTGGACTGCTAGCCCTGGTTCTGATTTTAGGAGTCAGCGGCTGCGGCAACCAGCCAACGCCTGTAGGCCAGCAAGCCCAAAAGGAATTTGACATCACGGCTTATCAGAACAATGATTTTCTCATTACGCCTCAAAAGTTGGATGAAATGTTAGGAAGCGACAATCTGGTACTCCTGGACTGCAACAAGCCGGATATCTATGCTTCAGAACATATTCCCGGCGCCATCGGTATTGGGATCAGTGCTTTTTCTGACACCTCCGGTAAAATAGGCGAGCCGGGCTGGGGAACTATAAATAACAAGGAAGATCTACAGAAGAAGCTGGCATCCTTTGGGATAGATAATAAAAAGACAATCGTCTTTTATTCGGATGTCTTTAAGGGGCCAGGCGCCGACGGCAGAGCTGTCTGGCAGTTAAAGCTGGCCGGGATGGATAATGTGAAGCTGCTGGTTGGGGGCTTATCCTACTGGAAGCAACTGGGCTATGAAGTGACTAAAGAAGTGGCCGCACCCAAGCCCGTTACCGGAGTTGTTTTGAAAGATTACGATCAGAGCTATATTGCGACAAAGGAGCATGTCTTCGACAATTTAGGCAAGCAAGTGATCGTTGATGTCAGATCAGAAGGAGAATTTAAAGGCTCCCAGAAGGCAGGGGAACCGCGGGGAGGACACATCCAGGGTGCTGTAAATTTTGTTTGGACAGAATTATTGAACAAAGACGGCACCATTAAAACCCCTGATGAGATTAAAACGCTCATGGCTTCCTATAATATCAAACCGACTGATGATTTTGTAGTCTACTGAACGATGGGCATCAGATCTGGATATGCATCCATGATCCTCAGAGCCGTTGGCTTTGAGCAAGTAAGAAACTATGAAGGCTCCATCTATGAGTGGGGCGGCGACCCGAATATGCCGATGGAGAAATAGGAATGGGGCAGTAAAAAGAGCGGTTTTTACGATCGCTCTTTTTACTTTGACCTATGTTATTTTTTAGAATGTCCCGAAGATCAAGCCCGCAACCGTAGATAACGCAATAACAAGAGAAATAAAAATTAAAGTCTTTTTAGTACCCAGTATCTGTCTTATTACAATCATATTGGGCAGGCTTAACGCCGGCCCGGCCAGGAGTAGGGCCAGCGCCGGCCCTTTACCCATGCCACTGCCTATAAGGCCTTGCAATATGGGCACCTCGGTCAAGGTAGCGAAATACATGAAGGCGCCTACAATGGAGGCTATCAAGTTGGCGCTGAGCGAGTTGCCGCCTACCAGTGTAGAAATATACTTAGCAGGTATAATTCCCGTATCTGCGTCCGGCCTGCCCATCAAGAAGCCTGCCGCCAGCACACCTATTAGGAGCAAGGGGAAGATCTGCTTGGCAAAACCCCAGGAAGATTCCACCCAGCTTACCATTTCATCTTTATCAAACCAGAGCTTCAGTATCACCGCCAGCACAGCCAGGAAAAATATTGTCAGATACCAGTGCACCTGGTAAACGGCGTTGAAGAAGCCCACCGGCTCATTCGGCTGGCTCCAGGATGCAAAGATGAGGATAACAACCATAGTAGCAAAATAAACTGCGTATTGCCACAAAGCCCGCCTGTCCTCCTCTGGTGGCGGCAAATTGAGGGCTGCAGCTTCTTTTGCCCGCTCTTCCTCTAAAAAGAAAAAATGCATTAAGAGTCCTATAATAATAGAAAATAACACAGCTCCAACTGCCCGCGCCAGACCCAACTCAAACCCCAGCACGCGGGCGGTAAGGATAATGGCCAGAACGTTTATGGCCGGACCGGAGTACAGGAAAGCAACGGCAGGACCGATACCTGCGCCCCGCTTGTAAATCCCCGCGAAAAGCGGCAGGACCGTACAGGAACACACCGCAAGCACTGTGCCTGACACCGAGGCTACACTGTAAGAAAGAATTTTATTGGCCCCGGACCCAAAATACTTCAGCACCGACGCCTGTGATACAAAGATAGAGATGGCCCCGGCTATAAAGAAAGCCGGCACCAAGCAGGTAAGCACATGCTTTTGCGCATAGTCCTGGAGCATGAAGAAAGCTTCAAGAATAGCCGACTGTACCCGCGGGTTTTGAAAAGGGATATAGAAGGCTAAGAGAAATATACCCAACATGATTAATAACTTATCACGTTCTTTCACTGAAAGAAGACCTCTTTTCTATTTGCAACAGAAAGCCATTTTTCCCCGGTACAAAGTGCTATTAAAAGTACTATCAATAGCACTTTTAATAGCGTCTTTTTTTAAATTCTCATCTTACATTTCTTGTTCAATATATTTCTTTATGTCATTCTTCCCAGGCACTTTGCCGGTTACTTTGACCTTACCGTTGATGATCAGGCCAGGTGTCAGCATTATTCCGGCATCAATAATTTCATCCAGCTTTTCTACCTTCTTTACGTCTGCGTCCATTCCCATTTCACCTAGAGTTTCAGTTACCAGCTTGTACATTGTCTTACATTTGGCACAACCCGGTCCCAGGACTTTAATTTCCAAAGAGATCCCCTCCGTTAATAATTTTAATAGTATTATATTATAATTTAGTAATTAAATAAATATACATTGAGTTTTTTTTAATTTGCCAAATCGTTATCGGAGAAAAAGTTACTCTTGGTCAAACAGGTTTTTAAGAACTTCTTGACTGGGGTAACGGTCAGGAGTAATATCAATATAATTATATTATGATATAGTTATAAGATTGATGAGACTCGACTCTAGCCCACCGAAGCAGAAAAGCGAAACTCCCACTTACAAAAATGGGAGTGGAGAATTGGATAAAGGGGGAAACACCTTGAACGAAAGGTTATTATCTATGGAAGCCGAATTTTTTAAGGCTTTGGCGCATCCAACCAGGATCCGTATTTTAAAACATTTAAGGGACATCGAAAGATGTGTTTGTGAGTTTACGGAGGACCTGGACGTAGAACAATCAAACATGTCACAGCATCTGGCTGTTTTACGGAAGCAGGGCATCGTCAGCTTCCGCAAAGAGGGCTTGAGAGTTATGTATAAGGTGAACTATCCACAAGTTTTTGAAATACTACAACTGGTAGAAAATATTTTGCTATCACAGGTTAATGAAACATTGCATCTACTAACCAAACCTACAGATTGACAATAGTGAGACATAAATCATTTCATTTAGAAGGAGTTTTTTTCATGAGAATGTTGGCAGAATTTTTTCCGGAATTTGCAGAAAAGCTGGATGAACTAGACGCTTTGTATCAGGAAAAAAGATTAATTGATGAGAAAACCTATCAATTCATTTGTTTTGCTCTATCTATCAAGGGACGTTCCAAACCCTGTGTTTTAAAACATTTCAAAGGAGCCCTGGAAGCTGGCGCCACCGTGCAAGAACTCACTTACATCTTAGCTCTAACCATGCGTGAAGCTGCAGGCGCAGATGACTGCTGGACACACGATGTGATTGATGACTGGAAAGAAATCCTGGCGGGAAATGTTAACTGCGGTTGTCAAAAATAGGAGCATCTGTGAAATTGAGGGGACTGGTTAAACCAGTCCCCTCAACAATTAATTACTTTTTCTCCTGGGTGGGATTTTTCTGCTCGTCTTCTTTTATAGGGACAAATTTTACGTCACAGCAGCCACCCTTAGGTTTAAACAGTTTCTCCAGGAAGCCCTTAGTCTTCTCTTCTTTTTTCTTTTCCCCCACAGACCGTACCCCCCTCTCTTGATTTAAATTTTAATACCAACTTTTCTCACAAGCTTTAAGTTAATGCAAGCTTAACTGCAACGCCTGAAAAATAAATCCGGATAGCATGGCTACAGTCAGAATGGTGATTACAAAAGCGGCTACGAGCCGGGGTTTGAAGATGGAAGCAAGTAAGGTCACTTCTGGAATGCTGGCGCCGGCTCCTCCGATGATCAACGCCATTAAGGCGCCAAGACTCATCCCTTTCTCCATCAGGACCGCACCAATGGGGATGATGGTTTCAACCCGGATATACATGGGAATCCCTACGACCGCGGCGACCGGTATAGCCCAGGGGTTGCCCGGGCCGGCTACCCGGATGATAAATTCTTCGGGAATGAAGCCATAGATAAACGCCCCAATACCGGCGCCTAGAATCAGGTAAGGCACAACCTGACGAAACAAAACCCAGGTCTGGGCGCCGGCATGCCTTATTTTTTCATTCTTTGTGACCGGCCTGGCAACGGGTGTGGCTGTCTCACAGTCACAGCAGCAGGCGCTCTCCAATTGGACCTTTTTATAATCTACGGCCAGGCCAAGCCGCTCCCATAAAGCGCCAATTAGTACGGCGCAGGTAAAGGTTAGAACGCCATATATAAGGGTAATCTGCCAACCCAGCATTGTTAAAAACAACGCTAGAATAACTGGGTTGAGTAATGGTGAAGCAATCAGAAATGACATGGTGGCACCAAAAGGAGCGCCGACGTTGAGCAGTCCGACCATAATCGGGATCGTGGAACAAGAACAAAAGGGAGTGACTGCCCCCAGGGCAGCGCCCAGGATATTGCCTAGCCATTTGCGTGGCTTACCTAAAATGTTACGCAACGTCTCTTCAGAGACAAACTCCTGCAGCAGGGCAACCAGGAAAGATACACCAATAAATAAGGCCAGCAACTCACCTGAAATGATCAGAAAATATTTTCCGGCAGATGCTATGTTACTCGCTTCAAACACAAAGCAATCCCTCCGACCTACAAATTTGTGGTCAATTAAGCAATTTCTAGCGTACGGCTCTTAAGATATGAGCGGCCACTTCGCCCCAGGCTTGTGAAGCCACCTGCCAGGCCTGTTCCCCCATTGGTGTCAGAGTATAGACCTTGCGTTCACGACCGGAAACAACCTGGGTCATTAAACTTAAGAGTCCGGCATCCGTGAATTCCTTTAATACCGGGTATAGACTGCCTTCCGTAGGAGCGCAGCAATTATTTGTGAGCTCAGCTACCTGTTTGGTGATCTCATAACCATGCAGTGGCTGGCGGTGAAGTACATGTAGAATAAAAAAACGGGAAAGACTCATTTTAATCAAGCCGGCCCAGTACTCTTGGGATTCGTACTTTATTTTGGGGACCCCCTCTCCTTACACATAGACATGCTATACATTGACCACATATACATTATATGGCTATGCATAAATATGTGTCAATATTTTACTTGCTATGAACCTAAAAGTAAAAACCGGGGTTGGCGAACCAACTCCCGGTTTTGTTATCGTTGCACACCCTCATTCACATCGATACTCTTTCCGAATGGCTGTATACTGTCAGCCTTTCGCCACGGGCAAAGCCCACCAGGGTGATATTAAACTCATCGGCCAGTTCCACCGCCAAAAATGTGGGTGCGGAACGCGACAACACGACCGGAATGCCGTTGTGCGCCGCCTTGATTAGTATTTCAGAGGATATGCGCCCGCTGAGGAGCAGGCATTTGTCTCCCGGAGCAAACTTGTTTAAAAAGGCGTGCCCGAAAACCTTGTCCACCGCGTTGTGACGGCCGATATCCTCATGCATCACCAGCATGCCCTCTTGGTCGGCCAAGGCCGCGCTGTGCACGCCGCCTGTCTTGTGAAAAGTGGCCGACTTCTCCTCCAGCAAGCCGATCATGTGTAACAGGTGGGTGGCTGCAAAAACGCTGGAAGACTGTACGGGTTTTAATTTGCGGGCGTCATTGATGTAATAAAGCGCTGCCCGGCCTTTGCCACAGCAGCTGGCAATCTGCCGGCGCAAAAAATTTTCCACCTGCGGAACCGGTTCGGTGGTTTCCACCCAGATCAACCCGTCTGGTTCGTTAAAAGTGATATTTTTAATGTCTTTAAGGTCTTGTACCAGCCCCTCGCTCAATAAAAATCCCACCGTAAGTTCCTTGTGGCCGCCGGGGGAACAGATCAAAGTAGCCATTTCAGCATCGTTTACATACACCGTGAGCGGTACTTCCAGCACAACCGGTTCGCTGGCAGCTTGTACATTCCCCCGGTTGTAGGTTTTAACAGCACGTTCCCTATAAAGTGGGGATTGAGTCACAGGTAACCACCCCTTTCAAAATATACCGGCAAAGCTATATATACTGCCAGTATGAGGCAAAAAAGGAACAAAATCAAGAAGGAAGCTTTGTGACAATGTTACTGAAGGATTTTAGTTGGCAGTGTATATTAAATGAAGAAATCAAACCAGGGAGGGTGGTAAAATGTCTGAAGCAGCAAATTCCGTCAAAACGGTGCCAAGTGATTCGGATAAAAGGCTAAAGGTTGAAATTTCCGAAGACGCCAGGGGCTATATTCTTGACATGGACGGAGCCATTACTGTGGAAATACGAACGAGTTACGGCTGAGCCGGTTGCATCAATGAGCCTGTCGTGATTACAGGCAAGCCACGTGTTCCTGAAAGTTATAATGAAGTTATTTCCGACAATATTAAGGTTTACATTTTTAAGGGTGCAGTTACTGCACCAGATGGGATTAAGATATCCCTGGATGGTTGGTGGAAATTCAAGACCCTGCAGGTCGAAGGTTTACTCACTAATTAAGTCAGCAGGAAGCAGGGGAAGCAATGAGAACCTCGAGTAAGTCGGCTACCCCTGCCGCGTCTTCCGGCCCGAAGTGCGGTACACACAAGCCGGGTGGCACATCACCTACCACGGCCAGCAGATCCTCTGCAGCAATGACCGGGCGCTCGGTAACCTCCTGGCGAAAAATTTCGAGCTTGGGCCATTTGCCGTTTTTGTACCCTTCTATGAGAATGAGGTCCACCCCAGTAATCATAGAGATGACTTCTTCCGGCCGGGGCTCAGACGCAAACTCCTCGAACAAGAAAACACCCTTCGGCGCAACCATGACCGTAACTGCAGCGCCGGCCAGGTCGTGCGGCCTGGGAGCTTGATGATGTGTGTGTTTAATAACACCCAGGCGATAACCCCGGCTTTTTAGCTCGGTGATTAATTTTTCCAAAAAGGTGGTTTTACCCGAACCAGAGTAACCAGCCAGTCCAACCACCGGAATAGGCTTTTCCATATCCCCCTGCTTCCTAATTGCATATATAACTCAAGGCCTTTTTCTTTTTGCCAATTTCATGGGCATTATATAAAAATTTCTTTGCATCCTGTGCAAGTTCGTTAAATTGTTGCCAATAAGAAAATTTTGCTTCCTTAATTATTCTAGTGGGAGACATGCTTAATGCATTTTCGGATAAGCCAAGGATTTCAAAAGCTTTTTGTGAGCTGGCTATCTTAACATTCAAATAGCTTTGGTGCATACGGTAAAAAGCACAGAATAATAACTGTTCTTCAGAGCTTAGCGGAGGATATAAATCCGACAGCTTCCAGAAAAGCATACCCACGGCTTCCGAGTCCATGCAGCCTTTTAATAGAGAATCAACTGCAATCTCTTCAATAATCGCGCGACGTTGTTGATTGACCATAGCGATCACTTCCCATGAAGTAGAACAATCGGCACATTTTGGCCTTTCTCCACAGGCGGGCAACCCGCCGGGAGGTCGATTAAGGCGTTGGATTGAGTGAGCGCCTGGAGCATGCTTGATTTCTGGCCCGGTAATATAGTGACGCTCCAACCCTTGTGATCACATACCGCAACCCCCTGCAAAAACCTGCGGGGCCCTCCCTCTTTGATGTAAGAGTTGGTACATGTTGCAGATATAAGTTGCGGGTACGGCTCAAGTCCCTGCAGGGCGCGTAAAACAGGGGCGGCGAGCAGGTGGTAGCCGGCCGCACAAGCTGCCGGGTTGCCGGAAAGCGCAATCATAAGTTTATCATTACCTATGGCCGCTCCACTGTGACTGCCAGGTTTTATTTTAACTCCCCAGAAAAGCAACTGCGCTCCTATATGTTTTAGCATATGGATGGCCTGGTCGTAAACCCCTGAGGCCGCTCCTCCGGTGGTAATGAGCAAATCGGCTTGGCAAAGCAGGTTCTCCAGGTGCTCCTTGAGAGTGGAGGCGTTTTCATCACCGGTCACCTCCACCTTGGTCACCTGTGCCCCGTCCTGCAGCGCCAGCGCAGCCAACAGGGGGCCGTTGCTGTCCCTGCGCTGGCCCGGTTGGGGTGTCGCATGGTAAGATACAATGCCCCCGCCCAGACTGAGTACCGCAACCCTGGGCCTGCGAAAAACCGTTACTTTATGTTTTCCGAAAGCCGCCAGCACGCTAATGCGGCCCGGACTCAGGCTGGCGCCGCGCGACACCAGCAGCTCACCGGAGTGGAAAGCCTCTCCCGGCTGCCTGATGTTATCACCGGGCAGGATTTCTTCCAGGAGAATAACGCGCTCCCCCTCCAGCCTGGTTGTTTCATGCGCAACAACAGCTACGGTACCGGCAGGCAGCTCACTGCCTGTCGCAACCCCGGCGGCCTGGCCCGGTCCCAGAGGCAAGCTTGCGATTGCTCCCGGCTGCAACCTCTCTGTTATCACATAACTATTGCGCGCATGCTTGTCGTATGCACCCACGGCATAGCCGTCCACGACTGCCTGCGGGCAGGAGGGCAAATCGGAATCAGCAAACAAGTCACGGGCGGCGATACGGCCGAGCGCTTGCAGCAAGGGAAGTGTTTCTCCCGGCAAAGGAGCCGTGCGGCTTAGTAAGGTATCCTGAGCCTCTTCAAGTTTAATATTAAAAAGCACTCAAATCTCCTCCCTCTGGCGCTGCCATCAGGTAGCCTTGCCGAAAGAGCAGGCCGGGTAGCGGCAAACCTCGCATTCCTCACAAAGACCGCCGTGCCCTAACGCCACGATATCAGACCGGCAGATACGCTCGCCGGCAAAAATGCGCGGGATTATGAGATCGAAGATGGTAGACTTGTTGAACATGACGCAGCCGGGCAGGCCGCATATTGGAACATGCCCCAGATAAGCCAGCATAAACATCGCGCCGGGCAGTACCGGAGCGCCATAGCTGACCACTTCCGCACCAGTTGCCCTAATCCCGGCGGGGGTCACATCATCGGGATCCACCGACATCCCGCCGGTCACCATCACCAACTCTGCTCCATCGGCGATTAACAGGCGGATTTCCCTGGAAATCACCTCCGGATCGTCCGGGACAATAATTTGGCCCAGAACCCTGGCGCCGAAAGGCGCAATCTTCTGCTTGATTACGCTGCAAAAACCATCTTTAATACGCCCGGAATAAACCTCGCTGCCCGTTGTAACAACACCCACCCAAAGAGGCTGAAAGGGCTTTACAGAAAGCAAGGGGCCCGGCTCGCCGCAAATACTTTCGGCCTCCTCCAGGATCTGACGCTGGACTGCCAGCGGGACCACCCTGGTACCGGCTACAACCTGTCCTTTGGTTACAAGCCGGTTGTTATGCAAGGTCGCCATAACAATATCCTCCAGGTTATTGACCAGGAGCAGTTCATTGGCCTGTACTTTTAAGAGCCCCTCACGCTCCGCGCGGATATTGACCCGGCCCTGGTTGGGCTGATCCCAGTAGAGGCCCGGCCCGGCGGCATGCCGGGCCAGGCGCAGAGCGGCCTCGTCTTCGTGAATCAGGTCAATCTCAGGCTCCCATACATAAATATGTTCCTTGCCCAAGTCCTGGAGTTTGGGGATATCTCCGGGCGTGATCACCTGGCCTTTACGGAAAGCTCGTCCCTTTTCGCGTCCGGGAATAATTCTGGTAATGTCATGACACAGGACCATGCCCACCGCTTCAGCCACCGGCACCTTACGCATGCGATAACCCCCTAGATTTTTTCGATTTTAGCGGCAGCAACCTTGTATTCACCGGTTTTTGTGATCGGATCCAGTCCGGCACTGGTCAGCGCGTTGGCTGGGCTGGCCGTGTAGTGGAACGACATCCAGATCATACCCGGTGGTACCCGGTCTGTAACTTTAATTTTAGTGGTAAGTTCACCACGCCGTGAAGATACTTTAACCTTGTCACCGGTTTCCACCTGCAGCTTCGCTGCATCCTGTGGATGCAATTCGGAGAGTTCTTCCGACCATAGGCTTTGAATGCCGGTTGAATAAGGCGTTGTCACATTGTAGTGCTGCAGGATGCGTCCGGTTGAGAGCAGGAAAGGATATTCTTCATCCGGCATTTCTGCGGGTGGAATATGGTCTATGCCCTGGAAGAGCCCCTTGCCGTGGCTAAAGGTCGCACCGTGCAGGCAAGGTGTGCCAGGGTGCTCACACGATGGACATGGCCACTGGATGCCGCACTCTTCCAGCCGTTCATAAGTGATACCGGCCAATGCTGGCGAAAGAGAAGCCATTTCCATCCAGATTTCTTCCGGATTACGGTAACTCAAGGGATAGCCCATCCTGGCGCTAAGCGCCATCAGGGTCTGCCAGTTGGTCTGTCCCGGCACAGGCTTGATCGCCTTGCGAACCCTTTGTACCCGGCGCTCGGTGCTGGTAAAGGTCCCGTCAGTTTCGGCAAAACTTGCAGCCGGGAGAATGACGTCAGCATATTCGGCTGTTTCGGTCAGGAACAGCTCCTGGACAACTAAAAACTCGAGATTTTCCAGGGCGGCCCGGATGTGGTTGCTGTTGGGATCGGTCAGGACCGGGTTCTCACCCAGGATATACATGGCTTTAACGTCCCCATCATGCGCCTTTTCGAACATATCCGGAATCGTCAGGCCATTGCTCCCCGGCAGTTCTACCCCCCAGGCCTTTTCAAACTTGGCCCTGGCAGCGGGGTCGGTCACTTTCTGGTAGCCGGAGTAGACGTTGGGCAGCGCTCCCATGTCGCAGGCGCCCTGCACGTTGTTCTGGCCCCTGATCGGGTTAACCCCGGTGCCCGGCCGGCCCAGGTGTCCGGTTAACATGGCCAGGTTGGCCACACTCATCACGTTATGGGTGCCGCAGATGTGCTCCGTAATCCCCAGGGTATAAAAGAGCATCGCTCGGTCCGTGGTGGCATAAAGACGCGCCACTGCATACAGGTCCTCTACCGAGATGCCGGTAAGGCTGGAAACATATTCGGGTGGATAGTTTTTAACGGTTTCTTTAAGCAGCTCAAAGTTTTCAGTTCGTTTTTCGATGAATTCCTTATCGTGCAGGTCCTCGTTAATAATGATATGCATGAGTCCGTTTAAAAAGGGAATGTCGGTACCCGGCTTAATGCGTAGCCAGTAGTCAGCTTCCTCAGCCAGATCAATGCGCCGCGGGTCAACCACGATCAGCTTCGCGCCCCGGCGCGCCGCCTGCCTCATCTTATAACCGATAATCGGGTGCGCTTCGGTGGTATTGGTACCGATTAACATCAACAACTGGGCGTCGTTGGTAATTTCATTGATCGAGTTGGTCATGGCGCCACTGCCAAACGTTGTGGCCAAACCGGCCACGGTGGGGGCGTGTCAGGTACGGGCACAGTGGTCGACGTTGTTGGTGCCCATCACCGTCCTCGTAAATTTTTGCACCAGGTAGTTTTCTTCATTGGTACACCTGGCGGAACTCAAGGCCGCAAAAGAGTTTGGCCCGAATTTTTCTTTGATTTCTCCCAGGCGGGAAGAAATCAGCTCCAATGCCTCATCCCAGGAGGCGGAGACAAATTCGCCGTCTTTTTTTATAAGCGGTGTGGTGAGACGCCGTTCGTTCTTCACGAAATCCCAGCCAAACCGCCCCTTCACGCAGAGAGCCTTATTGTTGACCACACTGCCGGTATGGGAAGTCACCCCGATTAATTCTCCGTCCTTTACACAAAGATCAAAGTTACAGCCGGTGCCGCAGAAAGGACAGGTCGTTTTTACTTTTTCATAATCCCAGCGGCGGCCTTTACCCTGCATTTGCTTTTCGGTCAGCGCCCCGGTCGGACAGACGGAAACACACTGGCCGCAGAAAACACAGTCAGACTCCACCAGTTCATCTTCAAAAGCCGGTGTTGTCATGCTGTTGAAACCCCTGTAGGCAAAATCCAGGGTGTTTTGACCGGTTACCTCGGCACAGGCCCGGACACACTTGCCGCATAAAATACACTTGTTCATATCGCGGACGATAAAGGGATTGGTAATTTCAACCGGGTAAGCGTGTTTTTCTCCCTTGAAGGTGGTTTCCTTGATCCCGTACTCATAGCAATAATCCGCCAGCTTGCATTCACCGGCTTTTTCACAGGTGAGACAATCCAGCGGGTGGTTGGCAATCAACAGATCAAGAATGGTCCGCCTTGCCTCCATCACATCGGGGGAATGAGTTTCCACCACCATGCCCGGAGCCACGGCTGCCGCGCAGGAGGCCACCAGGCTGCGCGCCCCTTTCACTTCCACTACACACAGCCGGCATGCGCCAACTGAGCTCAAGCCCTCCTCAAAACAAAGATGTGGGACGTCGATCCCTATTTGCTCGGCGGCTTTGAGGATCGTAGTGCCTGCCGGAACTTCAACTTCCTTCCCGTTAATGTAGAGCTTAATCAGGTCTATCATGCTCACTCCTTTCAAATATGCTAACCAGGTGGGCCATACATGTTTTTGTTGACCATCAGTTAAAATAAGTATTATGAATGGTTTACAGTACCACCCTCCCTCCACAACGCAATAAAAAGCCTTGTCCGGTGTGTACAAGGACAAAGCTTTACGACAAAATAAGCGATGTTCTCCTTTTCACAACGGAAGGTGCGCTAATTTCTCAACAGCACCCTAACGGCCCAATAACCATGACTTTACAGCTGTAGGTTATTTGGCTCGGAGAGCAAAATATTAAATTAAAAAAGCCTTGCCCCATTGTAAAAGGACAAAGCTTTACGACAAAATAAAGCTACCTTCTCCTTTCCACAATGGGAGGCACACCAGTTTCCCAATGTACCCTAACGGCCCGACAACCATACCCTTGGGGAAGGTTTGCCAGGCTCGGAGATTAATTAAGTAAGCTTTTCTGCAGAGAGGTCAGAATTCCTGCAAGATTCTATAAATTTTTTTTTTGGAAAGGGAAGCAGAGGAAGTAGAGGGGACGGCTCTCATTGCTGCCCCTCTGCTTCCCGCCGCATAAATTTACAAACCGGGTAAATAATACTCAAAAAGAAGAATGGAGTGATAAAAGAGTGCAGATGAACATGTATCAGCCCTCCAACCAGTTTCAACAAAGTCAGTTTCAACAAAACCAGTTCCAGCAAGCACAAATCATGCCGGAACCGCCAAGGATGATCTCAACCAAAGACAGCCTGTACCTGCAGGACGCCATGTCCTGGGAATTGACCTCTATGAAGAAGTGCTTCCATTTTTCCAGAGAGGCCGTGGACCCCGAAATCAAGTCTGCTCTGGATAGAGCAGGGCAGCTCCATATGAACCACTACCAGAGGCTTTTGAACCATGTCAACCCGGCCAATACGGCAAATCGCTAAGAAAGGGTGAAGTGATGATGAACCAGCAGAACAAAATCCAAAATCCCCAGGTCAATATGCAGCAGGCGAAAGGCCCGCAGATGAACGACCGCGACATACTCAACGATACCCTGTCCAGCTTAAAATACCTGACCGACAGCTTCAACGTTTTCAGCCGGGAAGCCAGCCACCATGCGCTGCACCAGGACGTTGTGAATATGCTTATTGAAACCCACGCCCAGACCAGAGACATGTACAACCTCATGTTTAGAAAAGGCTGGTACTCGCTGGAAGTAGAGCAGCCGCAAAAGCTCCAGCAGACCCACCAGCAGTTTGCCGGCTACCAGACCCAGTTCCCCTACGGCGGCATGGTGATGCAGTAAGGGTGACAATCGAAAGTTTGCGCATGAAAAAGGCTCAACAGGCGGCTAATAGCCGCCTGTTGAGCCTTTTGATAATGCCTATTGTATTTTTACAGTTTTTACAATTGCAGTTTATTTATTTTCAAAAGAAGCTTATACTGAAGATAGCCCTCCCATTCCCCCGCAATAAAAAATATGGCCGATAAATAATCTTGGGAGAGGCCGAAGTATAAAAAGGGGGCTGTATTATGGATAACGATAAATTCCAAGAACTGGTTTTACAACAACTGCAGGCTCTTACCAGAAACTTCAAAGCCCTTGAAGAAGGACAAAGGTCTTTAGGAGAAGGGCAAAAGTCTTTGGTAGAAGGGCAAAAGTCTTTGGTAGAAGGACAAAAGTCTTTGGTAGAAGGACAAATGTCTTTAGAAAAAGGGCAAAGGTCTTTAGAAAAAAGACAAACGTCTTTAGAAGAAGGGCAAAGGTCTTTAGAAAAAAGACAAACGTCTTTAGAAGAAGGACAAAGGTCTTTAGAAAGAAGACAAACGTCTTTAGAAGAAGGGCAGCAATTATTTCATGAACGCATGGACCGGGTAGAACAAAGCCAAATACGATTAGAGCAGGGACAGCGCAAATTAAGAAAAGATGTTGGCGATATCAAAAAAGAAATAGGCTATGTTTGGGGCGACATTAAAAAGATTGATTCCCACTTAACTGCGCATGATAAGCAGCTGGCTAATAAGTAATTGTAGTGAGACACGGGGACGGTTCTTCTGTCTGACCTTCTCCTAAAAGCCTCTGGGGTAGTGGGCACGGGGTTATCCTCCGCTCTCACCGCAAGTCGGGGGCTTTCGAGTACTGTAGGACGGGCTGATGGCACAGCCTGCAAACTTAGGGTCATATGTGGATAGCTACAGCTGTACGGAATGTCAAAGGTCTTCTATTAACCGGATCTCTTTGCCGCAGCGGCGGCATTTTTTGCCGTCCAGGCCGGGAAGCTTTGTGCTGTAGCCAAATCTCTCGATCAGCTTCTCACCGCAGTCCGGGCATACCGTATCGCTCGCGTCCAGGTTTGGCGCGTTGCCGATGTATACGTACGACAGTTTTTTGAGGGCTATCTCCCGCGCCCGCTGCAAGGTCTCCAGGGGGGTGGGCGGCAAGTCTACCTCAAAGCTGGGGAAGTAGCGGGAGAAATGCAGCGGGATGTCCCGGTCTAGGGAAGCCACCCAGTCCACCAGGCGGCTGATTTCCTCCGGGGTGTCATTCAACCCGGTTACCAAAAGCGTGGTCAGCTCGACATGACACACTTTGTGGGCGATTTCTACCGTACGCAGGACCGGCTCCAGCCTGCCCACACAGTTATCCCGGTAATAGTGGTCCGTAAAACCCTTCACGTCAATATTCATGGCGTCAATGTGGGGCAGAATTTCCCGCAGAGGGGTCTCGCTGACATAGCCGTTGGTGACCAGGACGTTTTTCAAACCGGCAAGATGCGCCAGCGGGGCCGTATCCGCAATAAATTCGTACCACATAAAGGGCTCGTTGTAAGTATAGGCAATACCGATATTGGGGTAGCCCCGGTCTAACTCCTGCCGGGCCATGTCCACCACCTGCTGTGGGGTGAACTCACGCGTGGGCGGGTCGCCGTGGGCAATGGCCGAGTTCTGACAGAAGCCGCAGCGCAGGTTGCACCCCAAGGATCCAAAAGACAGGATATAAGAGCCGGGGTAAAAGTGGTAAAGCGGTTTTTTTTCAATGGGGTCCAGGCCGCCGGAGGTTACCTGGCCATAATTTACCGCATAAAGGGCGCCCCCGTGGTTTTCTCGCACCCGGCAGAAACCGGATTTCCCCTCCCGGATGGAGCACAGCTTAGGGCAGACGTGGCAGGTGACCAGGTCTTTTTCTTTTTTCTCATAGAACATTACTTCACGCATCTTGGCGCCTCACTTTAAGGGGTTATAAAAAAAGCTTACGCTTAAGTGTAGCGGACGACTTCGAACCTTTCCAGTTGGACCTCCTCGGTCGGGCTGATCCCGGCCTTTTGGCGGGCTATCTCGACTTGCTCCTCAGGCGTCTCAATCCCCTCCAGGTTGGGCAGCAGTAGACCGCTTCTGTGACCGGAGCGCACGATGACCCCGTATTTTGCCGGGTCCAGTTCCCCCAGCCCGCCAATTGGCTCGGGCGGCTGGAGCACATCCACGGAGTATACCAGTTCATCAAGCTCATTACTCCGCACAGGTTGAAAGCGGGGGTCCTGCATACCTGCGCTGATGGCATTGGCCATCACCTCTTCAACAACGCTGGCCTGGCACGGCTCAATCGTCCCGATACAACCCCGCAAGCTGCCCTGTTTTTTGATTGATACAAACACGCCGGCTCTCTTTTTGAATTCTTCCGGAATATCACCGGTTTGTGGCTGCGGCGCTTTGCTCAAATGGTTTTCCAGGGTTTTTCGGGCCAGCCCGACCAGGTAGCTCTCCTGGGAACGGCGCTCTTCCAGATCAGCCAGTTTTTTTTCCTGCAGTTTGGCCAGCAGGGAGTTCTGCGGGTTTTCAGAAACGATGTCAAGAATCGCAACCAGGTAGCCCACCCCGAAAGGCCCCTCGTAAGTAAGCACATCTGATTTGATGCTGAACCCATCCAGCGCACCGAGCATCATGACGATAGAACGGTAGCCGCACTCGCCGGCCTCCCGGACCAGTGTTGGATCCATCCCGATGATCCCTTCTATATCGGCAGCCTCGAGCAGTCTTTTCATTTCGAGGTCAAATTCTTCGCCCCGCTTGTTGTAACCGCCCGGCGCGTCTTTCGCCAAACAGTGAGAGAGATCAGCGCTGGCCACCAGGGCCACCTTGCGGCCCAATACATCCGACGCCTGTCGCACCGCCAGGCCAAACAGATATAGCTGTTCGGGCGAAGCTACGGACATGGCCACGTGGACCAGCGGCTTGATCGCCCCGCCTTCTTCCAGAAAGTAGAGGGGAACGGTTACCCCGTGGTCTAAGTTCAGATCCAGGCCGTAGCGCCTTTCCACATCCTCATTGAGTTCAAGCACCTGCAAACCAAGGCCGGCGGCTTGATTCTTAATTTCCGCGGCCAGCGGCAGGTCGTTTTCCAGCTCATACTTGAGGTAACCAGCCCCGAATTTACTGAGATCACCTTTTAGGACGGGTTTCATATTGATCCCTACCACATCCTGAAAAACCGGGGCGTGCGGCGATATAATGACGACGGTATCCACGCGGGCATCTTTGATCCGCCCACCCAGTTCAACCATCGCATACTGGGTTTCTTTCACCTTATCCGATTCCATTTGGCCAACATACGGTACCGCGATGGGCGGGTGAGGACAAACACCGCATAACTCTATAGACATCCTAGGAGGTTCCCCCTTTTTT
>JAQVOH010000032.1 GCA_028702695.1 Desulfotomaculaceae bacterium
TGGCATTTTCCATCGGTACAACCACCTGCTGTAAAGCTGCTTCTCTTACCGCCAGCACGTTGGGAAGAGCCCCCGTCACGCCGCGCAGAGAACCGTTCAGGGAAAGTTCTCCGAAATAAACATAATGCTCGAAGCGCTCCGGGGGCAGCTGTTCGGTGGCGGCCAGGATGCCGATGGCAATGGGGAGGTCATAAACCGGTCCCTCTTTTTTAAGATCAGCGGGGGCCAGGTTGACTGTAATCCTCTTAACCGGAAATTCAAGCCCTGAGTTTTTGATAGCGGAGCGGACGCGGTCCTTGGCTTCTCGTACTGAGGCATCCGGCAGCCCGACTATGTCGAAGCTGGGCAAACCCCTTGACACATCCACCTCAACCTCCACGATTTGGCCATCCAGGCCGCTCAAAGCAGTGCTTTTCACTATGGCAATCATGCTTGCCTCCGCAAAAGAAAATAATTTAGACTCTTTCTATTATTTTGCTGTAAAATCCTGCCTGGATTTGAAAAGAGAGGGTGGTTTCTTCTTTGGTGATATTTTAGAAGTTGTTAACAGTGCTAGCGGACAACGTTTATAAGCCGGCATTTTTCTTTAATGCGAGGTGCTCTATAATCAAGATCTTCGTTTTCACTTACCTGGAGCATCAGTCTGGTTACCCTTTCTACCATTGACAAGAATTACGTCCGGAAAATTGAAGAAGACGGGAGGAATTTGGTGGGGCGGTTCGCACTGTGGGTCAAACAGAAGCTTTCGACTGCATCTTTCTTTTCTACAGCCGTGCGGATGACGGTTACTATCACTGCAGAGCAACTCTCCGTCGCGACTTAAAGTCATAGCCGTTCGTACAAAATTTTTACAGCAACATGAGCCAGTTTGATTTGCAATGGCTTCAATGATCTGAGACACAACACTAATGGTAGTTGATTTACTATCTATCTACTCAACGAAGGGTATCAGATCTGGCTATATAGCCATGATCCTCGGAGCTGAGTTGGGCGGGGACCCGGGTGTTAGAAAGATCTGCCTTAGTATAAAAGCCTTCCCGGAAAATTTTATAAGAACCGTATTCATAGGCGGCAGGTAAGGTTAAACCCTTTTTCACCGCATGAATGAAACCGGTTTCATCCTTTACCCAGTCCGGCATCCAGGTGGCGAATTTGCCCACTTGCTCAATCACATGTGCATCGCTTGCCCCCAAGGCTGCCACATTTAATTCCAAGGAAAGGTCAAATGCCTGCTGGTTATGGTGCTTCGGGGTGCTGCCGTTGAATGCCTCAATACCCCAGATCAGCGGCAGATGCCGGATGAGATCCCCCATGCCACGGTTATTCTGCCGGTAAGGATGAGAACAAATGGCCACCCCGCCGGCAGCTTCAGTCATCTGGATCAGCTCCCGGGCATGCACCTTCTTCTCAGGTAAGCGTTCCAGCCCGAAAACGGTCATATCCCCTTCCAGTGTCAGTACTTCAGCCCCGGTAATAATCAGAAAGCCGGTTTTTTGGCTGAGAGATTGAGCCTCCGACCGGATAGCATTGCTGTCATGGTCGGTAATGCAGACTCCGTCCAGGCCCAATTTCCTGCCCTTATCAACGATCTCTTCCAGGGAAATAAAGCTGTCTTCAGAAAATTTCTTTTCGTGCAGGTGAGTATCGATCAGCATTTAAGCAGCTCCTTATGAAAAGATCTTATAACTATTATAAAAGATCTGTTAATAAAGAAAAAATCAATAAATTCTATCTGCACAAAGGCCATGATAAGTATTTTCTATCCTTGAAAAAACAGACTCCCAGGAGTATTTTTTGACCATTTCCCTCCATCCTGTCGGTGGCACACCGGAAAACAGCTTAACTCTTTCCAACTGCCTGGCAATACCATGCGCCAGCCTTTCTTCGTAAACGGGCAGCTCCTCCTCAAGAGGAACGTCTATAGACCTTAGCCTGGGTAAGAAGACATATTCGACAATTCCTTCCTCTTCCAGCCTGGGTCCTACCCATTCCCGCATCCCCGGCAGTTCGTTGGATACCACCCGGAGTCCCGACGCCAATGCTTCCATTGTAACCAGTGAGACCCCCTCATAAAAGGAAGGTATGACAAATAGGTGACATTCCCGCATCAGCTCTCCCAACATGGCCTGAGGCAGGGAGCCGGTGAAGAGTGTTTTAAAAGGACAATTACCGGCCAAGGACAGGATCTCATCATATTCATAGCCGCTTCCCGCTCCTGCCAAAATCAGTTGAAAATCAGACCGTGCCAGGGGCAGTTGGGAAACAGCCCTGAGCAGGGAAGGAACACCTTTGGCAGCGCTGAGCTTTCCCGCGTAAAGGGCTTTAATACTGCTGTCTATATTCCTGTTTGCAGGCGGATAAAAGATGTCCCTGTTAAAACCGGAGCCCGTGACGATAATCCGTTCCTTATCAATCCCGTAGGTAGTTTCGATCTTTTCCTTCTGAAAAGAAGACAGGGCTGCAATCCTGTCGATCTTCCGGCATCCCCCGATCACCTCAGCGCTGAATCGGTCAGCGCTGACTAACTGCCTGAATTCGGTGCCATGACAGATGCCGATTACCGGATGCTCCGGAAAGAACTCCCTTACCATGGCGGCTAAGAGCCACAGGTGATGGACAATAATCACTTCCGGATGAAAGTTGACTGCTTCCTTAAGGACCAGGGTAAATGCCTTTTTCCAAAGGTGGAGCATCTCATCAGTCATTTGCCGGTAGCGGGTGCTCGGATAGGGCATCTCATCGCTCATCCCCGGAACGGGAAAAGACAGTTTCTCTGTTTCAAAAAGCACCGGCATAAAAAGAAGACTCTCCGGTAGGTCTTGGCTATACTCTATATCGTTGTTGGAAATACCCGCCACTAGGCACTGGGCATGACCCCTTTTAGCAGCCACCCGGATCAGGTTTAATAAAAAAATCCCACTGCCTGTTTGTCCCGGTTTTTGAGCAATTACATGCAGGATTCTCATAGTGTCTCCTTTGGAAAAATCTAGCCATGCTATATAACATAAAAAACTCAACTTGTGCAGGACGAAAGCTGAAGCCGGCCCTTTAATAATGAGGGCAGACAGGAAATGCGGATTGTGGTATGGACCACCATGGATTCATAAGATCTCCCCTGGAACTCCTTGGACAGTTCAAAAATGATTTGGTGGTTTAAAAACACTGTTTAATCAAATAAGTTCAGTTATATCAAGGCTTCAAGGTTAATTTCCAAGTGAGAAACTTGAGTTAATCTAAGTAAAAAATTTCGCCAATTATAACGGCAAGAATATAAAAAGCGATATATTGTATCCTTCTCCAGCCTGCGTTGCTGGTAACTCTATTTTACCAGGACAATTAACTCAATTCCACCAGTACTTATCCAAAGGACTAACCCCGGAAGACATCACCGAAGCTGTCGGTCTTGGCGAATCACGCTTTCTTTTAGAAAACAAGCTCTCCGGCAAGACCTGGGACGAACTGCAGACGATTTATTAGTGTTCATCAGGTGAAACCTGGTTCTGGTCAATCGTTGTAAGGCAAGAAAGCGCTCGTCCATAAAAACCTCCCGGGGAAGGCGACCAAAGCGTAACTTGTCTGCAATAACCCAAGCGTCGACATTATTATTTTTTGGTAAACACTGTAGGACTTTTTGACATTATGCACAACGGCTATAAATATAACCAACTAATTTATGAATTACGTATTTCAAACCGCCTTCGTTCTTCAGCAGAAATTGCAGCGGCTTACAATGGTACACAGCAATTACCCATAGATGAAACCACGACATGCAAGATGGATTTTGATGGAAATTTGCGAGTTGCTGCTTATAATACCACAAGTACTGGCGATATTTTGGGAACAGGATTTTTGCCATATTGGAACTATAACACAGCAAGTTTAGGTCTTTAAGGTATAGTAGGCCGGTAATAACAATGCTGTTATTTTGTACCAATTAATTTCTTCCTTTGAATCTAATAACTTAATAATTGGTTTGCGTGCTGGTTAAAAGGATTTCTGGAGTACAGTAGATGCGGCCGGTATATGCGCAAGTGCTTTTTTGGTGCGGACTGCTCTGGGGTAGATATCGTTTGGATATTTGGGCTGAATATTTAAAAACGTTTAACAAAAGTCACCCTCTTCTTGGTAAAATAGAAATGCCAAAAATAAAATGAAGGAAGTAGTAGTATGGACGATGAATTCTAGATAAGGTGTCGAAGGTCCGTGGCTTAGGTATCAAAACAGGAATATATCTTGATATTTCTACAGATAAAATATGTGATTTATTGCCAAACGTACCAGGGAGGAAAAACAAAAATGCCCATAACCGAAATACTTTCCCGCAATGCCAGTCTGTACGGCGATGATGTCAGCCTAATTGAAGTGAATCCAGAGCTAAAGGAAAAGCGTGAAGTTACATGGCGTGATTACGAGTTGATTGAACCAAATCCGCTGGCTAAATTCCGGCGAGAGCTTACATGGCGTGAGTTCGACGACAAAGCAAACCAATTTGCCAACCTTTTGCTGAATAGAGGTATAAAAAAAGGAAACAAAGTTGCTATACTTTTGATGAATTGCCTGGAATGGCTGCCGATTTATTTCGGTATTCTTAAAACCGGCTCTATAGCAGTGCCTTTAAACTATCGCTATACCTCGGAGGAAATAAAATACTGCCTGGAGTTATCGGAAGCCGACGCCCTGGTCTTCGGGCCGGAATTCATCGGTCGTATGGAAACTCTTAGCGATCAGATTCCCCATGTTAAACTGCGCTTCTTTGCAGGAGTGGATTGCCCTTCCTTTGCTGAAAGCTATGACCACCTTGCAGCAGATTGCTCCACCGCAGCTCCACAAATCGAACTTACAGATGAAGATGATGCGGCACTGTATTTTTCCTCCGGGACTACTGGCTTTCCTAAAGCGATTCTGCATCATCACCGCAGCTTGGTATCATCCTGCTATACGGAAAAAAACCACCACGCTCAGACGCGAGGGGATAATTTCCTGTGTATCCCGCCACTGTATCATACTGGCGCCAAGATGCATTGGTTCGGCAGTTTCCTGGCAGGCAGCAAAGCTGTTTTGCTGCGCGGAGTTAAACCCGAATGGATCCTGAAAGCGGTTTCCGATGAAAAGGTCACCATAGTCTGGCTGCTTGTCCCCTGGGCGCAGGACATTCTGGACGCTATTGAACGAGGAGATGTGAAGCTTGAGGATTATCAGCTTGACCAGTGGAGGCTGATGCATATCGGAGCTCAGCCGGTTCCGCCCAGCCTGATTCAACGCTGGAAAAAATATTTTCCTAACCATCTTTATGATACTAACTATGGTCTAAGCGAATCAATCGGCCCGGGTTGTGTCCATCTTGGCACGGAAAACATTCACAAAGTCGGGGCAATCGGGAAACCAGGTTTCAAGTGGGAAACAATGATTGCCGACGAAGCGGGCAACCCAGTGCCGCAGGGAGCGGTGGGAGAACTGGTTGTAAAAGGGCCGGGTGTGATGAAATGTTACTATAACGACCCGGTAGCGACTGAGGCTGTACTGAAAGACGGTTGGCTTTTTACCGGCGATATGGCACGTATGGATGAAGATGGTTTCATTTATCTGGTGGACCGTAAAAAAGATGTGATTATAAGCGGCGGCGAAAATCTATACCCGGTACAGATCGAAGATTTTCTGCGCGGGCATGATGCGATTAAAGATGTAGCAGTGATTGGCCTGCCAGATCAGCGCATTGGCGAAATCGCGGCGGCTATCATAGAACTAAAACCGGATCATAAGTGCACTGAAAAAGAAATAATGGCATTCTGTTCTTCTCTGCCGCGATATAAACGCCCACGCAAGATTATATTTGATGTAGTTCCGCGCAACCCTACTGGTAAAATTGAAAAGCCTAGACTTCGGGAAAAATATTGCGGTGGCAGCTTAGTGGCAGCTCAAACCCAGAATTGAAAACAAGGGAAAAGAGGATTCAGTGTGTTATAACTAACACAAACCTCAAAATTAGCATTGGACATGTTTGTTCATTTATATGCAGGGTGTACCTGGGCGAAGCAAATTGATATATATGTGGGGGTAAGCCTGACGTGCCTATCTGCAGTCTGGAGGTATAGCTATTTTTACACCATCTATTTACACAGGAAGGTTGAGTCCAGAAGAATTATTGGAGTATAGTTCGCAATTCCAGTTGGATTGCACTAGACTCACTTTTTCCAAACATTTTCGGAGGCTTTCGGGGAAAACGCAGGTTTACATTGCTCCGGATGGAGATCATTATACGACCCGGCTGACTCATACCACAATGGTGACCAGGGTAACCAGACAGGCCGCCCGTGCTCTGGGCTTGGATGAAGACCTTGCAGAAGCAATCTCCCTGGGCCATGACCTCCAACATTCCTGCTTCGGTCATGCTGGTGAGGAAGCACTAAATGACTTAACCAAAAGCGTTGGAGGTTTTGCCCATGCTGAGCAGTCACTTCGGGCAGTGGATTTTTTGGAAAATGAAGGTAGAGGGCTAAATCTCAGCAATGAGACCAGGGATGGGATAAGACACCATGGCCTGGATGGTTGTTTACCGTATACACCGGAGGGCCAAATAGTTAGGCTCCTGGATAAAATATATATCTTTCACGATTTGGAAGATGCGGTGCGGGCTAACATCCTTAAACCTACCGATATACCCGAAGAGACTATTAAAGTTTTTGGAGATAGCCTATTGCAGCAGATTAATGCCCTCGTGAGTGATCTTATCAAAACAAGTTTGTATACAGGTGAAGTTAAAGTTTCAGATGAAATTTGGAAGATATTTTTAGAACAGAGACGCTTTAACTATGAATATATATATTTAGCAAATTCAACAATTAAGGAAGCACAAAAGGGAAAGATGATTATTAATTACTTATTCAACTATTTTATGAAAAACCCTGGTGAAATGCCTTCCTTTTATAATTATATAGCTGAAAAGGATGGCAGAGAAAGGGCTGTTGCTGATTGGATAGCCGGTATGACCGATAGATTTGCTATTCGACTTTTCAAGGAAAGAACAATTCCGGTTTCTCTAAGTTGATATTTCAGAATGTGAGTGGGCTGATCAGCCGTGAAAGGCTCAAAGGACATTTCCTTCGAGCCTTTTTTTAATAACCAAGCATCGGTTGGTACTAAGCCAGGTCCGCCCGGTCGTAACAGTAACCATCGTTGTATTAATGAGGCTATCCTATGTCTAAAGGGGGGGGATATGTGAATATTAAAGAAAGACCATTAATCTTTGATGGTGCAATGGGAACATATTATGCAAGTATTTGTGAAAAACCTTTATCCAAATGTGAGCTTGCCAATATTTATGACAGAAATACCATATTAAATATACACAAAAAGTATATAAATGCAGGTTGCAATGCCATCAGGACCAATACCTTTGGAGCAAATAAAATTAGCCTTGAAAGTGATTTTGCTACAGTGAAAGAGGTTATTGTAAAAGGTTATGAAATTGCACTGGAAGCCACAAAGGGTACTGATGTTTTAGTTTTTGCTGATATTGGGCCAATCACATTTTTAGAAATGTTTGATTTATGGGTGGCATACAAAGAAATAGTAGATTTGTTTTTAGAGTTAGGTGCAACATACTTCATATTTGAGACCTTTAGCAGTGATGAATATTTGTCGGAGCTTTCCCAGTATATTAAGGAGAAAAATCCCCAGGCATTTATTTTGATAGAATTTGCGGTTTCGCCAGAAGGTTTTACAAGACTTGGTAAATCAGGTAAAAAACTTATAGATAAATTTTTACAGCTACCAATTATTGATGCCTGTGGTTTTAACTGTTTTTCTGGACCATATCACTTACTGCAATATATTAAAACTCTTAATATAGAAAACAAAATCATCTCGGTTATGCCAAACTCGGGGTATCCAACAATAATAAATAATCGTACTTTTTTTGATAATACCAAAGAATATTTTGCTACACAAATGCTCGAAATAGCAAAACAAGGCGTGGCTATTATAGGTGGTTGTTGCGGTACAACTCCAGAATTTATCAGTGAGACTGTTGCAAAAATAAAAGGTTTATCTACATTTGAAATTGTTTCAAATAAACAGATTGAGCAAACTCAGATGGACAAACCAATTGTTAAAAATCTTCTTTTAGAAAAAATCAGGAATGGCAAAAAGATTATTGCGGTGGAATTAGACCCACCAATTAATACGGAAATAGACTTTTTTATGAATAGTGCTAAGCTTCTTAAAGAGCAAGGGGTTGATGCAATAACCATTGCAGATTGCCCTATTGCAAGAGCAAGGGTGGATAGTAGTCTACTGGCTTGTAAGCTAAAAAGAGAACTGGACATCACTACTATTCCTCATATGACTTGTAGGGATAGAAATATTAATGCCACAAAAGCATTGCTCTTAGGATTGAATATCGAGGGGGTAAATAACGTTTTAGTGGTAACTGGCGATCCTATACCCTCAGCACAACGTGACGAGGTTAAAGGAATGTTTAGTTTCAATTCGGCAATACTGGCAAGCTATATCACCAATTTAAACGATACATCATTTTCATCTCCTTTTAATATTTGTGGTGCTTTAAACTTAAATGCTAGAAATTTTAGCAGTCAACTTGCGCACGCAAAAAAGAAAATGGAAAATGGCGTAACTATGTTTTTAACACAGCCGGTTTTAACAGAACAGGCTCTGGATAATCTAAAACTGGCACGTAAGGAGTTAACTGCCAGGATTTTAGGAGGAATTATTCCGATTGTAAGCTATAAGAATGCTTGCTTTATGAATAATGAAATTTCTGGAATAAGAGTTTCTGAGAAAATTATTGAACTATACAAGGATATTTCAAAGGAAGAAGCCAGTAAACTTGCAATTGAAATATCTACCGAAATTGCAAAAGAAATCCACCCTTATGTCGATGGATATTATCTTATTACACCGTTTAAAAGAATCGATATTATTTCTGAAATCATTAATAATATAAGGCTATTTAGATAGTTGCTCTTACTATGCACTTAGGGATACAATGAAGTTAGAAAGATTGTAATATATAAGTATGGGAAGTGTTAATATAGCTAGAATTCTAAAAGCAAAAGGAATGAGCAGGTGTATTGGCTGTTTTTCCTGTATGATAGCCTGTGCGATGGTAAACCAGCATAATCATTCTTTGGCAAAAAGTTCTATAAAAATTAAAACAGCAGGTGGTTTGTCCGGTAAAATGGTTGCCGTTGTTTGTGTCGGTTGCACCGGTGTCAGAGCCTGTGCGGAAGCTTGTCCCTCAGGCGCCCTTGTAGATAGGGATGGCGGTGGTGTGAATTTATTGGCTGACAAGTGCACTGGTTGCCAAAAGTGCGTTGCTGCCTGTGCGCTAGGTGCAGTTACTTTCGATAGTGTGACCAATAAGCCGATTATTTGTAAGCATTGTGGCGTTTGTCCGCGATTTTGTCCACATGAATGTTTAGAAATGGAGGAATCGTAATGTTATACGAAAATACGATAAAGGTCCTCTTTGTGGACTTATCCAACCATAAAATCCGCGTTGAAAAGAGAGTTGATCTGAAAGATTTTTTAGGTGGAGTGGGTGTTGCCTCTAAGCTTTTGGAGGAAAACATGAAACCGGAATTAGACCCGCTCGATGAACAGCAGCCTGCTATATTTGCTATTGGGGCGCTTTCATCAATCTACCCCGTTATTACCAAGACTGTAGCGATGTTCATTTCGCCGTTAACGGGTGAACTGGGGGAGAGTTATGCAGGGGGCCGGCTTGCCCTTACTTTATTTATGGCAGGTTATGATGCAATTGTTCTCGCTGGTAAATCCCCAAATCCATGTTACTTATCGATTACCCGGCAAGGTGTTGAGTTTATGGACGCCAGGCCTTTGTGGGGCATGGCTTCAGATGAGGTGGGTCGGGTTATTCGTGAAAAAGAGGCTGGGAGCGGCAAAAGAAGTATTTTGCGGATTGGACCGGCGGGTGAAAATAAGGTTGCCTATGCTAGCGTTTGTGTTGATACTTATCGCCACTTTGGGCGACTAGGATTGGGAGCAGTTCTTGGGAGTAAGAATGTTAAAGCGATTACTGTTATTGGGGACAGAGATATTCCAATTGACAATTTCAAGGAATACTTAAAGGTGTATCGCTCTATTTACGATAAGGTAACGGACACGGAAATCATGATGAAGTACCATGATGTTGGCACGCCGATTAATGTGGCGTCTTTAGACGCGATGGGAGCATTGCCCACGAAGAACTTAGCTCAAGGGAGCTTTGAGCATGTGGACGCAATTACTGGCGAAGCGTTTGCCACAAAGAATTTGGTGCGAAAATTGGCTTGTACCGGCTGTCCCGTGGGTTGCATTCATATTGGGCAATTTAGACGGGAATTCGGCAAGGGTTATGAATATGAAGCGGTTAGTGTTGGATACGATTATGAACTAATCTTTTCGTTGGGCTCTTTTCTTGGCATCAAAACCTCGGATGAAATTCTAAAACTCATAGAAGCAGTTGAAAAAACCGGGCTTGATGCCATGTCCTGTGGTGTTGCCTTAGGCTGGGCTACTGAGGCTTACCAAAAAGGGCTTGTCTCAACCACCGAAACCATAATCCCTTTAGAGTTTGGTATGACAGAAAATTACATTAAGGCTATCTGGTATATTGCTGATGCTGCGAATGATTTTTACACCGTGCTTGGTAGTGGGAGTTATCAAGCGGCGGCAGTTTATGGCGGCAATGACTTTGCGATGACTTTTGCCAAAAACGAAATGTCAGGGTATCATACAGGCTACGGTAGTCTGGTTGGCAGCGTTGTGGGAGCGAGGCATTCTCATTTGTGCAACGGCGGGTATGCGCTTGATCAAGCTCATCAGCAGATGGCTAACCATGAGATGGTTGACGCTCTACTTAAAGAAGAAAAGGAACGCTGTTTGCTTAACTCATTAACAATCTGTTTGTTTGCCAGAAAAGCCTATGACAGAGCCACGATCATAGCTGCCTTTAAGGCAGTAGGTCTCGGACTTGATGATGCTGCCTTGACCGAAATCGGCGAAAAAATCTTTCAGACTAAAATGCGGATACGGGAGAAATTGGGTTTTAAGCTGGAGAATGTTCAGTTGCCCAAGCGACTTTTCGAGACTCCAAGCTTCAATGGGGTGCTTGATGAAACGATTGCGAAAGAAATGATTAGCATGTTTGCCACCAAGGTTGCGGCCGGGATGAAGGCATAACCGCGTGAATAACCTAAACCGTCATATTTCTCATGATGGTCAATGACTTCTAGCCTACTTATTACAAGTGAGTCGGGCTGATAACAATAAGTGAAATATTAATAGAAGCAAAAAAGGCCGTCTAGCAGGACGGCTTTGGTTTTGAAAATTAATGAATATTTTGTTTATTTAGCAGGTTAAAGACCTTGTGCAGTTGAATAGTCATTTATAACAGTTTATCCATTATATGAGGGAGGAGTATAATTGTGCAAGGTTCATTGACCGATTATGTGCAGGAAACACGTCCTCAGTTTCTTATTCTAACCCCGGTATGCTGCCTAGTCGGGGCAGCAACCGTCTACTGGAAAACAGGCACTTTTAACCTCCTGTATCTGGCTATTGCACTGGTTGGAGGGATAGCGGCACATGCCGCTGTTAACTCATTAAATGACTATCATGACTACATTAGCGGGCTTGACCTGCACACCACCACCACTCCTTTCAGCGGGGGAAGTGGCCTTTTGCCGGCAGGACGCCTGTCGGCTACAGCAGCTCTTATACTCGGGCTTGCGTGCTTAGGAGTGACCGTGGCTGTCGGCGTTTTCTTCTTGGCGGTGCAGGGCCCGGGACTTTTATGGGTGGGCCTGCCCGGCGTATTGCTGGTAGTTTTGTACACAAAGTATATCACTCGCTCCCCTCTTTTGTGTCTGCTGGCGCCGGGATTGGGGTTTGGACCGTGCATGGTATTAGGCACTTATTTTGTACTGCAGGGTTCTTATGACCTGAATGCCGCCGTTGCTTCACTGATACCATGTTTTTTGGTCAGCAACCTGCTGCTGCTCAATCAGTTTCCGGACATTGAGGCAGACCGTATTGCCGGCCGCCGGCACCTGCTTGTTTTATGCGGACAAAACAAATGTGCCCTGGTTTACGCGGCAATAGCTATATTAACTTATGTCAGCATTGTTGTGGCGGTAGTTCTAAAATTACTGCCGGTGATGGTACTTTTGGCCCTTGTGACACTTCCGTTGGCGCTAAAAACAATTCAGGGCGTACTGAGAAACAGCGAACAACTAACGGTATTGATACCTCTTCTCGGGCGCAACGTAGCGTATACACTGGCCACACCGTTCCTGCTGGCCATCGGCCTGTTCCTGTCCTAGCGTCACCCTGCTAAAGTCGTAGATGTTGTAAATGATCAAGTAACAATTTATAAGTCCGAGCTTACAAAACCGCAAGGGGCGTCTCAAGGAACAAATCAGGAAGCCCCACACACAAGGGCCACCTCAAAGGACAAACCAGGGAGCACCACAAGGGGCTTTGTCCAGGTAATGGACGATAACCGGAATATGCCAAAGGATGGTGCGCAACAACAACAAGGTAGACAGTAGCCGGCAAGTGATAAAGCCCCAAAGAACCATAATTTATCGATCACATTATGAAAACCCACTTAGATTTTATAACCTGAATGGGTTTTATGCTTTTAACTTGAGTTAGGATAGCAGGATAATTAGTTGATTCTGACGAAATTATTTCATGAGTCTCATAAGGCACATTTGTACCCACATATTGGGGCCATATAAATAGCTATAATTGAGTCATGTGGAATGGTCCTGCAGTGGTGGTTTATTTTAGGCAAGTCGTGATCTTATTTTCATTGTGGATTGCAGGTGATTAAGGATGGCAACAACAGGTAAATCTGAGGCGGCCAAGTGGGGATGGCTGTCCATAGCAGTTACAGTACTCGGTGTGACAATATTTACGTTGCCTTGGATTCCAGATAAGTATAAGATTATTCTGGCCGTACCGGTTTACGCTATGTTTTTCTATGTATATTATAAGTACTTGCATTTAAAAAAAATGGCCAAAGCTAATGCCGGCAACGAGGCTGGCCAGGGCAGTGAAAATAGGGCTACCAGAAGGCAAGCGGAGCGCCTGCAAAATGGTAAAAAATAAACTATATTGATTTTTCCAGATGAATAGCAAAACCGCGCCTGGGCAGACGCGGTTTCTTAGTTTTCGATGCGGCGTATTTCCTCTCTTGCCAAAATGGGAATCAGATTGAGTTTTACCGCTTCCGTCCCGTCAAAGAAAATATTAAAGAAACCCTTGAGTAGTTTTATTAACATTTAACAACACCTCCATTTGTATTATAAGGCGAACTTATCTTAAGGTCATTAATATATTACTGGATAATTTGGTACAAGGTGACGTATTAACTAGCGTGTTTTATAATAGTGAAATCCTGGCTACTCAGCAGGTGATTGACGGTAGTCCATGGATGCTGCAGGAGGACTTTTCGAGTATCAGGACGAATAAAAAAGTGAAGTTACACAGGTTGTGTGGTTCTTTTGGTGCTTAATGCTCACCCGTAGACAGGGTAGTTTACCTCAGGCCATTCCTTACAATTACCTCAACTAGTTTCCGTTTCCTTGTTCACCATACGGCCCCCTTAAAAGTTTTCTTATCCGCCGTATATAAGGGCGAAGGGAACATACTCCCGACGCCTACTTAATCCATCGGAAAAAAGGTGAGCACCGGTAGATAAAGGGGTGTGAATATTTGTTTCCTGTACAGGACCTGGAAAATGCTATCACAAAAATCAAAGATGGTGACCATCTGGCACGAGAAGATTTTCTAGATAACTGCAGGCCGTTTGTGTTTAAAACAGCGTGCCGGGTTTCCAGGCGCGTATTGGAGTGGGGACGGGATGACGAACTGGCAGTGGCCTTGATTGCCTTTAACGAGGCCATCGATCGCTACCAGGCGGAATCCGGTGTGCCTTTTCTAGCTTACGCCAGGATGGTAATGAGAAGTCGGCTCACCGACCATTACCGGAAGGAAAGCAGAATAGCCAAATCAAGTATACCCCTACCCGCTAGCGGAGATGTTGCTGGCAGCCTGGAATACGCCAAATCCTGGGAAGTTTACTGGGAAGAAAAAGCTGCCGGGGAAAGGGAAGAAGAAATAAAAGAGTTTGGCGATTTATTAACTTCGTACGGGGTGACCTTTGAGGATCTGGTGAAATGCTCACCACGTCACCGCGACACCCGCCAGACTCTGATGCGGGCGGCATGGTCGTTGGTGGAGGAAGGCTCGCTTTTCGAAGAACTGAGGCACAAAAAAAAGCTTCCCCTGACGGAACTTGAGAAAAGTACCGGGATCCGGCGCAAAAATTTGGAGCGGGGAAGAAAATATATCATCGCGATGGCTCTTTTAATCAGCAGGAGGGAAGAATTTTTATATCTAAGATCATATTTGAGGATACCTTCCGGTTATAAGGAGGATACAAATGAATGAGCACGGGATGGTTGTTAAAATAAAACGCAATACCTGCATAGTGTTGACTCCGGATGGAGAATACCGGGAGGTGCCCCTGCCTGGAGGAGCCGTACCCCGCCTCGGCCAGGAGATTCAGCTGAAAGGCAGGAAAAGACTGCCTTACCTGAAGCAGTTAATGGCTGCTGCTTCACTGTTCATTATTTTAATGGCCGGCTTGCTCTACTTTGGTGAGACACCTCCCGCTGCAGCTTACCTGACCATTGACATCAACCCCAGTATAGAACTGGCGGTATCCACTGAGGGAAAGGTCATTTCGGCCCGCGCCATGGATGCTGAAGGAGAGAAAATCCTGGCGGAGGTTAAGGTGAAGGGCCGGGACTTGCGTGAAGCAGTTGGGTTACTTGTTACGCAGTCAATTGCGGATAACTATATCGAAGAATCAGGTGATAACGTAATACTGGCGACTCTTACCGTTGCTTCCGGCGCAGAGCCACTGGTTGACCTGAACTCAGTTTACGAAGCAATCCAGCGCCCGGTGGAGTCGAGCTGTCTGAAATCAGATGTGATTATAGAACCGGTCGAGCCGGAACTGCGCCAGGAAGCTGCCGCCTCCGGCATCTCCACCGGCAGGTATCTGCTGCTCAATAAATCAGATGAAAAAGGGTTGCAGCTCAGCATCAGCGATATTACCTCGATGAGCCTGGGAAAACTGAAAAAAGAAAAGAAAATGAACCTGGTTGACCTGGTTGCCGGTGAGGAAAATGATCAAGATGCTGTTAACAAATCACAGGGCCAGGACGATAAAACTGCAAAGCGCGGCATATATGTTAAACAAAAGAAACCAGTCGAAGCTGAAAGTAAGCCGGTGGGAAAGGTCACTATATCAGAAGAAAAACAAACTGACAGGGAAAGCGATGAGAAAAAGGCCAAAGATAAGTCCAAAGATAAATCCAAAGATAAAGACAAAGATAGGGATAAAGGCAATGGGGAAGATAAACAAGAGTTTCCCGGGAACAGGTTAGGCAAGTATAAAGACAAAACTGATGCCAACTCTGATAAAGGTGATAATAGCAAGCGTGACCGTGTATTAAAAAAGTTATTATTAGATGTTCCATATCGCTAATGAGCGATAAGATGAAAACCCAGCGATGAGGGAGTGAATTAATTAAGTGCCCGGTGCCTGCAATGTCTGGCGGGCACTTTTTTAATATGTTCAGCAGATGCTGTTGCTTGCCAAAATGCATGAACATAAACATTGACTATGTTACCTCAGCAGGTTGGTAATCTGCAGAAAGATCGCGGTGACTGCGGCAGCCATAACCGGACCGCAGGGGGTACCTCGCAGCAACAGTATGCCCAGCATGGTGCCTACCGTCATCCCAAAAATAATTTCAGGATTTGCATTCATTAGATTCAGCCCGTCTCCATTTAGCTTCGTAGCCAGTGCTCCCGCCACCAGAGCTATAAAACCTTTGAAAGAAACCACCGAGTACAAATCGTCCTTGGTCAGCTTATCAGTAGCTACAGGGGACAGGATGTGGAGCATCAGCAGCACCAACCCAATCTCCAGACCTCGTTGTTCCAGTACCGGCAATAGGAGCGAATCCAGGTTGAAATACCTGATGCAAAGGAGGATGCAGGCCGAAGTAACTACCAGGTTTGACCGTCCGAAGAGACCTAAAAACAACAGTGTGATTAATATCAACTCGGGAGTGCTAAAGCCCCAGATGTCTCCACTCAAGCCCGGATCATCTCCATCACTGCAAAGTCGAAAGTATAAATGATCATGGTAATACCTGCTAACCCTTTTTAATGATAGAATATGCCTGAGGGATCACAATATTACATACGTGGTTGGGGTTTTCTTTTTCAGGATTGCCGGTAAATTTTAGGACCAGGAAGGTGTTTTAGACCTTGGCCTGGAATTTGTTTACACAAAAGAATTTTGGAGGTGGATATTAATGGACTCACAATTAAGTGTCGGGATTCTGGGTGAAGCAACGCTGACAGTGGATGAAAGCAACACGGCCATAGCACACGGGAGCGGTACAGTGAGTGTCTTGGCCACACCTGCCCTGATTGCTCTAATGGAAAAAGCAGCACAAAACTCGGTAGCCCCGTTCCTGGTAACCGGTAGTACAACCGTAGGGACGATGGTAAACATAAAGCACTTGGCCGCTACTCCGATTGGCCTCAATGTCGCTGCAGCTTCCCGGCTCACAGAGGTGGACGGACGGCGTCTGGTATTTGAAGTGGAAGTGAAAGACGATGTTGAAATAGTCGCCACCGGGGTGCATGAGCGTTTTATCATTAAGGTTGACAGCTTTATGAAGCGGGCAGCAAATAAATCAAAAAGTTAAACTAAAAATTTCCGAGTCTTTGATATAATAATAATTAGGAAAAGCTGTAACGGGGTGTAAACCCATATGACCATCAAACTATTCGTTAAAACAGAGACAAAACAAGGTGTAAATCAGGGTATTGTTAAGGTTACCTGGGGCGCCACCAACAATGCCGGGAGAATTTTTTATTCTCATGATGAACTGATGAGTATAGGGGATTTTGAAAAGCTTAAGGCGCTTTTTGCTGCAGTGGAGCTGGACGATGAAAAACGTGCAGATACAGGCCGTGATTTTTTTTAGCTAAGGGTGGATAGGGGGATAACCGATGCGACTGATTTATCTCACCGACACTCACATCAAAAGCAGTACGCCCGAGAACCGCAAGGACAATTTCCTGGAAACGATTTACCGTAAACTCTTGGAGGTTACCGGCCTTTGCCGGGACTTACGAGTCGATTTTGTGATCCACGGGGGTGACGTTTTTGACCACCCCCACCCCGATCAGAGCTCCTGGGACCTTTTGCACTGGTTCTTGAAAGAACTGGATTGCCCGCTATACTGTGTAGCCGGAAACCATGATCTGATTAACCAACAGCTGGCCAGCCTGCCCAAAGCCGCCCTGGGCTTCCTGGACAGAACAAAAAGTATTAAGCTTCTCCAACCACGGGAAAAGCTCTATCTGGATAACGGCAACTGTGTCGTCCAGCTGAGTGGACAGCATTTTTACGGGGGCATAGACCGGCACAAAAACAGTGGAGACTACATGGTCAAGAAAAAGAACTGTGACCTGGCCATTCATGTAGTACACGGAATGTTACTGCCCAAAGCCTTCTCTGATAAGGTTGCCTGTACGCTGATATCCGAGGTTGCTGCTACTGAGGCTGATTTTACCCTGGGCGCCCATGCCCACCTGGGTTACCATGAAACCGTGGACGGAAAGTTTTTCTTAAACCCAGGCGCCCTGGCTCGCCTGACCAATCTTGAACGGGAAATGGTAAGGATACCGCAGGTGCTTTACCTGGACTTTACCACCTCCGCCGGCTACAGCTTCATTCCTCTGCAGTCTGCCCTGCCGGGCAGTGAAGTCATGGACATCAAATGCTTCCAGAAGTCGTAATAGCAGTTCGAAGAATACACCAGTTCCTCCCCAGGGAGGAATTTGATTTTTTAACGGGAAATTAGGTAAAAAGCATTCTAAGTCAAGATATGAATTCCTATACACAAGACCCCAAAGGATTACAGCATAGCCCTACTCTCATGACTCAAGTCCTACCAGGAGGTTATCCTTTTGAGCATACGCTTCATCATCGGCCGGGCTGGTACCGGCAAGACCCGCGCTTGCCTGGACGCTGTGCGGGAGGAACTCCTCCTGCGGCCGGCCGGTCCTCCGCTGATCCTGCTGGTTCCCGAGCAGGCTACCTTTCAAACTGAGTATTCTCTGGCCTCCACACCAGGGTTGCAAGGCTTTATCAGGGCCCAAGTGCTGAGCTTCCGGCGACTGGCCTTCCGGGTGCTGCAGGAAGTGGGCGGGGCAGCCCGGGCACACATCGGCGACCTGGGTAAGCGCATGCTGCTGCGCCGCCTGCTGGACCACCGCCGAGGCCAGCTCAAAGCCTTCCGCCGTTCCGCCGGCCAGCCAGGTTTCACTGATACCCTCGCCCGCGCCCTGGGTGAGATGAAAACCTATTGCGTCGGGCCGGTTGATATTGAACTGGCTCTCTCTTCGCTGCAGGCAGCAGGCGGGACGGAACAGCTGGCCGACAAGCTGGAGGATCTGTCTCTCCTTTACGGCAGTTTGGAAGAAGTCCTGGCTGACCATTTTACCGACCCTGATGATTACCTCAACCTTCTCGCAGAACGACTGAAGCTCTCAGAGGCAGTCAAGGGGGCCACCGTCTGGGCCGACGGCTTTTCCGGCTTTACCCCGCAGGAATACAGGGTACTGGCCGCATTGGCTCGCATTGCCAGGCAGGTGAATATAACTCTCTGTGCCGGGGTCGAGTCGCTAACCGGCAAATCGGTTGAAACCGACCTGTTCTATCCCATCCGGGAAACTTACGAGGCTCTGGCGGAAATGGCGGCGCAGGAGAAGGTTGCTGTGGAGAGGCCGCTCCTACTCGATGGAGTCAATCCCCAGCACTTCAGTGACCCCATAGCTTACCTGGAAAAGAACTATTTTAATTTACTAGCTTCCCCCAAGGCAGGACCAGTGCTAGGATTGACATTGTTTGCAGCTGCCAGTCCGAGCGCTGAAGTTGAGGGTGTTGCTCGTGAAATAACTGCTCTCTGCCGTGACCAGGGTTTCCGTTACCGCGATATAGGCATTATTTTGCGTGATCTGGGCTCCTATGCCGACCTGATTTCAACAATCTTTGCCGACCACGGCATCCCCGTGTTTATCGACCAGAAGCGCCAGGTAATGCACCATCCTTTGGTGGAACTGGTCCGCTCGGCGCTGGAGGTTGCCGTGAGGGACTGGTCGTACAATCCCGTATTTCGCTTCCTTAAGACCGACCTGGCCTCCATTTCCAGGGAAGAGGTGGATCTGTTGGAAAATTACGTGCTGGCCCACGGTATCCGGGGAAGCAGTTGGACAGACGGCAAGCCCTGGGTATACCGCCGCCGGCTGACCCTGGAAGAGGACCAGGAGGTCACGGAGTTGGAAGCTGCAGAACTGGATGCCATCAACCGCATCCGTGGAAAGGTGGTCACTACGCTAGCCTCCTTCACGGAAGCATTCAAGCAATCGGAAAGCACCAGGAAAAAAACAGCCGCACTGTATTCCCTTCTGGAAGAAATGGAAGTCCCGCTGCACCTGGAGAGCTGGAGCAAGAGAGCCGAGTCTGAAGGGCGGTTGGTCGTGGCTCGTGAACACGCCCAGGTCTGGAGTGGCCTGGTGGCTTTGCTGGATCAGGTGGTGGAAACGCTGGGTGATGAAATTTTAAATGGAGCGGAATACTCCGCCATGCTGGATGCCGGGCTGGAGAGCATGCGTCTGGGGCTGATTCCCCCCGGCCTGGACCAGGTAATGGTGGGTTCTCTGGAGCGCTCCCGCAGTCCTGGTGCGAAGGTTGCTTTTGTCGTAGGGGTAAGCGACGGAGTACTCCCCGCCAGGCTGGCCGAGCAGGGTATCCTCACTGAAGCAGAAAGAGACAGGCTTAGACTCTTGGGACTGAACCTTGCTCCCGGAGTGAGGCAGCGGTTGTTCAACGAACAGTACCTGGTCTACATCGCCCTGACCCGTGCCTCGGAGCGTCTTTACCTGAGCAGCCCGCTGGCGGACGATGAGGGAGGCGCAATCACGCCCTCCCAGGTGCTGGCCAGGGTCAGGGAACTATTGCCAGGTGTGGAGGAGCGCTCCTGGCCGATAGAACCCGACCCAGCGTTCTTGGACGAACTGGAGTTCATTACCAACCCACAGCGCTCTCTTTCTTACCTGACCTCAAGGATCAGGGAGGCCAGGGCAGGCAGCCCGGTTAAACCGCTGTGGTGGGATGTCTACTCCTGGTTTGTGGGGGGCAGGCGCAGAACTGATTGCGCCAGGGTGCTGGCCGGCCTATTTTACAGCAACCGGGAGGGGAGACTCCCAGCGGGTTTGGGCCGGCTTCTCTACGGTCGGCCCTTTCGCACGAGCGTTTCCGGGGTAGAAAAGTTTCGCGCCTGTCCCTTCGCCCACTTCCTGTCGCATGGCCTTAAACTGCGGGAGAGAGCCGAATTCAAACTGGACGCTCCCGATGTAGGCCAATTTTTCCATGCTGCCCTAAAGCTTTTCGGCGACCGGGTGAGCAGCCAGGGGATTGAGTGGGGCCAGCTGACCAGGGAGCAGTGCAAAAATATGGCCGGGGAAGTGGTTGACCTGTTGGCACCCAGGCTGCAGAGCGAGATCCTGCTAAGTTCCGCCCGCAGCCGCTATATTACCGGCAAGCTCAGGCGGACTGTGCAGCGGGCGGCCCAGGTGTTGTGCGAGCATTCCAGGCGGGGCCGGTTCCAACCGGTAGGCCTGGAGCTGTACTTCGGGCCGGGTGGAGACCTCCCGGCGGTAACTTTCACCTTGCGGGACGGCAGCGAAATGTCTCTGACCGGCCGTATCGACCGGATCGACGCGGTACAGGGGGAGGGCGGCGTTTACCTGCGGGTGATTGACTATAAATCAGGCAAAGTGACCATCGACCTGCCTGACATCTACCACGGGCTGAGACTGCAGCTGCTGGCCTACCTTGATGTAGCCCTGTTGCACGCTCAAAAACTGGTTGGTAAGGAAGGCCTGCCCGGTGCGGTCCTGTATTTTCGCATCTACGACCCCCTGGTCAAGACAGACGGCGGTATCCCGCAGGAGGAGGACCTGGAGAAGAAGCTCCTGCAAGAGCTGCGTATGACCGGTATGGTTCTGGCCGACCCGGCGGTGGTCAAACTGATGGACGATAGCCTGGGGGCAGACTCGGATCTGATACCAGTGCGTATAAAAAAGGACGGTGAATTTGCCGCCCGTTCGGCCGTATTGACCCGGGAGCAGTTTGAGCTGCTGCGGACATTCCTGCGGACCGAGCTTATTTCCTCCGGCAGTGATATCATCGACGGGGTGGTGGACATAGCCCCGTTGCGACGGGGGACGGTCCGTTCGTGCCGGTACTGTCCCTACAAACCGATCTGCCAGTTTGATATCCTGATAGAAGGTAATACCTATAAAAACGTACCGGTGGAGGACAGCGAGACCATTTGGCGCAAGCTGACGCGGGAGGCAGGGGGGAAAGACAATGGCTGAGCAGTGGACTAAAGAGCAGCGTGACGCGGTCACCAGCCGGGGGGGTAACCTCTTGGTGGCGGCTGCAGCCGGAGCGGGCAAGACCTCGGTGCTGGTGGAGCGTATTATTCGCCGCATCACGGATCCGGTTTCCCCGGTTGACGTGGACCGCCTGCTGGTGGTAACCTTCACCAACGCCGCCGCCTCAGAAATGAGAGACCGCATCAGCCGGGCGCTGACCGGGGCGTTGAACCGCTACCCCGGTTCGAAATACTTGCAGCGGCAGGTCGCCCTGCTGGGACGGGCTGCTATAAGCACCATGCATTCATTCTGCCTGGATCTGCTGCGGCAGTATTTTTACAGGATCGACCTTGATCCTGCCTTTCGTGTGGCCGACGCCACAGAAGCAGTCCTGATCCAGACGGAGGCATTGGAGGAACTGTTCGAGAGTCGCTACGCAGACGGGGAAAACCTGCTTTTTACCGGGCTGGTGGACTCCTACGGCGGCAGGCGTGATGACACTCTTTTACAGGAACTGGTCCTGCAGGCTTATGCTTTCGCCCGCAGTACCCCTGACCCTGCGGGTTGGCTGGCAAAGCTGCCGGATAATTTTAATATTCCTCGCGACGCCAACCCTGGACAAGACTACTTTGACCAATTGCCCTGGGCAGAGATTTTAAAAATAGCGGTGGCAATAGAACTAGCCGGTTCGCGAGCCGACCTGGAGCAGGCCTTGCGACTGGCCCGTCGGCCAGGTGGTCCCCAACCCTACCTGGCCAACCTGGTGGATGATTTGTCTATGGTTGCAGGTCTGACCAAGGCTTGTGCTGCGGGGTCGAGTTGGTCTGAGCTATATCAAGGCTTCCAGCAGGCCGCCTTCAGGAAGCTGGCCACCTGCCGCAAGGAATTGGCGGATGAGGACCTGGTGGAACAGGTTAAGAAACTGCGGGATGGCGTTAAAAAGAAAATATCTACGCTGCAAAGGGAGTATTTTTCCCGCACGCCGGCAGAATTGTGCGCGGACCTTGCGACGGTAGCTCCGCTAGTGGGGGAAATAGCAGCGCTGGTCAAAGATTTCGGGGAAACCTACCGTCAGGCCAAAGCGACGCGGGGTGTGGTGGATTTCAACGACCTGGAGCATTACTGCATGCAGGTCTTATCCGAGCCTGGTGAACAGGGGCCGGTACCCTCTCAGGCAGCGATAGAGCTCAGGAGGAGGTTTGAGGAGATCCTGGTCGACGAGTACCAGGATATCAACGACGTGCAGGAGACCATACTGCGACTGGTCTCGCGACAGGGAGAAATGGAACCCAATCTCTTCATGGTAGGCGACGTCAAGCAAAGTATTTACCGTTTCCGGCTGGCCGAGCCAGGCCTTTTCTTGGACAAATACAGAAGCTACCCGGTATTAGCCGGTGGGGCGGAACGCCGCATCGACCTGTCCAGGAACTTCCGCAGCCGGCGTGGTATCGTAGATGCGGTAAACTTTGTATTCCGCCAGCTGATGACCCCGGGTGTGGGTGAAATGGCCTACGATGCGGACGCAGAACTCATTTTCGGAGCCAACTACCCCGAAAGTAATTCTTCATCCTCTGATGGTAAAGCTTGTGATATGTCTGATTTCAGCAAAGCTGACTCACCAGAAAATGTTGCTGTGAAGTGTGAACCGTGCGAGTTTGTAGAACTTCACCTGATTGAAAGCGTTGGCTTCTCCGGGTCTCTGTCTACAGATCCGGCTGCCGCCGGGGGTGACCAGACAGCAGGAGATAACGGGCAGGAACATGAGCTGGAGGAGGAAAAGGACGCCCTGCAGCAGGAGGCCGGGCTGGTTGCGGATAGGATCCTGGAACTGGTGCACGGAACTCCCGGCGGTGAACCGGGCATGCTTGTTTATGACCGGGATAGTGGAGCCTACCGTCCCCTGGCTTACCGTGATGTGGTCGTGCTTTTGCGGGCGACATCCGGCTCAGCCAATACCTTTGTGGAAGAGTTCAGGCTGAAGGGCGTACCGGTCTATGCGGAACTGGCCACCGGGTATTTTGAAGCAACAGAGGTTGAGACCTTGCTATCCCTTCTACATATCATCGATAACCCGCGCCAGGACGTTTTCCTGGCCGGTGTGTTACGCTCACCGATGGTTGGCCTGAGAGCGGCAGACCTGGCTAAAGTCAGGCTTGCTGCCCGCCGTGGCGATTTCTACGACGCTGTGGTGGCAGCAGCCCTTGCCGGCTGGGGGGAGCTGTCTGAACGACTGGTGGAGTTTTTGGAAAGTCTGGAACGGTGGCGGACGCAGGCCAGGCAGGGCACCCTGGCCGACCTGATCTGGTCTGTTTACCGCGACACCGGCTATTACGATTTCGTCGGCGGCCTGCCCGGCGGCAGTCAGCGCCAGGCCAACCTGAGGGCACTGCAGCACCGGGCCAGGCAGTATGAGGCCACCACCTTCCGCGGGTTGTTCCTGTTCCTGCGTTTTATTGAGCGGATCCGCGAGGGCGGTCGTGATCTCGGAGCTGCCCGTGCTCTCAGCGAGAAAGAAAATGTAGTCCGTATTATGAGCATCCACAAGAGTAAAGGATTGGAGTTCCCGGTGGTTTTCCTGGCCGGGCTGAATAGAAAATTCAACTTTCGGGATCTCAACAAGGACCTGCTCTTTCATAAAGACCTGGGCCTGGGTCCCCAACTGGTGGACGCCGTGGCGCGGGTTACCTATCCCACCGCCGCCAAACTGGCATTAAAACATAGGCTGAAGATGGAAGCCCTGGCAGAAGAGATGCGCATCCTCTATGTAGCCATGACCAGGGCGAGAGAAAAGCTGGTGCTGGTTGGTTCCACCCGCAACCTGGCGCAAAGCGCGAGGAAATGGTGCGGTCCGGCCGGAGCGGAGGGCTGGTCATTGCCGGATGGCTATCTGGGCGGGGTCAGGTCGGCCCTGGAGTGGCTGGCAACTGCCCTGGCCCGTCACCGGGACGGGGCGGAGCTCAGGAAGCTGGGATTAAGTGAGGACTCGTCGCAATTAGAAGTTGCCGGCGATCGCTCCCGCTGGAAAATCCGTTTAGCCGTGCACAGTGAGCCTGCCACAGCTGAAAAGACGATTGAACCGGAATGGCTTGCCAGGGTCAGCCGCATGGAACCACTGGAACCTGGACCGCTGGCCGGTGTAATTAAGGCCAGACTGGAATGGACCTACCCCGCTGCCGGTCTTCTGGGCCGGGCCGCCAAGGCCACGGTGACAGAAATCAAGCGCAGGTTTGAGCTGGCGGAGGACGGGGAGGATGCCTTGCAGCGAGATTTCCGGCCTCCTATCGGGGGGAGGCCGCTATTTATGCAGGAGGAACGCGGCCTGTCAGCTGCGGAAGCTGGCACCGCCCTGCACCTGGCTCTGCAACACCTGGATTTAAAGGGAGCGCTGGACACAGCGGCAATCAGGCAGTTTATAGAAAAGATGGTAGAGAGGGAAATACTGACAGCAGAGCAAGCAGCAGCCATACCAGCCGCGAAAATAGCCAATTTCTTTGCCGGCCACCTGGGCGCCAGGCTGCTGGCCGGCCGCGAGGTACTGCGGGAACTCCCCTTCAC
>JAQVOH010000124.1 GCA_028702695.1 Desulfotomaculaceae bacterium
CGACTCAGTGGAGTAAGTAAAGTGCTATAATTTATTTTCTTCCCATTTGTCCTTATATTTTGCCTTTGTCTGTTGCTATTATTCATTATTTTCTAAGAGTAAAAAGGTATGTTGCTGCACCTATACGGGTTTGACATAATATCTCTCTTTTGATTAAGCCCCAAAAAACATCCCCGAAGGCATTCATACCAGCCTTACTTTTTTATTGTCTTAAAATGGATACTATGGCCTTGCAATATCGGACGGGCTTACTTTTTGCGCTACACTCTCTAATCAATGACCAACACTCCTCCGTCGTTACCACGTTACTGACACTTGTTCGGCTACGCCGAAGGCACCCTCCGGTACATGACCTGGGTGCCTCAAGTGTTACTCTTTGTGTTTAGCGACACTCGCGAAAGGTTTCAGCCATGCGAGAGCTTTTCTTTCTTGCGAAAGCCCGGTCCTGACGGCGCTGTGTTATGTTTCCCCGCCGTAGGGGGCCCTGCCCTCCTTGCGTCTGGACCCTAGACGGCTGCCGGTAGCCTGGTTGCATTGCATACGTTTCAGCCTGGCGTTTTGCAGCAAGGGGAGAGTGTTTGCATGGCAGATGCCTCCCCCGAAGATGTTCCCTCGATACGAAAAGTCGCTTTTGGGAGCCGCCCACCTTTTACTCAGCATTTGGTTTTTTGCTTGGCCTTCTCAAATATCTTGTCTAGCGGAAGGGGCTGTCTACTTGACATGGTGCGGTTCATATCCATTCCAAGCGCTCTTTTATCTTATATATAAATTCTTCTGTATCGACAACGGTCCTCTCGGCTGAAGTTAACAGCTGATCAAGATCCCTGGTGATGACGCCCTCTTCAATAGTCTGAACAGACGCTTTTTCCAGCTTTTGGGCAAATCTCACAAGATTCTGCGAACCGTCCAACTCCCCGCGCTTTTTCAGGGCTCCGGTCCAGGCAAAGATGGTGGCCATGGAATTCGTAGAGGTTTTCATCCCTTTCAGGTGCTTGTAATAATGCCTCTGAACGGTCCCATGAGCAGCCTCATATTCATAATAGCCCTGGGGTGAAACTAATACAGAGGTCATCATGGCCAGACTGCCAAAAGCGGTGGCCACCATATCAGACATCACATCACCGTCATAGTTCTTGCAGGCCCACAGCACACCGCCTTCAGACCTGACAATACGGGCAACCACGTCGTCAATGAGGGTATAGAAGTACTCTAAACCGGCAGCTTCAAATTGGGACTGATATTGTTCTTCATAAATTTCCTGAAAAATGTCTTTAAATCGATGATCATAAATCTTAGATATGGTATCTTTTGTTGAGAACCAGAGATCGATCTTCTGATCAAGTGCAAAAGCAAAGCATGCTTTTGCAAAGCTTCTAATGGATACATCAAGATTGTGCATCCCCATGACAACGCCCGGGCCCTTGAAGTCGTGAACAAGGCATTTCTCTACCTGACCATCCACCGATGTATAGACCAGCTCAACCTTTCCCGGCTTATTGACACGGTATTCCGTGTTCTTATAAATATCTCCGTAGGCATGTCTGGCAATGGTAATGGGTTTCTTCCATGTCTGTATATAGGGATTCAGGTTGTTGACAAGAATCGGCGTACGGAAAACTGTTCCGTCCAAAATACTTCTGATGGTACCATTGGGACTTTTCCACATCTTTTTAAGTTTATATTCCTCAACCCTGGCTGCATTGGGGGTAATGGTTGCACATTTGACACCAACTCCATATTTTTTTATGGCGTTGGCAGCGTCTACAGTAATCTGATCCCCGGTCTCATCCCTTTTTTTAAGTCCAAGATCATAGTATTCCGTATTCATTTCCACATAGGGCTCTATAAGAATTTTCTTGATCATCGCCCAGATGACTCTGGTCATTTCGTCGCCGTCCATCTCGACCAGCGGTGTTTTCATGATGATTTTTTCGCTCATTTCAATACCCCCTCACCTTTTATTTTGCTTTATGCTTTTTAATCCAGGAGAGCTTGCCGCCTGTCTTTAAGATCTCAGCGTCCAATTTAGAAAGGGTGTGCCGTAATTTAATCTTTGTTCCCTTTGTCATATTGTGCAAGAATACTTCGCTCTGAAGATTGCCTATTTCCACCTCTAAGAAATCTCCAGCCTCGATCTTGTCATAATCATCAGGATTATCAAAGGTTAACGGTACGATACCAAAGTTAATCAAATTTGCCAGGTGGATGCGGGCAAAGGATTTCACGATAACCGCTTTAATTCCCAGGTGTTTGGGTGCCAACGCCGCATGCTCACGGCTTGAACCCTGTCCGTAATTATCACCGGCAATGATAAATCCGCCATTTTTTTCGATAGCCCTCTGATGAAAATTATTGTCAACCGCCTCCAGAACATATTTGGACATTTCCGGTATATTACTACGCAATGGCAATATTTTTGCGCCTGCAGGCATAATATGATCGGTGGTGATATTATCCCCCAGCTTAATCAGAGCCTCACCCCGCAAAACATCGGGCAGCGGCGGGAATGCAGGCAAAGGCTTAATATTAGGCCCATAGTAAACCTTAATGTTTTTAGCTTCCTCAAAAGGCCGCGGTCTGATGATCATGTTATCGTTGACAAAAAACTTTTCCGGCATTTCAATTTTAGGATATTCGCCTAAATCCCTGGGATCAGATAAAACGCCTGTCAGCGCTGTTGCAGCAGCCACTTCAGGACTGACCAGATAGACCTGAGCATCCTTTGTTCCGCTTCTGCCTTCAAAATTTCTATTGAAAGTCCTGACGGACACCCCTTTGGAACATGGCGCCGAGCCCATTCCAATACAAGGCCCGCAGGTGTTTTCCAGGATCCTCGCTCCAGCCTGGATAAGATATTTCATTTCGCCGCTGTCGATTAAGTGCTCAACGACCTGCCTGGAGCCTGCGCTTATAGTCAGATGAAGGTTTTGAGACACCGTTTTGCCCTTTAACGCATTGGCAACAACTTTCAGATCTCTTAAAGAGGAATTGGTGCATGACCCGATGGCCACCTGGTCCACCTTTAAACCAGCAACTTCCCTTACCGTTTTAACATTGCCCGGGCTGTGGGGCAAAGCCACCAAAGGTTCCAACTCACTTAAGTTGATCTCAATTACTCCATCATACTCAGCATTTTCATCAGGCACTATTTCCTGCCACTGTTCTCCTCTTCCCTGTACTTCCAAAAATTTCCTAGTAATTTCATCGCTGGGGAAAATACTGGTTGTGCAGCCGGTTTCCGTTCCCATATTCGTGATGGTTGCCCGATCCGGAACACTTAAATTTTTCACCCCAGGCCCAAAATACTCCAATACTTTTCCGACTCCTCCATTTACATTGATTCGCCTTAAAACTTCAAGGATCACATCTTTCGCAGAGACCCAGTCAGACAACTTACCGATAAGCTTTACACCAACAACTGCCGGATATTTTATTCTGAAAGTTTCGCCTGCCATGGCGGCAGCAACATCCAGTCCACCAGCTCCCATAGCAAAAGAACCAATGCCACCTGCAGTAGGTGTATGGCTATCAGAACCTACTAAAGTTTTTCCCGGACGGGCAAACCTCTCAAGGAAAACCTGATGACAAATCCCATTTCCGGGTCTAGAAAAGTGTATCCCATATTTTTGTGCTACAGATTGCAAAAACAAGTGATCGTCAGAGTTTTTAAAATCTGTTTGCAGGGTATTGTGGTCTACAAAGCTGACGCTTAACTCCGTTTTAACACGGTCGATGCCAATTGCTTCAAATTGCAGATAGGCCATTGTTCCAGTGGCATCCTGAGTTAAAGTGTGATCAATTTTTAATGCTACCTCTTCACCTGCAGCAGCAGCTTTTCCCCCAACAATGTGCTTTCTCAAGATCTTTTCCGTTATTGTTCCGGACATGGGTATGCCCTCCTTGTATCGTTTTGTAGCATGATGCTCACTTAGGTTTCGCTTAGTTTGTTTTGGCTTTTGTATAGTTCAAGAATCCGCCAGCTTTAATGATTCTGATAATTTTTTTGCTAAAGCCCATAAGTATAAGTACACTTCTTTTTCCATGAGACGGTTGGTTTGTTTTAAAGAGGCAACCCGCTGTTATTTATATGTCTTGATAATATGCAAGAGATTTTCTTTTGCACGGGCAATATGTTCTATGGTCAGCTTCTCGGCGGCATCTTGATCATGAGCTGCCAGAGCCACCAAAATCTGACGATGCTCCTTTATGGCTTTTTCAGCCCGGCCATTGGAGCTGAAAGAAAGCTGCCGGTAATGCTGGATCATATGATGTAGCTCCGAAAGGGTATGCTGCAAAGTTCGACTGTTGCTGTATTCGAAAATATTTTCGTGAAACTGAGAATCTAGTTGGTTGATATGGTTCATGGCATTTTTTGTTTGATAGAATTCTTGCAGATCCACGATTTCCGTCAACTCTCTAATTTGTTCTTCAGTGATATTGGCGGCAGCCCACCTGGACCCCAATCCTTCGATATACATGCGGATGGTATAAGTATCTTCCAGGTCCTTCTCGCTGATTCCTAAAACAACAGCACCTTTATTGGGGAAAATTCGTACCAAGCCTTTTTGCCCCAGCATCCGAATTGCTTCCCGAACCGGCGTGCGACTCACACCCAATTCCGCACAAAGCTTCATCTCAGTGAGATTCTCACCGGGCTTAATTATGCCGTTCAAGATACTTTTTTCCAGTTCTTCAAAAACGCGTACGCTTAATGAATTGGAACTGTCCGGGTTTATTTGTTTTGGTGGAGGTGAGGACTGGGGTGTTTTAGAACTTTTAATACTCATTTCGCCTCCTATAAAAATGGTATATGACGAGATTAAGGTGCATTTTTAAGGCATTTCCTGTGGTGTTTTACAGCTGTTATAACAACTCTATGGATAGAGATGCTAACAAGTTATGCTTTTTTTCCAAAAGACGAATCATATTCTCCAATAACAGATGCCAGTTCTTCATCACTGATGTTGGTGGTACGGCTACTGCTATATTCTTTGTCTACCCACTCTTTTACATATTTAACTAGGGAATTATTTTTGCTAACGTTTTTTTCGGCAGGCAAATCATAATAGGAATTAATCCAGTAAGCAATACCGGCCAACCCGGAGTTATTGCTCACAGCTACGACAGGTGTACGATTCAACAATAAGTTTGTATCAAAAATGTTATATATTTCTTCATCTTTCAGCAAACCATCGGCATGAATGCCGGCACGGGTTAAATTAAAGTATTTACCCACAAAAGGTGTCATGGGCGGAACGTGATAACCGATTTTCTTATCATAGTATTCAGCTATTTCTGTGATTATAGTGGGCTCCATGCCGTCAAAAGTGCCTCGTAAAGAAGCATATTCAAAGACCATGGATTCCAAAGGAATGTTTCCGGTCCGTTCCCCGATGCCCAACAAGGAACAGTTGACGGCAGAGCAGCCGTAAAGCCAAGCAACGGTTGCGTTTACCACAGCTTTATTAAAATCGTTGTGGCCATGCCATTCCAACAGTTCCGAGGGCACATCGGAATAATGCTGTAAGCCGTAAATCAGACCGGGAACGCTTCTGGGCATGGCAACTCCGTAGAAGGGAATGCCGTAGCCCATGGTATCACAGGCACGTATTTTGATTGGGATACCTGACTCTTTTGACATGGCCATCAATTGATTAACTAAGGGTACGACAAAGCTGTAGTAATCCGCTCGGGTGATATCTTCCAAATGACAGCGAGGTTGTACACCTACTTCTAATGCTTGTGCTACCACAGATAAATAACTGTCCATGGCTTGCTTGCGGGTTTTGCCCAGCTTTTTAAATATGTGATAATCAGAGCAACTGAGCAGGATGCCGGTTTCTTTGATACCCATATCTTTAACCAGTTGAAAATCTTTTTTGGTAGCTCTGATCCAGGAAGTAATTTCCGGAAAATCATAACCAAGATCCATACATTTGCTGACCGCTTCCCGATCTTGTTTACTGTAGATAAAAAATTCCGTCTGTCGGATAATGCCATTAGGCCCCCCCAAACGATTAATCAGCTTATATAGATCAACGATTTGTTCCACAGTATACGGGGCTCGGGATTGTTGGCCGTCCCGAAAGGTGGTGTCGGTAATCCAGATTTTCTCGGGCATCCCCATTGGCACAAGCCGATGGTTAAAGGGTATTTTGGGCACTTCCGTATAAGGAAAGATCTCTCGATAAAGATTTGGTTCTGCCACATCCTGCAATTTATATTTATAAGGGTCTTGTTCCAGCAAATTGCTGTGTTTGTTTGGCTCGATCATAAAAGCACTCCCTTTATTCCGTATTATATACTTGTATACAATAATGCAAGTATATAGATTATATTGTCGAATTTGAGGAGCGTCAAGTGTGCACCAGTTTGGAATTGGTAATTCTACCAAGGTA
>JAQVOH010000033.1 GCA_028702695.1 Desulfotomaculaceae bacterium
CCATAACCATCTTATAATTAGTGGTGCTGGTTGAAGTATATACAAGGCTAACCTTGTTGCAAACTAGTCAACATGGTTAGCCTTGTTGAACAAAAAGGATGACAAGTATTTAACAGAGTACCTGCCATCCTAACTATTGATAAATCAATATACATATACAACCATTTTGATGCTTAGAGCTTTATGTTTGGCAGGGTAGCAAAGCCTTTTTCCAGATCTTCATTTGTCGGGATGTAGTCTGTCATGGTTGCGTCGTTATAGCTCATGTAAGCGGTCAGGTCGAAGTAGCCTGTGCCGGTCAGCCCGAATACGATGGTCTTTTTTTCGCCGGTTTCCTTGCACTTGAGCGCTTCATCAATAGCGGTCTTCAAGGCATGGGCGGATTCCGGAGCGGGAAGAGTGCCTTCGCAGCGGGCAAACATGGTGGCAGCTTCAAATACCTTTAATTGCTCTACGGAGCAGGCTTCCAGATAACCGTCGTCGTACAGCTTGGAGACGATTGGGCTCATGCCGTGGTATCTGAGACCGCCTGCATGGTTCGGTGACGGCATAAAGCCTGCGCCTAAGGTGTACATCTTCATGAGAGGCGTGGTTTGGCCTGTATCGCCGAAGTCAAAGGCGTATTTTCCTCTGGTCAGGGACGGGCAGGAGACAGGCTCTACAGCTATAAATTGGATGTTGTTCTGGCCATGAATCTTGTCGCCCATGAACGGTGCGATCAAACCGCCGAAATTGGAACCTCCGCCGGCGCAGCCGATGATGATATCCGGTTTTATATCGTATTTTTCACAAGCGATCCTTGTCTCTTCACCGATGATGGACTGGTGTAGTAGAACGTGATCCAATACGCTCCCCAGCACATAGCGGCAGTTATCAGTCTTCATGGCTACTTCCATTGCCTCGGAGATGGCGCAGCCTAAGGAACCGCCTGTCCCAGGATTTTCTGCTAAAATCTTTCTACCCACTTCCGTCGTGTTGGAAGGGGAAGGAATGACCTTGCCGCCGTAGGTTTCGATAACAGCTTTCCGGTATGGCTTCTGCTCTGCGGATACCTTTACCATGTAAACGCTCAAATTAATGTTATAGTAAGCGCATGCCATTGCCAACGCAGTACCCCATTGACCTGCACCGGTTTCGGTGGTCAGGGATGTCAGACCTTGCTTCTTGGCGTAATAGACCTGTGCAGCTGCTGAGTTCAGCTTGTGTGAGCCGGAAGTGTTGGAACCCTCAAACTTGTAGTAGATTTCAGCCGGTGTATCTAACTGCTTTTCTAAGCAGTAAGCTCTGACGAGAGGGGAGGGACGGTACATCTTGTAAAAGGCACGGATTTCCTCCGGAATCTTTATATACTTATCAGTTGTGTTCAGCTCCTGCTCAACCAGGTCGTTACAGAATACCTGGTCGAGTTCTTCTGCGGTGCAGGGCTTTAAAGTAGCCGGATTGATAAAGGGAGTAGGAAGCTCCTTCATAACAGCTTTCAAATTATACCAATTTTTAGGCATCTCATCTTCGGTTAGATAAATTTTGTAAGGTGTGTTTGCCATTTTTTTCATCCTTTCATGATATACTTTTGCAGATAAAACAAAAATCCTTGTCCACTTAAAGGACAAAGATTGTTATCTCTGCGGTACCACCCAAATTGCGTAAAAACGCCGCTTTTTTCGTGTACTGACATACACGCTCCATTGATAACGGGTGGAGTTCCCGGCTCGCCTACTCTTTAAAAAAATTTCTGCGTCGCCCTCATGAGTCCATTCACGTAAGCTTTATCGCCGCAATTTCACCACCTGCGGCTCTCTAAGGATAAAGTACCTTATGTTACTTCTCTCAATCAACGGTTTGTGCTTTTATTTGCTATGCCGCTTATGTTATAGCCAAAAATAATATTTGTCAATGGTAAAACGAAAAAAAAGGAAAAACTTACTTACAAGCAAATTGCAGGTGGTATTTTGGTCAGGCAATCCGCCAGCTTTTGGACTTTTCAATGTGGCTGCAAGAATTTAACGGATAATGTTGAAAGGTGAAAGAATATTTTTCCTATTATTTTATGGTAATAATAGGAAAAACAATCGGCAATGATGAATTAATGTGTTACAGAAACAATATATTGAGAAAAGGATACAGCAATGGAAATCAACAAATTCAAAAACCTTACTCAACAGGAAATATACTTATTTAATCAAGGGGAGCTATTTCAGAGCTATAGGCATTTTGGCGCCCACCTAATCCGTTTACAAGGTATTGAAGGAGTGAGTTTTGCTGTCTGGGCGCCCCATGCCTATAAGGTATCGGTTGTTGGAGCTTTTAATAATTGGCAGATTGAAACCCATCCGATGGAAAATTACCTGGACAGTGGAGTTTGGGTAACTTTTATTAAAGGTCTAAAAAGTGGGGAGCCCTACAAATATTGTATCGAAACCAAAGGGGGACAGGTTTTCTATAAAGCTGATCCCTTTGCTTTCTATGCCGAGCTTAGGCCGCATACTGCGTCCAGGGTTTTTCCCTTGGAAGGACATTCCTGGCGGGATGAAGCTTGGATCGCCTCTCGCAAGCAAAGAAATCTCAAAAGAGAACCGCTGCTAATCTACGAAGTGCATTTAGGTACTTGGAGAAAGCGGGCGGATGGCGATTTTATGGACTATAGGGAAATTGCAGATTTACTGATCCCTTATGTTAAAAAGAAGGGTTTTACCCATCTGGAGCTCTTACCAGTTACGGAGCATCCATTTGACGGATCATGGGGCTACCAGGTTACCGGATTTTTTGCCGCCACAAGTCGTTACGGTAATCCGCACGAGTTGATGCATTTGATTGATCGATGCCATCAGGAAGAAATCGGCGTTATTATGGACTGGGTTCCGGGACATTTTTGCAGGGATGTCCATGGATTGGGCCAATTTGATGGGACCCCTTTATACGAGGAAGGTAATCATGAACAATGGGGTACTTACCGCTTTAATTTTAATAAGACAGAGATTTGGAGCTTTCTAATTTCCAATGCGTTTTTTTGGTTTGAACAATACCACATCGACGGACTGAGAGTGGATGGGGTTTCCAGTATGCTTTATTTGGACTTTGGTAAGGAAAATGGTGACTGGATTCCCAACCGGTACGGTGGACGCGAGAATTTGGCAGCAGTTGAATTCCTGCGCAAACTCAATCAACAGGTTTTTAAGTATTTTCCCGGCGTAATCATGGTCGCTGAGGAGGCGACAGATTGGCCATTTGTAACAAGGCCTCCCTATGATGGAGGGTTGGGATTTAGTTATAAATGGAATATGGGCTGGATGAATGATACCTTGAAGTATTTTAGCCTCGACTTCGAGCAACGTCAATATAATCACAATCTCCTGACTTTCTCTTTGGTTTATTCGTTTTCTGAGGATTTCATCCTGCCATTTTCACATGATGAGGTGGTGCATGGGAAGAAATCCCTGATCAATAAGATGCCGGGTGACTACTGGCAGAAGTTTGCCGGACAACGGGTGCTCTATTTGTATCTGATTTGCCATCCGGGCAAGAAGCTTCTATTTATGGGTGGGGAGTTCGCTCAGTTTATCGAGTGGAAACAAGATGCCCAGTTGGATTGGTTTTTGAAAGATTACGACATGCATAGAATGTTCGCGGCCTATGTTAAGGAGTTAAATAATTTCTATCTCAATGAGAAAAGTCTATGGGCTGAAGATCACGGCTGGGAGGGTTTTGAGTGGATAGACGTCAATGACCACACGCAGTCCATCCTCGTTTTTCAGAGAAGGACAGCCGACTCAAGCAAGTTTTTAGTGATTGCTTTAAATCTTTTGCCACAGGCTTATCCGGTATTTCGCATCGGGATGCCTCAGCTAGGGACGTACAAAATAGTTCTGAATACTGATTCCACAAAATACGGAGGCTCAGGTTTCACGAAGCAAGAGACCTTGCTGGCAGAGGAAGTTGCTTGGCACAACAGTAATTATTCTGTGGTGTTACAAATGCCCCCCTTAGGAGGCTTAATCCTTGAATGCGCGGGAGCAACAAAAGACCAAGATGTTTGAGAAAGATGGACGCCTACTTGAAAGAATTAAAGAGGTGTAACAACAGTGTTATTCGCCAGACAGAGTAATGGACCAATTAATCAATCAAATTTTCTATGACTAGCGAGCAGCAGGACCGACAGAGCAGCATTGGAGGGATAAGTTATTCATCAAAAAGAATGCATAGCCATGCTTTTGGCTGGTGGACATGGCAGCAGGTTGGGACGCCTGACAAAAAACATTGCCAAACCTGCCCTTTCCTTTGGCGGTAAATACAGAATCATTGACTTTAGTTTAAGTAACTGTGCCAATTCCAACATTGATACGGTGGGTGTTCTCACGCAGTATAAACCCTTTGTGCTCAATTCCTATATTGGCATCGGAGAAGCTTGGGATCTTGATAACAATTATGGAGGTGTTCATATCTTACCGCCGTTTGTTGGTGAAGATGGCGGCAGTTGGTACAAGGGAACTGCCAGTGCGATTTCCCAGAATATTGATTTTATCAATTTCTTTAATCCGGGATATGTTCTCATTATTTCAGGAGATCACATCTACAAGATGGATTTTGAACCATTAATCAGGCAGCACAAAAAAACAGGAGCGGATGTTACAATCTCTGCCATTGAGGTTGAATGGCTGGAAGCCTCACGCTTTGGGATTATCACAACGGATGACACAGACAGGATCATCCGATTTACTGAGAAACCAACTAATCCCCAAAGCAATCTGGCTTCCATGGGCATTTATGTATTTACCTGGCCGGTCTTAAAAAAGGCATTGCTCGAAGATCAGAACAATCCAGCTTCGGATAATGACTTTGGGAAAAATGTATTGCCTATGCTTTTAAATCAGGGCAAGAAATTATTTATTTATAGGTTTAAAGATTACTGGGTGGATGTAGGCACAGTAGAGAGCTATTATCAGGCGAATATGGAATTGCTGCTGTCCGAACCTCCGTTAAAAATCTTTAGTCCCGAGTTTAAAATTTATTCCAATGAAGGTATCTTACCACCCCATTACACGGGCCCTAGGGCTAGGATTGGCAAAAGTTTAATCAGTAACGGGTGTACTGTGCTGGGTGAGGTCATGAATTCCATCCTGGCGCCCGGAGTATATGTCGGCGAAGGTGCACGGGTGGAAGATTCCATCATACTGTCCAATACCAGGATCGGCAATGAAGCATGGATACGCAAAGCAATTATTGGTGAAAACACTGAAATCAAGGCGCATTGTTCCGTAGGACTAAGTACAGGGGAGCACTCCCCATACGCAGGGATTACCTGTATTGAGGATAATACCACCATATGTAACGGAGATCTTATTGAAGCCGGGGAATATAACACCAGTTCTAGATAGAAGCATGAGAGAGGGCGGGTTAAAATGAACAGAACTATTGGGATTATTTTTGGCAACCGCCGATCCAATTTTCTACAGGGTATTGATAAAAACCGGCCGCTCGCCGTAGTGCCCTTTGGGGGCAGATACAGACTTCTAGACTTCGCCTTATCGAGTATGGTTAATTCGGGTATTCGGACGGTAGGGATTATTACACCGTCACACTATAGACCCATACTGAATCAACTGGGTGCAGGGAAAGAATGGATGCTCGATCGCAAATCGGGAGGATTGTTCATTCTGCCGGGTATCAATCAGGGGATTGCAGGATGGGAATCGCTATTTCTGTTAAAAGACCTCGCGAAAAATATAGAATATCTGGAAAACGATTTTTCAGAATATGTAGTGCTTTGTGGTTGCAATCAAATATTTAATATTGATTACAATGAAGCTATCGTTTTTCATGAACTGAGCATGGCGGATGTGACTTTTATTTATAAAGATATTGAAAAAGAAGGACAGAAGTCGTTAACGGGTACCTACCTGAAGATGTTAGCAGATGGTAAGGTATGCGGTTTCATGACAGATGAAGAAATATTTGAGCTGGCTGGGCTGCTCCCAGTCTTTATTGATATGGTTATCATAAATAGGAAGCTGCTCATGGAAATAGTCGCCGGCTATGAATCGATTGAGAATATCGGGCTGCTGGATGTTTTAATTGAGAATAAGCAAGTCCTGAGCATTTTCGGGTTTCCCTATAAGGGCTATTTTGCAAGAATTGAATCCGTTAGTGACTACTTTCAGTGCAATATGGATTTGTTGAATCTTGACGTACGTAAAGAGTTGTTTTGGGGAACCAACAGGGTATACACCAAAATTAGAGATAATCCTCCGACCCGTTACTCAGGCAAAACTTTGGTAAGAAATTCACTGGTCGCCAGCGGCTGCAACATTATGGGTGTTCTGGAAAACAGTATTATTTCCCGTAGCGTCCAGATTGCTGACAATACCCAAATAAAGAACAGTATTATTATGAAGAAATGTGATATTGGCAAGGGCGTAATCTTAGAGAATGTAATAATGGATAAATATGTAATCATTAAGGAGGGAACGGTTCTTAAAGGGCAAGAGCAGGCGCCTATCGTTGTTAATAAAAGTGCTGTGGTGTAGGGAAGGTGAAGGTTGATGAGAGTCCTTTATGTGATTTCGGAAGCAGATCCTTTTATAAAGACAGGAGGATTAGGGGAGGTAGGAGGGTCTTTACCTCTCGCTCTTAAAAACAAAGGAATTGATGTCAGAGTGATCATCCCGAAGTACAGCCAAATCGCGTTGGAATTAAAGAAAAAAGCAATTTTTCTTACTAGCTTTAATGTCCCACTGGGCTGGCGCAAACAGTATTGTGGTTTGCAGGAGCTAATCTATGGGGATGTTCACTATTATTTAATTGACAATGAATACTATTTCAACCGGGTGCAGGCCTATGAGGAATACGACGATGCTGAGAGGTTTAGTTTTTTCTGCCGGGCAGTATTGGAAAGCATCCGCCGGTTCATAAACTTTAAGCCCGATATTATTCATTGTAATGATTGGCAGACCGCACTGATCCCTGTCATGTTAAAAGAGTTTTATGCTTTCGATCCCCTGTTTGTTAATATTAGAACGGTAGTGACCATCCATAATTTAAGGTATCAGGGGATATTTGACTGGGAAGTATATTATGATATTCTTGCTTTGCCCGATCAGGGCTTATGCTATCAAAGGTTTGAATTTTACGATTCAATCAATTTTTTAAAGGCTGGCATATTGTATGCCGACGAAATCAATACGGTCAGTCCGACCTATGCTCGTGAAATCCAGAATCCTTATTATGGAGAGAAGCTGGACACAATATTAGCAGTGAAAAAAGATTTCCTGACAGGGATCTTGAATGGGATTGATTATGGAAAATACAATCCCCACACGGATCCTTATATCTATGTACAGTACGGGTCTTACACCCAAAAATCAAAAAACAAAGTAAAACTTCAGGAGGACTTAGGCCTGAAGGGGAACAAGAACACGCCGGTGCTGGCAGTTATTTCACGTCTTGTTGCACAAAAAGGGTTAGATCTGCTTGTGCATATTATGCCGCAAATTATGGAAATGGATGTGCAGCTTGTCGTGTTGGGAACCGGGGAGTTGCAATATATAAATAGTTTTCATTATTACACCCGCCTTTATCCGGACAAGATTTCCTATATCGATTATTATGATGAGGCAATGGCGCATAAAATTTATGCGGCAGCAGATATAATGCTTATGCCTTCGCGCTATGAGCCCTGCGGTCTTACCCAGATGATTGCGATGCGTTACGGTACCATACCTATCGTACGCGAAACAGGAGGGCTGAAAGACAGCGTTACCCCCTATAACCAATTTACCGGAGAGGGAAACGGATTTAGTTTTGCCAACTATAACGCGGATGAGTTGCTTTATACGATTCAAAGGGCTGTGGGGGCTTTTTACGAGGAGAGTGACCGCTGGGAAGCACTTGTTAAAAACGCCATGCATAGCGACTTTAGCTGGGAACGCTCGGCAAAACAATATGTCAATCTGTATACGGCTCTCTTTCATAATCTAAGTTAGGAGAAACGCAGAAAGCCAAGATAATTCGGTTAACAAATGTTTGCAGAACTGGCAGCAGATGAGCTCAAACATAAAGAAACGCTGGAAGCTTATTTGAAAACCGATGCTAAACCACTGACATTTGCCAAGGCGATAGATTACAAAGTTTCTGAAACCGTTGATAAACCAGAACCATTATAGATATGAAGTTTGTGGATGCCGCTGCCCTGGCCATGAAAAATGAGCAAGAGGCAATGGAAATGTACTTCGCAATGGCAGACGCCAGGGATTTAGTTTGCAAATGGCTTAACGGCTTGTAAAAAAACACCTCCTGAAAAAGTTTTTCAGGAGGTGTTTTTTTACAAAGCATTAAACTCTAAGCACTGCGGGGAGCCTTCTAAGGCTACTATTCCAAAAAGTTGGCTATAAATGGTATCACCTGTTTTTTCCTGGATACAACCCCAGGCAGATAAACACTATTTTCCTTCGTCTGAACGTCAAATGCTTTTCCAACAATCTCTTTTAAATCCCCTACAAAAAACACTTCTGAACCTTGATTCAAAATATCAGTTACTAGTAATAGAATCAGATCATAGCTGCCATCATTACAATAACTGGACATAAATGACAAAATTGCATCTCGAATCTCTTCGACACTCTCTATATCGATGCTATAAACTTGACCCATACCTATCTTATTTTTATTAAACTCAAATTCTTTGAAATCCTTACAGAGTATTTCTCTAGGTGTCTTTCCTTTTAAAGTAGATCCTGCTTTAAACATTTCCATCGCATATGAGTCCAGATCAATACCCGCAATTTCAGCAAGTTTTTCTGCTGTAACGCTGTCTAAATAGGTACAAGTCGGCGACTTAAATCTCAAGGTATCAGATAATATAGCGGAACACATCAGTCCAGCTATTTTTTTTGAGGGTCTGATTCCTGCATCAAAGTACATATTTGCTACAAGCGTAGAAGTGCAACCGACGGGTTCATTCTTAAAGAAGATGGGTTTTCCGGTTTGAATATCACCAAGTCTATGATGATCAATAATTTCAAGGATTTCGGCCTCTTCAATGCCCTGTACTGTTTGACTCAGCTCATTATGATCCACTAAAATGACCTTCTTTTTATTCTGCGATATGACATGGTAGCGCGAGATGAAGCCTTTTACTTGATTGCTATGGTCTACTACCGGATAGCTTCTGAATCTCGTTGTCATCATGGTTTCTTTGACATCATCCACAAAATCATCAATATCAAATTTTATAATATTGCTCGTGGTCATGACGTAGCCAATGGGAATACTTTGATTAATTAAACGTGCTGTAGTAAATGTATCTGCTTGGGTTGTCATCAAAATACAGCCATGTTTTTGGGCCTTCTCGAGCAACGGTAATTCAACTTCATGACAGCATGTCAAAATAACACAATTGGCACCCAGTTCTATCGAACGCATAACACTGTCTTGCCTATTTCCCGCTATTACAATATCCCCTTTTTCGATAAAAGCATCAAGCTGCGAGGGCTCAGCAGCAAGGATCAGGACCTTCCCAGTTGTATCATAATTACTCTGCCCGCCACTTATGATTTTAGCATTTAGCGTATCTGCAAGATTCTGAAGAGGTGTTTTGCTCGCCGCAATGATATTATTATCTACTGCGTCCATATATTTTTCCGTTATATCCGATAGCGTAACAACACCGATTAGTCGCTCATGCTCGTCTACTACAGGAAGGGACTTTAGATTCGTTTTTTTCATGATATTCCAAGTCGTTTTTACAGGAATCTCTGGTGACAGACTGGGGACAACATCCATATTTAAATCAGAAACTTGTTTTTTTACTGTTTCTATTAGTTCTGGCAGGATAACTTCAAAGTATTTCAGTACAAACTCTGTTTCATGATTTAGTTCGCCAAGCCTGCCAGGAATTGCATCGTAACCCAGTTTTCTCTTTAATTCTGCATAAGCAATAGCCGAACAAATTGAATCGGTATCAGGGTTTTTATGGCCAATAACATATATCTTTTTATTCATCATGGATTCCTCCTTATAAGGGTGTATATTCTCTTAAAATAGGAGTAAATCCTACATGAAATGCTGCATTAAAGGAATAAGTATGGTCTGGCTTAGATGATTAGTTAATAGTCCAGGGGAGTTATCAATACAGGGTGTTTAAACCAGAAAAGATTATCGAGGGTTACCAGCGCTTCTGCTCTGGTTATATAGTCCAAGGGCTTGAAAGTTCGATCGGGATACCCTTTCATCAATTTATAATCTACTACCTCTGCAACGCTTGGTTTTGCCCAACTCGAAATAATTACGGCATCTTCGAATTGGTATAGAGAGGAACTGTCTTGACCTTCTTCCATATCCAAAAGGCGGAAGATTACAGTTGACACCTCCTCCCGCTTAATAGGGTTGCCCGGGTGTAATGTATTGTCCTCATAGCCGATCATGTATCCTGCGGCCCTGGCTTTAGACACTTCCTCATAAAACCAATCATTCTTTGATACATCATTAAATGTAACCTGCGCCTTTTCGTGAAATCCGAGTAATTTATTGACCAGGGTTATAAATTCTGCGCGGGTAATGCTGTTAGCAGGCGCAAATGTTCCATCTGGGTAGCCCGTAACGGCGCCTTTGTCAAGCCAGTCGCTGATCTGGCGTTCTGCCCAGTAGCCCTCTATATCCGAGAATTGGGCAATAGCCAGCTTGCTTAATGGTAATAATAGACATAGCGTTACAACCAGTATAAGGATAGCCTTGCTTCTGAGCTTCATCTTAAAAGACCTCTTTATGTAAATTTTAATATCACTACGGTATTTTTACCCTCTATAAGTAAGTACGATTATATTTTCAAGTAATATGGGGGTGAGAGACTTACTTTGAAAAAACTTTTAAACATATATTTTCATCTAATGAGCTCTATATGGAGCATATAAAAAGAGACCCGGCCACGGGTATCCTCCCTATAGACGGTTCATATATATTCCTTCATCCAATAAATGGCCAGTTGTATGTAGCTTGAAACTATGATAAGCTGCAAGGATTTCTCATAACCAAGGATGAATGATATCAGATTGAACTATCATGTTATTTTAATTGTATTTTTTCTAATGTTATTTACAGGTTAAACAGCTATAATAATTAAGGTTCTAAAATCTTTATAAAAATAATTTGGCTTTCCTTATTACATACCTTTTATAACGGTTGGAGGTATTGGTATGAAGACGAAGCAAGAACTCAAAATTCTTATTTTATACGCCAGCTATGGCGACGGGCATGTGCAGGTTTCCAAAGCATTGCAGCAATGTTTTTGGGAGAGCGGGAGCCCCCAGGTGCAGATGATCGATTTGTATGCCAGTGCACATCCCGTCATGAATGCGATCACGCGTTTTGTTTATTTGATGAGTTCTTCGTTTTGTCCTCAACTGTATGGTTGGAGTTATTATCGTACTCAAAATATGCTGCATCATCAAACACCGATAAAATTGTTAAACTCCTTTGGCATCACTGCCCTAAGAGAGTTCATCCGGGTTGAGCGGCCTGATGCAGTGATCAATACCTTTCCTATGTCGGTCATGCCCGAGCTTCGCCAGCAAACTGGACTCCAAATTCCCATTTTCACTGTTTTGACTGATTTTGTCCTGCACGACCGGTGGCTTCATCAGGAGATTGATCATTATTTTGTGGCAAATGAAGAATTAAAAATGGCTATGATCCACAAAGGAATACCGGCTGAACGCATCAAAGTTAGTGGCATTCCCTTGAGAAAGGAGTTTTGTCAACCGTGCAATAAAGCGCAAATATTACTACGCTACGGGTTAGATCCTTCAAAAAAAATTGTTTTAATTATGGCCGGCGCTTACGGTGTAATGCAGGGCTTGAAAAAAATATGCCGTGCCCTGTTGCATTTAGAAGACATTCAGCTCTTGTTAGTTTGCGGGAAAAATCACTCATTGAAAGATAGAATTGAAGCTAGTTTTGCTCATACGCCTAATATCTATATTTTCGGCTTTATTGAACATATTCAAGAACTTATGGCGATTTCTTCTTGTATGATCACCAAAGCAGGGGGCATTACACTCTCAGAGGCGCTGTCATTGCAGCTTCCGGTGATTGTTTTTCGTCCCCTGCCGGGTCAAGAGAAGGACAATGCTAATTTTCTGGCAGGAAAAGGGGCTGCCAGGATTGCCTATCAAATAGAAGAACTGGTCAAGCATGTCGAGCAGATTTTGTATGAAAGACAAAAGGACTTTCAGATACAACAGGCTATTCATGCGCTTCAGAAAAAGAATGCCTCTGAAATGATTGTGCTTGATATTTTAAACGAGCTTATTGGCGCGGGAGGTTAGAGCACCGCATCATAACCTCACCCTGCTAGCATTTTGAGTAACCGCAACTTCTGCAAATCAAACAGCCTTCAGCTCTTTCAAGTTTTTCTCCACATTCGCACAACAAGCTATCATCGACAAGGATTTCTCTGGACCCGTTGTGAGCGCTGAACTGCTCCTCCAACGACGTTTTGATATCCGCGATCTTGTAGGCGATGGCCGAAGCACAGGACTTGCCTTGTGAAAGGTTTCTGCCTTTGCCTTTGGCCAGCATGTAAGAGGGGCAAGAGTGCGTGCCCTGCAATTGCTCAATGATTTCTTCAAGGGGGATACCGCCGCGAATTGCCAGACTGATCAGCCTGGAGGTAGCTTCCGTATAAACCAGGCAGCCGCCGTCCGAACCGGTCGTAATGAAGGTCTCCAAGATTTCCCCGCTGTCCGGTTGATAATTGACGGTGAGATATAGCTTTCCGCAACCAGTATCTAGCCGGTGGGTCATGCCGTGAGCGCTGCTCGGCCTGGGTAGTATTTCACCGCGCACGAGGCCAAATTTATCCGCAGTAGCTTCTTGCCGGCCAATGGTTACCGTGCCTTCTTTACAGCCGTCCCGGAAAACGGTAATGCCTTTGAGTCCGAGACTATAAGCCGTTCTATAACATCTTTCAATATCTTCCGTGGTCGCAGTGCCGGGCAGGTTGATGGTCTTGCTGACGGCATTATCCACATGTTTTTGAACTTCTGCCTGCATCAAAATATGATCTTCAGGGGAGATATCCTGCGCTCCTTTGAAAATTCGTGCTATCTCTATAGGAATCTCCTTGAGCCCCTGGCAAGTGCCGCACCGGGCGACCTCCTCCAGGATGTTTTTAGAAACGCCGTATTTTTGGCACGCTTCCAGGAATAACGGGCTGAATACTTCGAAATCACCTGCGACATTGGTAGATTTTTTGTAAGCGACTGCAAATATCGGTTCAATACCGTATCCCTCGCAGCCGGCCATTGTCGTCACCGAACCGGTAGGCGCAATGGTCACACAGGTACCGTTTCTGATTTTCTCCGTAGGGTAAAATTCACTGTTTTCCCATTCCGGAAAGCACCCTTTTTCCTCTGCCAGGGCCCTGGAGGTATCGTTGGCTGTTTGCCGCATCAGCCCGACGATTTCACCTGCGTACTGCCTGCCCTCTGCCGAATCATAGGCAAGACCAGCTCTGATTAGAGCGTCAGCAAGACCTGTAAAGCCCAGGCCGATTTTCCTGGTGGCCCTGGTTGCTTCGGTAATCAAAGGAAATGGGTACTCGGCGACATCGATCAAATTGTCCAAAAAGCGCACGGCGTTTGAGACAGTATCTTGAAACAAGTCACGGTTAATGCGATTGTCCGCTGAGATCAGGCAGGCCAGGTTGATGCTTCCCAACAGACAGGATTCGCCGGGGAATAAAGGTTGTTCGCCGCACGGGTTGGTGCAGTTTAATAGTTTGTGCGGGAAGGGATTACTCTTTTGGATGGTATCTAAAAAAATAATTCCCGGGTCGCCACAGGCGTGAGCCGACTGGACGATGGCCTGCCACAGTTCGGAGGCAGGCAGCACTTCATGCACCTGACCGTTGAAGGATAGCGGCCAGTCTTCTCCCTGTTCGAGAGCTTTCATAAAAGCGTCCGTAACGCCAACTGATAGGTTGAAGTTGGTCAGGCCGCCATCGGTTTTGGCTTGTATGAAATTCATGATTTCCGGGTGGTCGATGTTTAAGAGGCCCATTGACGCGCCCCGGCGCACGCCGCCCTGCATGACCATATTGGAAGAGGCGTTGTAGAGCTTGATCAGTTCAACCACGCCGGAGGCATTGCCTTTGGTAGACTGAACCAAGGAACCCCGTGGCCTGATCGTGCTAAAGTTGTATCCCACACCGCCACCTGACTTGAAAACAAGTGCAGTCGACAGCAAGGTTTCATACATGGAAATCAGGGTATCCTCCACCGCCAGTACAAAGCAGGCAGAAGGCTGCCAGGGACGGTCAGGTTTGCCCATGTTAGCCCAGATAGGAGTGGAAGGGACAAATAGAAGGTCCCCGATTATAGAGGCAAATTTTTCTTCCCAATAGGGTTGAGCTTCTTTTTCGGCGCTTGCCGCCACCCGGGCCAGGCGAGTAACTGCTTGCTCGAATGTTTCACAGATATGCCCTTGCTCATCTCTCAGCGCGTAACGCGCGTTAAAAACTTTTTGACCTGCATCAGTTAGTTGAGTCATAACCAGCCACCTTTAGTATGTATTAATTGTAAAATAATGATAATAAATAAATAGACATATTTGTTATTATAACATCAGGATATGGAGAGGACAAAAATATTTACCTGCGGAAATCTCTTCACTGGAAATCCTTCAATCAGAATAATGCGAGATATGGTAATGGTTGCTTTTATGGTAATAGTATATAATATATTGCAATAGGAAATAGTACTTGATTTATTGCAACATAAAATTGGGGATGCTGCTTTTGCGTGTAAGTCATAGCGGGTGCCAAAAAATCAAAATGGTCTGAGCTAAACGATGGGAATGGAACGTGGGTTTGCAGGAATTTATCTTTATGAGCCCGAAGTATTTGCTTGCCTAAAAAAGAGGGATAGCGGATGTTGAAGATAAGGCCTTTTTTGAAATGGGCCGGCAACAAGTATCAAATTCTGGAACGCATCGAAGCTGTTTTGCCCCAGGGGAGCCGCCTTATTGAGCCTTTTGTTGGTTCAGGGGCTGTTTTTTTGAACCTGGCTTATCAGGAATACCTGCTGGCTGATATTAATGGGGATCTGATCGATCTTTACCTGACTTTGCAGTCTGAAGGTGAGTCATTTATTAGTTACTGCAAGACTTTTTTTACTGAAGAAAATAACCTGGATAAGCGTTATTATGAGATGCGAGAGCTTTTTAATACAACTAAGGACAACACTTTAAAAGCTGCATTGTTTATCTATCTGAACCGGCATAGCTACAACGGTCTATGCCGTTACAATTCCAAGGGGGGATTTAATACTCCTTTTGGGAAATATATCAAACCTAAATTTCCTGAAAAGGCCATGTTTCATTTTCTTTCTAAAGCAAAAAATGCGGTATTCAAGGTGGCTGATTTTAGGGATATCATGAAAACAGCAAAAAAAGGCGATGTTGTTTACTGCGACCCTCCTTATGTGCCTTTGTCCGCTACTGCTAATTTCACGGCCTACAGTTGTTCTGGTTTTGGGAACAAGGACCAGGTTGAACTGGCGGAATTAGCCCGGGCGTTGGCCGGCCGGGGTGTACCGGTGCTGATTTCAAATCACGCAACGGAGTTCACCTTAGACGCTTATAAAACTGCCAAAATTGAACGGCTTGCTGTGCAGAGATTTATTAGCTGTGACGGGGCCAACCGGGGCAAAGCGGAAGAAGTGCTGGCTTTATTTGACGGGGCATGAGCGCAACCGGATGTTTTCAAGGGGCTGTAACGAAACACAGCCCCCAATCAGCTGACTGAATGCAATGTGGGTGCATATTTTTATTGGATGCATTTAATTGTAGCCTGACTTTTTGACTTGCCTTTGTACTCCCTGATTTTTTCCAGCAGTACCGGAAGCAATTCTTTGGCGTCGGCTACCACGCCATAATCTGATACCTGGAAAACGGTCGCTGCAGGGTCTTTGTTGATGTTGATGATCACTCCGCTGTCTTTCATGCCGGCCATATGGTGGGTGGCGCCAGAAACCCCAAACCCGATGTAAACCTGCGGCCTCACAGTTTTTCCGCTGGTCCCGATCATGGCGTGTTCACCTGCGGCCCAACCTTCATCAAGGGCCGGCCGGGTGCAGCCCACCGCGCCGGAGAGTTCCCCGGCCAGCTGATCAAGAAAATGCCACGCTTCTTGTCCTACGCCCCAGCCGCCGGCCACTACTGTTGCGGCCTTTTCAAGCGGGAGCCCTGCCGGCTGACTCTGGACAACGCGGACAGCCTTCAGCGGTGATGCATAACCTTCCAGCACCGTTGGAGTTTCTATGAGCGTCTCACCGCTGCGGGTAGTGTCTCGATCAGGTTTCTGAAACATGCCGGGCTTGACGCTGGCCAGCTGAGGGCGAGCTGTAGGGCAAAGAATATCGCCGAGGATCATCCCGCCGAAAGCGGGTACCACTTGCACGAACTCTCCCCGGTCATTGATATACAGGTCCAGGCAGTGCGCTGCAAGACCTGTTTCCAGTTTGGCCGCCACGGTTGCAGAAAGTTCACTGCCGTAGTAAGAGGCGCCGAAAAGGACGATTTCAGGCCGGTGTTTTTTAACCAGCTCTGCCAGCACAAGCGCGTAGGTATCATTCTGGTAAAGCGTAAGCCTTGGAGCATCCATCAAAATGACCTGGTCCGCACCGTGAGCGATAAGTTCTTCAGCCAAAGATTCGATCTTGCTTCCCAGAAGTACAGCCGAGGCATGTGCCCCCCCTCCAAGCGCTGCCAGGTCCCGTGCTTTCCCCAAAAGTTCGAGAGTAACTTCAGCCAGTATGCCCCCGTTTTGTTCAACTACTACCCAAACCGCACCTGGTTGTTGCTCCAAGCTGATTTCCCTCCTTCTAATCAAGCACGCCTGCAGTACGCAGGATGGCTATGATTTTTCCAGCCATGTCTTCAGGTTCACCAGCAAACATCTGTGCTTTTTGTCCGTGCTGTGGCATATGCAAATCCCCTGGTTGCGTGGGCGATCCACTCAGACCGGTATTGCTCGGGTCAAGCCCCAGGTCTTTTAGCCCCCAGGTTGTGAACGGCTTATTCTGGGCTATGACAACCCCCATCAGGGTAGTGTAACGCGGGGTGTTGAGCTCCCTAGCAACACCAAGCACCAGCGGTAGGCTGCCCTCATATTCAACGTAACCGTTCTCTATTTTAGTTTTCATTTTAATAGTTGAGGCTTCCAGGTGCAGTTCAGTAAGATGGTTCAGGTGGGCAAACCCCATTAACTCACCCAACTGGGAGGGTATATGGTTGGTCCCGCCGTCTGCGCTTGCAGACCCGGTCAGGATTAAGTCCAGTCCCCCGATTTTTGTTAAGCCGGCCGCAAGGACCCTTGCTGTCGCCAGGGTATCGGCCCCGGCAAAAGCGCGGTCACTTAAAAGATAGGCCTCATCTGCTCCCATGGCCAGTCCTTCTTTGATGGTTTCCCTGGTGTCCGGTGGGGCCATGCTGACCAGTACAACTTTTCCGCCAAACTGCTCTTTTAATTGCAGGGCGGCCTCAATGGCGTTTTTGTCGACCGGATTAATAATCATTGGGATCCCTTTGCGTTCCAGCAGTTTTGTCGCTGGGTTGATGATGATTTTATCGTAGTGCCTGGGCTCGGGGACCGGTTTAACGCAGACTGCAATGTTCATTTTCGGTCATCACTTTCTTAATTCTTCGCCTGCAATAATCACCTGCATGATATGTGACGTTCCGCAGCAGGGGATGGTCCCCATCGCGTCCAGCAGGTAACGGCTGACCGGGTAATCGGTTACCAATCCATAACCACCCATCAGATCCATCGTCCGCTTGGCCGCATTGACGGCAGCTTCCGCAGCAAAGAACTTGGCCATCGAGATTTCAGCAGTATTCGGTAGGCCAGCGTCCTTCATGCCCATCGCATTATAGGTCAGAAGACGGGCAGCCTCGTAGTCGGTCCGGTTTTGGGCGATAAGAAACTGGATGTTGGGCAGCTTCGACAGGGGCCTGCCGTAAATCACACGCTCCTTGGCGAATTTTACCGATTCTTCCAGGCACGCGCGCAAAATGCCCAAGGACGTTGCAGCGGTACCGCCCCTGCCCATCACACCTAAAGTGCCGAGACTGATTTTGGCGCCGTCGCCTGGTTGGCCAAGTAAATTGCTTTGCGGCAAACGAACATTGTTCAAAATGACTTCCCCGGTATAAGATCCCCGCAAGCCCGCTTTTTTTTCTTTGCGGCCCGGCGTGTGCCCTGGGGCGCTGCCTTCAATGATAAAAACTGAAATTTGTGGGCGGCCTTTAGCGTCCACCCCGGTATTAACATTCATCACATTGACTCCCATGCAGTGTGAGTTGGTGATGAAACACTTGCGGCCGTTTAAAACCCATTCTCCGTCATCCAGCTTACCGGTTGCTTGTAATCCTGCGAAGTCCGAGCCTCCCCCCGGCTCTGTGATGGAAAAGCCTCCGAAGGCTCCCGAGCAGAGCAGGGGCAGGTACTTCTCTTTTTGCTCTTCGCTGCCCCAGTTCAGGATGGCGAAAACGCCCATGTAGTGGGCTACCAGTGTTGCGGCAAATCCGGCGGAGTGTCGTCCTATCTCTTCAAGGATAATGGCTTGTTCAGTAAAGCCCAGGCCGGTTCCGCCATACTTGGCAGGTACGAAAACGCCGTTGAAGCCAAGCTGGCCCATTTTTTGGAAGAGCTCCACCGGGCAGGTGTCTTCCTCGTGGATCTTCTGTGCGATCGGGGCGAGTTCATTCTCAACAAAATCCCTGACTACTTTGCGCAGCAGTTCTTGCTGTTCAGAAAGCTTTAACATGGCGCTCCCTTCCTTTCTGGTCGTGCTATTTGACTAAACATATCGTATGGTAAATTTTGATCTAAGTGAAGTAAAGTTTGTTTCATTTATTATAACATTTATAGGTAAGATGAAAACGGATGAATGCAGCTACAGTGGAATTCATGCTAGAATTCACTTTTGTAAATATGCTATACTAGTCTAGTGTGCAGTATGGTTGCTTTTTGTGGTGCGAAAAAGCATTTTTCTATTGCTTGCGCTCACCTGGCACTGTGTGCTTAAGATGATAGATATTTTATAGATTGGGGGAACGAACATGCCCAATAAACTGCTCTCGATGCAGGAAGCTGTTGCCCAATACACCTGGGACGGTATGCAGTATGCCCATGGAGCTTCTCTTTCCGTCGGTCCTGATTCGGTCGCCTTTGGGCGGGAAATGGTGCGGCAGGGAAGAAAAAACCTGCACGTGATGTCCCACTGCTGTGGCCAGCAACTAAACCTTTTGTGTGCGGCCGGCGCCGTGGACAGGGTTGAGACCGCCTTTTCCGGGCTCGAGGTTTATGGCTTTCCCTACGGTTTGAGAAGAGCGGTGGAAAGTGGCCGGACGATTGTGGAGGACTATTCCAATTTGAACTTTTCCTTGCGCCTCCTGGCTGGTGCGATGAACTGGCCGTTTTGTCCGGCCGTTTCCGGTTATGGCTCCGACCAGGAGTGGCGCAGCGCTTTTTCTCCTGAGGAATATCCGTGTGATAAAAAAATTCCGGAAGTGATGGATCCCTTCACCGGAAAAACGTGTCACGTTCTATCCCCGTTAAAACCGGATGTGGCTGCGATCCACGTGACCATGGCCGACCCGGACGGCAACGCCATCATGCTCGGTACGGAATGGAACCGCTATGAACTGTCCAGGGCGGCCAAAAAAGTTGTTCTGCAAGCTGACCTGATTGTCGACACCGCTTGCATGCGCCAGTACCCCAACCTGGTCCGGATACCCGATGTCGTGGTGGATGCGGTGGTTTATTGGCCGCTGGGTGTTTGGCCGCAGTGCTCCACCGGTCTCTATGACAGTGATGAGGAACATATGTATTACATGAACAACGCCATGAAGACACCGGAAGGCTTTGACGAGTATAAGCAAAAATATATTGATAGTTATCACACAATCGATGAATACCTGGCAGTTATCGGTAAGGGAAAAATTAATAAGCTTCAAGATACGGCCACATGGCATCTCATGGACCCGTACCGGAAATGGATTATGAGTAGTGAGGAAATCGTTAAATTAATGGATGGGAGGTAGCGCCGGATGAATTATACCAGGCAAGAAATGATGGCGATCGCTGCCGGCCGGGAAATATACGCAGGCGAGATGGCTATCTTCGGGGTGGGTTTGAGCATGCTGGCCGGCCACTTTGCCAAGAGAAATCATGCTTTTGGTATCAAAGATTTAACGGAAGGCGGTGTTTATGGGGCCACTCCGGTGGGCGGGCTGCCCTGGGGCATAGAGGATAACCGCATCTCCGCCAATGCTACCTCTTTTACTCATTGTATAGACGCTCTGGGGATGATGGTTGCCTCCGGCCGGTGTGACGTGGGCATCATCGGCGCGGCCCAGATTGACAAGTACGGCAACGTTAACACCACAGGATTGTGGGAAGAACCTGCCAACCCGGCGTACCTGCCGCCGAAAACCAGGCTGAGCGGCAGTGGCGGCGCCCCCGAAATAACTTGCAGCTGCAAGCGGTACATTATTATGGCGGCCCATGAAAAGAAGAGGTTTGTGGAAAAGGTGGATTACATATCCTCCCCCGGGTACCTGAGCGGTGGCGATGCCAGGGCCCGCTACAATTTCCACGGCGGCGGGCCGGCGCTGATCGTTACTACTCTGGGCATTATGCGGCCCGAACCTGTGACCAATGAGTTTATTCTGACAGGGTATTACCATTCTTCCAGTATTGAAGAGATTAAGGAAAACACCGGTTGGGATTTAAAAGTAGCGCCTGACGTGCAACTGGTACCCGAACCGTCCCCCCGTGAATTGGAAAACTTAAGGGCAGTCGATCAAACTGGAATGCTCAGGAAAAAAGGTTAGTTGGACTTGCTATGCAAGTCCATTTTTTTGTTTAGGGCTGATGCGCTTTGAGAGGTGCAGCTAAGCTTACAGGGCTCCAGCGGCAAATTGTTTTCTCTCAGGCAGGTGTGTTGGCTGGATAAAAAACCCAGGCTGGGTAGTCTGGGTTCGGGAGTCTAATAGTTATTTGGTTTTTGCCTTTAATTTTTTCAACGCCTGCTCCAGGCCTTCCGGGGTAAGTTCAAACATGGGAAAGACCCTTTGGATTAAGGCAATACTATAGTAACCTTCCGTTCTATCCCAGTGCTCTGAGGGGATAGGATTAAGCCAGACCGAGAAAGGCAAGTGCCTGGCCAGGCGCTCCAACCAAAACAGCCCTGGCTGTTCATTATGCATATCCCAGTCGATGGCGCCGCCACGCATCGTAAGTTCACTTGGCGCCATACTGGCGTCACCTGCAATGATTAGCCGGTAGTCAGCCTTCAGTGAGCTTAATACATCCTCTGTTTTGACCGCGTTGCGCGAAGTTAGGGAGGGACTAGTGTAAATGCGGTCGTAAATGCAGTTGTGAAAGTAGTAAAACCGCATATCCTTGAAATGGGTAGCGCGGTGGGCTGCTGTAAAAAGGCGGCTGCAAAGCTGCATATATTGATTCATGGAGCCACCCGAGTCCATGAGTAGAATCACCTTCATCGTATTGCGGCGTGGGCGCTCCCAGACCAGCTTTAACTTACCGGCATTCTTGCAGGTGGCGTCGATGGTGCCGTCCAGATCAAGTTCGTCCTTGGGCCCCTCTGTCCTGGTGCTGAATTGCCGCAACTTGCGCAAAGCTACCTCAAAACTGCGCACGCCTGTGATCTGGTCATCCCTAAACTCCTGGTAATGCCGTTCTGCAGCTACCTGGACGGCGGAGCGATTAACAGATTGGCCTCCAATACGCACGCCGGCCTTGTGGTAACCGGAGTGGCCAAAAGGAGACGTGCCACCGGTGCCTATCCATTGCGAGCCGCCGTGGTGCTCGCCGTCCTGTCTTTTCAACCTGTCCTCCAACTGCCGTCGCAGTTCATCCAGATCCCAATTGGCGAATGGGGAACGCTCCCCTGGGGGGACATGCAGAGGCGGCTGGGAGTTGGCAAGCCATTCCAGCGCATGTTTAATAACATCATCTGAAGTTTCCAACCCCTGAAAATGTTTGGCAAAGGCCAGGTCATAGCGATCGTAGTGCGCCTCGCTCTTAATCAGCACAGCCCGCGCCAGGTAGTAAAAGCCGGTCAGGCTGGAGAAAGCAAGGCCCTTAGCCAGCGCTTCCATTAAGGTCATCCATTCATTTAAAGAGACAGGGACACCCTCACTTTTTAGCTGGTGAAAAAAATTGATAAACAAAAGCTAGCACCTTCCTTACACCTTTAACCGCGTTGACTGTAGGGAAAGGATTTTGACCTTCCTCCCCTCTCTTGTTGGTTACGTGGGACTCGATCTAAATCCTGGTTTTTTTTGAGCAATACCCCGAGGAAGGGCAACTCGTGGGTGAGCCGGTCCGGATTGATACCGCCCAGCTCCAGTGCTTGAACCCAGTCCAGAAGCTCGCTGGTACTTGGTTTTTTGAGGAGGCCGCTGACGTTGCGCAAGCTGTAAAATGCCTCCATTGCCTGCAGCATCAGGCGCTCCTCCAGGTCTGGGTGGTGCACTTTAATAATGCTGGCCATCATGGCCTTATCTGGAAAGTCGATATAGTGGAAGATGCAGCGACGCAGGAAAGCGTCCGGCAACTCCTTTTCAGCGTTGCTGGTGATGATCACAAGGGGCCTGTTTTTAGCGGTGATGGTTTCCCCGGTCTCCGGGATAAAGTAACTCATAATGTCGAGTTCCCAAAGGAGGTCATTGGGAAATTCCAGGTCAGCTTTGTCTATTTCGTCAATTAAAAGTACTACCTGCTCATCGGAGGTGAAAGCCTCCCCAAGCTTACCGAGCCTGATATATTGCTTGATATCAGACACGTCCCGGTCACCGAACTGGCTGTCGTAAAGCCGTTGCACTGTGTCATAGACATATAGCCCCTCCTGGGCCTTGGTGGTCGATTTGATATTCCAAATGATGAACTTTAGGCCCAGGTTTTCGGCAGCGCTTTTGGCCAGCATGGTCTTGCCTGTGCCGGGCTCACCTTTGACCAATAGCGGCCGTCCCAGGGCAATCGCGACATTCACGCTGTTTTGCAACTCTTCCGAAACGATATAGTCCCCTGTGCCACTAAATCGAGAAAGTTTTTCTGACATAGATAACATTCTCCTTATGGAATTTTATATTTTCTATAATATGATATAGCAATATATAATATAGTAATTTAATCATAATCCAAAAGAACAGGTAATAGCAAGCAGTCTTTTAGTAAATCGTATTGACATGCGACGTAGCATGTCGTATGATTGCTGAAACCGGATAAATTTTATGCCGTATGAGTATAGAGAGGCGCTTACTGTTCATGAAGATGAAAGAATTGCTAAATATTCTCGAGGAAAGAAATGTCATCGTAACTGAGAGAATGGTCAGGCATTATCTTGAGCTGGGATTGTTGCCGGAACCAGAAAGACCCAGTAAAAACCAGGCTATCTATAACGAAGACCATTATAAACGGCTACTAGCCATTAACATGTTTAAAAATAATGGCTTGTCGCTGGATGAAATAAAAGCAAAAATGGATGAATTATCATATTACTACCATAATATGCGCGAAGAACTCAGTCAATCTTATGATAAAGAAATCTTGAGTGAGCCCAATATGCTCGCCCATGAAAAATTGAATGAAATAGCTTTGGATAAATCTCTAATAGAGGCAGAATATCCTCAATTAGCCCAGTTAAAACAATTATTCTCAAAGAAACAGGTATTAAAGGAACTGGCTTGTTCCGAAAAAGACCTCAATGCTGTAATCCGATTCCTGGGCATGGAAAATGGAGAGTATTTTGACAGCATTGACCTATTTGCTGTTAAAACCCATATTTTTTACCAGAAAGCAAGAGAACTATCATACCACCTGGATGACACAATACCAGAAGTATTCGACCAGGATGTTCCTTATGATTTAAATATTGAAAAAGAATTACACGATACGCTTGAGATAGCTAAGATGATTGTAAAAAACGCAAATATGAACCCCTTTTTGAATATTCTATTGAAAGCCATGATAGCGTATATTGCAAAAGAATCTCTATTAAGTAGAGAAATATCCGATATTACCTGGGAAGGCTTAAACCTGGGCTGGGTATATAAAACGCGATATGAAGACTAATAAGATAAGAAGGATATTAAAGAAAGGAAGATTATTTTGAAAAAACGCTACTTTAAAATCCTACTTGACTATGGTCACCTGGGGAATGGAAACTCACTTGAATTGGCTCGCTATGTAACCGCAAAGAATTGTGTGGACGCGCTAATCCTAGGAAACAGAATGCCAAGGGTTAAAAGGAAGCGTGAAAAAACAGGAGCCATAAAAGTAATAGAGATTTCCTACAGCGAGTATCTTATGGGTCAAAAGAACGAAGCAGTTCACTCGTATTTGCTTACATATAAATCACGAGAATGTAGCTAAAAAGAGATGATGAAATATAGAAAGATAAAACGGCAATGTTACACTTAATCCTCTGACCTATGTAGCTCTTAGATTCCGCTAATCTAGCTATATATATGCATCAAAAGCGAGTGTCGCCTACTCGCTTCTTTCTATTGCTGAGCGCAATAGTATGATGAAAAAAGCATTATTGAAGAAAAATATGCAGGACAATCCTGAACTATTATGTGAAAGGGTTGAGTCATATCTGTTTAAAAAAAAGATGAAGTGAACTGGTTTACGGGATGGCTAATGCATTCAAATAATTGTTAATGTCGTGATTTCCTCTTATGCTATTCATCTGAAATGATATTTTATAATCCCGTTTCACATGTTGGTAATATAAAATCTTACAGGGAAGCGGCGATAAAATTATTATAGGCGGCAATTTAGGGACGATATCATGTTCGTTAACAATACGGACACTGTTTGTTACCAGGCGGTTATACTTAATAGCAAAGATAGGGTTGCCAACACGAGGTCCGGCAAAATTGTACATTACAGGTTTGAAGTAGGTGTTTGCGGCCACGTCCAGGGAATTTATTACAGCTAATGCACCC
>JAQVOH010000034.1 GCA_028702695.1 Desulfotomaculaceae bacterium
TGTGTGACTGAGACAAATACCTGTTGGCTTGTAATTTAGAGCTTCAGGTATTATTATTTTATTGGAAATATTTCCTAATATTATAAGACTTCAAGATCTTGACTAGCAGCAATTTACAACGCGGGTGATTTCTACTGTATAATTAGGTGATTGATGTAAGATTTGCTTTTTAGGGATCACTTTCCGGGAGTTTAATGATAGCTTGTAATATGCTTAGAAAGGCAGTGGGTAGATTGAGAACATTGGGTTTGTGTATCGGGGCTTCCAACATCAGTCTGGTCTTGCTGGAAAGCAACACTTCAAACCAGATCAAGATACTTGATAGGAAGACGACCCCGCACGAAGGGAATCCCCGCCGCACTATCTTGAGCATGGTTGACCGGGACTTATTACAGTCCGTCGATCGTATCGCCGTGACCGGCCGGAAACTGCGCAAAAAGCTAAATGCATCCTCTCTTTCGGAACCGGAAGCTGTTGAATATGCCTACCGCTACATCCGTAAGTACGGGCAGGAAGCGGACGTCATTGTCAGTGCCGGTGGTGAAACATTTATGGCCTACAAGTTGGATTCTGAAGGCAGGGTCGTCGATGTATTTACCGGCAACAAGTGCGCTTCCGGAACCGGGGAGTTTTTTTTGCAACAGATTAAGAGAATGAACCTGAGTGTCGAGGAAGCGGTTTCTATCCCCGACCTGGAAAACCCTTATAAAGTTGCTGGGCGGTGCTCGGTATTTTGTAAAAGCGATTGCACCCATGCCCTGAACAAAGGCGCCCCCAAAGAACGGGTAACCGCGGGGCTCTGTGAGATGATGGCACTTAAGGTCACCGAACTATTAAAGAAAACAGAGCATGGCAGAGTCCTGGTGGTTGGGGGAGCTTCCTCCAACAAGGCTATGATTCATTTCCTGCGCCAAGATATCCCCCAGCTTTATATACCAGATCACGCCAGGTGTTTTGAAGCCCTGGGGGCAGCCCTCTGGGCGTTGGAGGTTAGCACCAAACCCATTCACGCTCCGGAAGAGTTGTTTAATGACAGTGAAGGGTCTTTTTCGCGTCTGCCTGCCATCAGTGATTTTCTGTCAAAAGTTACCTTCAAGGAAGCCATGCGCCAACAGGCACGAATAGGGGATGAATGTATCGTAGGTCTTGACGTCGGCTCCACCACAACCAAAGCAGTGGTGCTGAGGACTAACGACAACGCCATCCTCGCCAGCTGTTATCTGCGAACCAACGGGGACCCGATCCAGGCTTCCCGCAACTGCTACCGGGAGATTTACCGGCAGCTGGCTGCCCAGGTTCGTATCACCGGACTGGGGGTAACCGGCTCGGGCAGGCAAATAGCCGGGCTGCATGCCCTGACCCCGGCCGTGATCAACGAAATCATTGCCCATGCCACAGCTGCCGTCTATTTTGACCCCCTGGTGGACACTATTTTTGAAATTGGCGGGCAGGATGCCAAATACACCTATATCACTAACGGTGTCCCCTCCGACTATGCCATGAACGAAGCCTGTTCCGCAGGCACCGGCTCTTTCCTGGAAGAGGCGGCAAGAGAGTCCCTTTATATAGACACCGGGGAAATCGGTGGGGTGGCTCTTAAGAGCGAGAGCCCGCTAAACTTCAGCGACCAGTGCGCCGCGTTTATCAGCAGTGATATCAAGAGCGCCATCCAGGAAGGAGCGGCAATCGGGGATCTGGCCGCAGGCCTTGTTTACTCAATATGTATGAATTATAACAACCGGGTCAAAGGCAACCGTACGGTAGGCCAGAAGGTATTCATGCAGGGAGGGGTTTGCTACAACCAGGCCGTCCCGGTGGCCATGGCGGCCCTCACCGGCAAGGATATTATCGTGCCCCCGGAGCCAGGGTTGATGGGTGCTTTCGGTGTGGCGCTGGAGGTTAAAAACAAGCTGGCGCTGGGCCTTTTGCAGCCGATGGAATTCGAGCTGGCGGAATTGTCAGAACGCGAAGTTACTTACGCCAAACCCTTTACCTGCAACGGCGGCAGGGAAAAGTGCGACCGCAAATGCAATATCAGCATGATCGGCATCAAGGAAAAAGTGTACCCTTTCGGGGGGGCATGCAATAAGTATGTTAACCTGCTCAGGGACCAGAAGAGCCCCGACACCAATAGACTCGACCTGGTCAGCTTACGCGAAAAGCTGGTATTCGGCAAGTACAGTCTGGAGCGGGGACAGCGCCTGCTGCCCCCCAACGGTAAGACTGTGGCCATCAACCGGTCGCTGCTGGTCAATACGCTGTTCCCGCTTTACTACAACTATTTTTACGCCCTAGGTTTTGAGGTGGTATTAAGTAAAGAGATCGACGCCGCAGGTATGGAGAGAAGGGGCGCGGAATTCTGCTATCCTGTAGAAATAGCGCACGGGGCGCTGGCCGCAGCAATTAACACCAACCCGGACGTCATATTCCTGCCTCATGTGGGTTCCATGCCGGTGGAAAATGGGATTGACAACAGGGTTACCTGCCCGTTTGTCCAGGCGGAGCCATATTATCTCAAAGCAGCTTTTGAAGAGTTAACAAACAAAATAGTATTGAGCCCCGTGCTTAAATTTGATAAAGGCTACCAGCAGGAGCTTGAAGGGTTTGTAACGGTGGGTAGGGAGTTGGGCATTCCGGCCAAATTTGCCAGGGCGGCTTATAACCTGGCGGTCCAAGCTCAGCAGGATTTTCACAATGAATGTAGGGAAACCGGTAGGAATTTCTTGTCCGAACTGGAACAGCACCCCGGGGAAACCGCGGTGGTACTGTTCGGTCGGCCTTACAACGCTTTCACCAGAAAGGCTAATATGGGTATCCCGCAGAAGTTTGCCAGCAGGGGTAACCTAATTATCCCCCACGATTTCCTGCCCTTCGAAGATGAGGAGCCCTTTGAAGATATGTTTTGGGCACTGGGGCAGACCATTTTAAAATGCGCCAGGTTAGTCAAACGACACCCGCAGCTGTTTGCCACCTATATTACCAACTTCAGCTGCGGCCCGGATTCTTTCATCGTAACTTTCTTTAGAAACATCATGGGGCAAAAACCTTCATTGACACTGGAACTGGACAGCCATTCAGCGGACGCAGGGCTGGACACAAGGATTGAGGCCTTTTTGGATGTAGTAAGAAGCTATATTGAAATCAACCGTAACAGCATGGTGAAAGATACAACAGAATTTCGCCCGGCGTTGGTAGTTATGGAAGGCGCGCAGACCGTGGTGGTTGATTCAGGGGGAAATAGGTACCCCTTAACCCACCCCAGGGTCCATGTGGTCATCCCTTCCATGGGGGATTTGGGCTCCAGACTTTTGGCCGCTACCTTAAGGCGCTTGGGAGTGAGGGCCACAGCGGCCGCGGCGCCGACCTCCAGGGAGTCGAAAATAGGTAAAGGGTACGCCTCCTGTAAGGAATGCCTGCCCCTGATTCTTACCGTGGGAAGCCTGATCAACTACCTGGAAACCAGGGATAATGAAGAGGAGATCCTGGTTTACTTCATGCCGACTTCCAATGGACCCTGCCGGTTTGGACAGTACAACATCCTCATTAAAAGCCTCATTGAAAAGCTGCGGCTAAAAGACGTAACCCAGATAACGCTTACCTGTGACAACAGCTATGCCGGCATGGGGATGGGTTTTTCCGCCAGGGCCTTTCAGACGGTGATCATATCAGATGTTTTGGACGACATCTACAGCGCGGTACTGACCATTGCCAGGGACAAGGAAAAGGCTCTAACAGTTTACCACGAGGTATGCGATCAGGTTATTGAAAGCGTTGAGAAAGATAGCTGGAAGGGCGTCAAGGAGACGCTTCGCCGGGCAGCCCATACCCTCAGTACTATTAAAAGAGTTCAATCCATGGAGAAGACTCCCAAAGCAGCCCTGATTGGTGAGATATACGTAAGACGGGACGCGTTCTCCAGACAGTATCTGGTGGAGAGGCTGGCCAAGCAGGGCATAATTCTTAAAGCAGCCCCGATCTCCGAGTGGATTTATTATTGTGATTACATGGTCAAAACCAACAAGAGTGGCAATGTCAGTAAGAAAGAGCTTATCGGCAGCTACATCGAGGGTTATTTCAAAAATTCCTTTGAGCGCACTATTAAAGGCATCTTCGCTCAGTCCGGTCTCTACGAGGCTCATCTGGTCGATGTCGACAAGATTATAAATAACGCTACCAGCTTGGTCAGCCCGAGCCTGACGGTGGAAACGATTCTGACTGTAGGCACGGCCATTACGGAAATAGTGGAAGAGGTGGCCGGTATAATTTCTATTGGACCGTTTGGCTGTATGCCGAGCAGAATAGCAGAAGCAATAATTAGCGCCAGAATGGATGATTATAAACCCGAAATCGCGAGTGACAAAAACCTGGTAGCAAAGGTTATGGAACAGTACCCAACGCTACCGTTTTTGGCTGTGGAGACAGATGGGAACGCTTTTCCCCAGGTAATCGAGGCCAGGCTGGAAATATTCTGCCTGCAGGTGGAAAGGTTGCACAGCCGGATTATGGAAATCAAGGGGGAGGCATTATAGCTGAAATATTGAGAGTAGTTGCCCATGGCGGTTATTTGTGATTATAACCGGACTGACTCAAAATGATATAAGATTTTATATCTGGCTGTTTTTTTACACTACAAGGTCAATTTATTGCACTGTCCCAACCGCTTACCTAAAATTTAACAGTAAGAAAGGGAATTAGGTGTAACAGGCGAATATAACTGTAGAATAAGGGTCATAATTTGCCTTGGGGGAAAGGGTGAAAACCTTGGAAGAAAAGATGTTCAAGCGCTTGCTGCTGGCTGGCGAAGGTGACGAGGATATTGATGAACTGATTGAACTCGGATATTTTAAAAATATGGAAGGGACGATCTGCCGGACCGGCAAATACCTCGAAGAAACGGGGGAATTTATCGACGCCAAGAAGGAGTCTCTCTATGAAGCCGTAAGAAAACTGGGTAGCGCCGAAGATATCAACAAGACCATGGAACTGGCGGGAATCAAAGATTTTCTAACCTTTGTTTTTGTCGCCGAGGAACTGGTACAGGACGGAAGGTTTATTAAAGACAAGGTAAAAAACTGCCTCATAAAATAGTATTTATACAAAGATTGTCGAATGCTGTATTGTCTATAAAGTTAGTTGACGAACTACACGAGGCTATGATATGTTTACCATGATATTGAAGCCATGAAGGCTTTAGTTGCAATTGACTGCTGTATATATTAATTATCGGGATGGACCCAGAAAAAGGTGCTATGGAAGTAGCTCTATTTTTGGGTTTTTTGATTTTATTAAGGGGTGTTAAATATGCATATGGCAGACGCCTTAATTTCACCTGTAGTTGGTGGCGTTATGTGGGCTGCAACAGCAGGCGTTGCGGCTTATTCGATAAAGAAAATACAAAATGACCTGGATGAAAAGAAAATCCCTTTGATGGGAGTGATGGGAGCCTTTATATTTGCTACCCAGATGATTAATTTTTCAATACCGGGAACAGGCTCCAGCGGACACCTGGGAGGAGGTTTAATCCTTTCAGCATTACTTGGCCCCTATGAGGGCTTCCTTACCATGGCCTCTATTCTTACGATACAAGCTTTGTTTTTTGCCGACGGAGGTTTATTGGCATTAGGCTGTAATGTGTTTAATCTAGGTTTTTTTAGCTGTTTTATAGCTTACCCGCTGATCTATAAGAGGATAATACAAAAAGGCTATTCTACTCAACGTATTTTTGGAGCAGCCATGCTTGCCGCAATTATCGGCCTTCAGCTGGGTGCTTTCGGTGTCGTACTGGAAACTCTGTTTTCAGGTAAGACTGAATTACCTTTCGGTCCTTTTGTAGCATTGATGCAGCCCATTCATCTTGCTATCGGTGTGGTAGAAGGCCTTGTCACATCAGCTATTGTAGCATTTGTCTGGAAGGCTCGTCCTGAAATTATTGAAAAAGCGTCTTTTGGGGTAGCTATTGGCAATATCTCCATCAAGAAGGTTGTGACAGGTCTTGCTATTATTGCAATAATCACAGGCGGTGTATTCTCCTGGTTTGCCTCTGTAAATTCTGATGGGCTGGAATGGTCCATGTTCAAGACTGCTGGTATAGAAGAGCTTGAAGCGCCAGATGGCATTCATCAGACGATGTCTGCAATACAGAGTGAAACTGCATTTTTGCCTGATTACGGTTTCAAAGCGCCGGAAAATGAACAGGAACAAGGTGCCGTAGAGCGCGAAGAATCCTGGCCTGCAGTAAGTGCAGGGACCAGTGTTGCGGGATTGGTTGGTGGCGCAATGACTCTGGCCATGGCAGCTCTTGCAGGGATGATTATCAGGTTGGTTAAGAGGAGGAAGAAAAGATTAGCTGCCTGAACACTTCAGAGGCGGGTTGGATAACCCTGCCTCTATTTTAAATTAGGATTTGATAATTAATATGTCGAACATCATAAATTCATTATATAATATACGGCTTCTGGATGACTTGGCCAGGAAAGAAACCGCAATACACAAGATACATCCTCTCATGAAGCTACTGACCACAGTTGTTTATTTGACTGTGGTTGTGTCCTTTGGAAAATACGAGATTGGCAGTTTGCTGCCGCTTTTTTTTTATCCGGTAATGGTGTTTGCACTGGCAGAACTTCCTGTAAAACCTATATTATTAAGGGTATTATTTGTTGCTCCATTGATTATCGGCATAGGTATATTAAACCCTCTGTTCGACCATCAGGTCTTTTATCTGGGTGGTATAACGATATCGAGAGGGTGGGTCGCATTTTTTTCTATTTTCATAAAGTGTGGACTCACAGTAACAGCAGCCATGCTCCTTATTGCTACTACAGGGATGGATGGGCTAGCAGCGGCTTTGAGGATGCTGAAAATACCTCGTTTGTTTGTGTTGCAGCTGTTATTGACCTATCGTTATATCTCAGTGCTGATGGAGGAGGTTGCCCGGATATTAAGGGCTTATTCACTGCGGGCTCCAGAGCAAAAGGGTGTTCACCGCAACGCTTGGGGGTCACTGGCAGGACAGCTGATTTTGCGGACGTTTGACAGGGCCCAGCGTGTTTATGAAGCGATGTGTCTTAGAGGTTTTACTGGTGAGTACAATACGGGCGGCTACGAAAGAATTAGAGTCTGGGATCTTGCTTATTTAGCAGGATGGGTTTCATTCTTTGCAATAACTAAAATTTATAATATCCCTATGTTTATAGGTTCATTGCTAACAGGAGTGGTAAAATGAGTCATCATAAACTCGAGGTAAAGGATTTGCATTATATTTATCCGGATGGGCATAAAGCAGTCAATGATATGTCCTTTTGTATCTACCATGGAGAGTCTGTGGGAATTATCGGGGCTAACGGAGCGGGCAAATCTACTCTGCTGATGTTGCTCATGGGAGTTCTTTTCCCTTGTCAGGGAGAAGTTATTGTAGGTGACGTTCATGTTACAAAAAAGACACTGCCGTTTATTCGTCAGAGACTGGGTATGGTGTTTCAGGACCCAGACGACCAGCTATTTATGACCACGGTCTATGATGATGTAGCTTTTGGCCCACGTAATTATAAGCTTGAAGAAAAAGAAGTTGAAAATCGTGTCCTGCAAGCATTAGATATTGTTGGAATTCTTCATTTGAAAGACCGGGCACCCTTCAAGCTTTCAGGAGGCGAAAAACGTGCTGCGGCTATTGCATCTGTGCTTTCTATGCAACCGGATATTCTGGTTATGGATGAACCGACCGCCGGACTTGACCCCAAATCCAGAAGGAGGGTCATGGGGCTTTTGAAAAGCTTTGAACATACAAGAATCATAACAAGTCACGATTTGGATATGGTATTTGATCTTTGTGAGAGAACTATTGTTATCAAAGATGGTGAAATTGCAGCACAGGGGCTTACGTCGGAAATTCTTGTAAATGCTGAATTGATGGATTCATGCGGGCTTGAGGTGCCGTTGGCACTTCAAAACTGTCCTGTTTGTGGAATACGAAAAACAGTTAAGCAACCAAGAAAGAAAGGGAATGATGAGACGCCTTAAGTGACAGACAGACGAGGTCTAATAAAGGTGGGAAATAATTGCGCATACTAACCGTTAATTTCAAAAAGATCAGCAAGTCGGTATTCTGGTCCGGGAACAATACAAGGAGAACCCGTTGGAGTTCTCCTCCTAACACAGTTTTCTAATGACATTAAGTTAAGCCTTTTATTTCAGCGCCTCTTGTAAGGTTTTCATATTGCCTTCCATGATATTTAAATACGCGTCTGCTTCCATGGGTCCTGATACCACCGGGTCCAGTATGAATACATTTGCTCCAGTTTCATTAGCAATGGTCTCTGCAGCCCGTGAAGGATACTGGGGTTCTGCGAATAGTGCCTTTATTCCGGCTCCCCTAATGATTTCGATTGTGTTGGCCAGTTCTGCGGCACTTGGCTCGGAACCGGGCTCCCTTTCGATCACAGCGGCGATGTTTAAGTTAAATTCTCTGGCGAAATAAGGAAAAGATTCATGGAATGTGATGATGTCCCTTTTTTCAATGCCATCCAGAGTCTGATGCATCCTTGCTCGAAGTTCCTCCAGTTTACCAGCGTAAGTTACGGCATTGGTATTGTACTGGGCGGCATGCTCCGGGTCCAGTGCGGCGAGTTGTTGCCCAATGTTTTTTTCCTGTTGAATAGCGTTGGAAATGCTCACCCAAAGGTGAGGGTTGGCGCCTTCTTCACCATCGCCTTCTATGATTGGTATGCTTTTGCTTGCGTCAACAATTTTTAGTTCTGGTATTTGACTGACTACCTTGTCCATAAACGACTCCACACCGGCGCCGTTGGTTACAAATATTTGAGCTTCACTGAGTGTCTTTAGGTCGTCTGGTGTGAACTGGTAGTCGTGTAAACATCCCGTAGTCGGTTGGGTCATATTGATTACTGTTACATCTGGTACGTCTTTAGTTATATTTATGGTTGCTAAATATATAGGATAAAATGACGTGACGATAGTCAGCGGCTTATCTGCCGTTGTTTTTTCTGATGACGGAGGTGTTTGTCCCTGGCATGCTGATAAGAAAACAGCAACACCCGCTAGTAATATGACAATCAATAATAGAGATAACTGTTTGCGCATTTTATAAGCTCCTTTCAACCTTCCTATTAACCTACCTCTTAATGCTTTTTACCACTTTAACCAGAATATAAATTTCTATTACAGGGATTAGTGACCATGGGAGTTACGCTCAAGGATAATCTCATACGTTCTTATAAATAGTATTCATCCTAAATAATAATATAACTATTAGCTGCTTAAGATTTACTATAACTGGCAAATCAATTATCGTCAACCCCCTATAGAATTATTTAATACTTTACAAGGACATTATGGTTATTTTGTGGAAATTCTCTATAGTTACCATAATGAGCTAAATTCCGGAATGCTCATATTGTTGATAGGTCTAAGAAATATTAGTGCCCTATTACCCCAGGACAATAAAAAGCTGAGAGGCCCAGGATAGGGGTTTGATTAATGGAAAGGTATTTATACAATTTAATATTATTAACTTTTATTATTCACTTAATAGATACACTTTCTTACTCGGTTAGGCTGAGCGCAGTTAAAAGTGGACAGTTTGCATTATCGACCTCTCTTTTTAACGTTTTTGTGCTCATCTCGCGAACAGCTAATATGCTGCAAGGCCCGCTAATTGGGGGATTAATCGGTGCAAGCATTGTAATGTATGTTGATCCGATTAACGAAATACATAAAGTAATATTTGCTTCAACAGGTGGTACGTTAGCTGGAATAATCCTGATCCCAACATTCCTTAAGGTTTTTCATGCCGCAGTAGCCAGGCTGGAGTCAACTGGTTCAGTATCATTACTCGTAATTCAGAGTCTCAGTATTTACAATATAAAGCTTATTGCTAAAAACAGTGCATTGCCATCCAAACGGACATTTGAAAGTATTCGGTGGCGCGATATCCCTAAAAGGCTACTAATTTTTAACACATTGCTCACAGCAATTTATACTGTTGGGGTGCTGGCTGCTTTCTATTCCGCAACGCTTGTTGCTCCGGAGTATCAGCTGGCGGCTTCTTCCTCCTCAGGAATGATTAACGGAGTGGCTACAATTTTACTGACCTTGGTTGTCGATCCCAGAGCAGCGATAATTACAGATCAGGCGTTCAGAGGGGACAGGCCATACAGTGATGTAAAAACCCTGGTTGTCTTGTTAATAGGTGCAAAATTGTTGGGTACGTTATTGGGGCAGGTCATTCTAGCACCTGCTGCAAGTTTGCTAGCTAACTTTTATCAATAGTAGCTGAATTCACACCTGCATATTCAAAGTGGTTAAAAAAAATATCAAGGAGGGGGTCAAAATGAAAAGGTTGCCTTGCGTCACAGTGGTGTTATTGTCACTATGCTTCTTCACAGGTGTATGTGCGGCGGAGGTAACGGTAAATGCTGCAGAGGTCACAGCAAAGGCGCCGGTGGCAGAGCAGGACGTAGAGCGCGAAACGACGGCTATTTCCCAGGACAGAGCCATGCAGATCGCCCGGGAAATGTTTCCGGAAATGTTGGAAGGAAAAGAGTTAAGAATCCAACTGAATGATGATTATCAAGGCAACACCAGGACCTGGCAGTTGGATTGGATCGATCTGTCCGGCTCCGGAAGGCGGGCGGGAAATTCCAGCATCGCGCTTGACGCGGATACCGGGGCTCTGGTTAGCATGTATCGTAACAGTCTCTCTGCCGGTATGGGAAGCGGCGCTGCTCCGGTTACAGAGGAAGTGGCGCGGCAGAAGGCGGAGGAATACGCCAAAAAGTACTGCCCGGCTGACTTTACCCGCACCCGCCCGTCGGAAGAGAATTCTTATAATTTTAACCCTCGTGGCGCAATGCAAAGCTCCTATAGTTTTTCCTGGGAGAGGGTGGAAAACGGTATTCCGGTGGAAGGTGACGGCATTTACATGGGAATTGACATCTTCAGCGGGCAACTGGTTCATTTTAGGGTGAACTGGCACCGGGACGTGGTTTTCCCAAGGCCGGGAGCGCTGCCTGAAGGTCTGGAAGCCCGGGCCTTGAACGAATTGGGACTCATCCTGTGCTACCAGGTGACGGAAGCAGGTAATGAGGCTTCTTCGGGGGTGCCGGGAGCGTCCCTGATTTACCAGTTGAACAGCCCTGGTTTAAGGCTCGACCCGGTTAGTGGCGAAGCCTTAACCATGGACGGGAAAAAGATTTCACTTGCGCAGTGCAAGCGCTTTGCCAGCTTGCCCGTGCCTTCTGCCGGAGCAGATGCGGTTGAGCCGGGGGTGGCCGGCCTGTCAGATGCTAAAATAAGTCAGGCCGATACCCAAAAGACAGCGCGTGAATTTTTTAAAAAGCTCGGTCTTGCAGGGGAAGTCACCCATAGTGGCGGCGGTGCTGGCAATGATGGTGTATTCTTTGACGAATCATTGCACTTTAGTTTAATAGAAGGGGAAAATATACCGAAAACAGGGGTAGAGCGCCGTGTGCGAAGTGTAGGGATAGATACTCAAACCGGGGAAATAACAAGCTATTTTAATAATTATACCGGGAGCGGGCAAAGCGCGGCCGGTACAGAAAAGGCTATTTCCCGTGATGCTGCGCGCGCCAAGGCGGTGGACTTAATCAAGTTAATCCACCCTGAAAGGCTGGAGCTGTTGCTTGAGGCGCAGCAGAGTGACTTATACAGCTTCAACAAATTGATGGGGCAGCACAACTTCAGTTTTGTGCGACTGGTTAATGGTGTGCCCTTCCTGCATGATGGAATCAGGATAACAGTAGATGCCGCCGGTGAGGTTACCAGCTACGACTGCGATTGGCATGCTGTGCGCTTTTCTTCTACGGAAGGAATAATCACCCGTACGGAAGCAGAAAAGGCTTTTTTGGAAAATATGCGCTTAAAGTTAGCCTATTTCTTTCCCTGGGACGAAGCTGGTCCTGAGCTGGGGTCCCTTTTGCCGGGAAATCACCCGGCTCTGTGCCTTGTCTTTGACGGGAAACTGGGTGAAGGAATAGACGCCCGTACCGGGCAACCCGTAATCCTGGGAGGAGGAAGGCCGCTGCCGGTGGGGGAAGACAAAGCTTCAATTCCTCAAGGACACTGGGCTTACGCTCCCCTGTCTGTCCTGGCTGCCAGCGGGTTGCTGCCGGCTGACAGTATTGACCCGGACGGGCCGGTTTGCCGCAGGGACGCCATTCGGGTGCTGATGAGCGCGAATGATAGCGGCTACCAATCATACCGGCAAGACTACGAAGAAATTACTTTTAATGATGTTGCCCCAGATGACCGGGATTATGCTGCGATCCAGGCCGCTGTACACAGGGGCGTGCTGGAAGGAGGGGCGCATTTCTTACCGGAGCAGCCGGTTACCAGGGAAGTCCTGGCGGTCTGGCTGGTGCGGGCGCTCGGCTATGGTGAGATTGCCGAGATGCCGGCAAAGATCGAACTAAAAGCTATCGACGCCGGGCTGGTGTCGGAAAAAGCCCGCAATTACGTTGCCATAGCCTGCGGTCTGGGTCTGATGCGGGGGGACGAAAACGGCCTCTTCCGGCCTGCCGACAACGCTTCCTGGGCCGAACTGGCCTCTCTGGTGACCAGGGCCGCGCCACGCCTGCGGGCCGCCAATTATTAAATTGTTAACCAAAATGGCTTGATGCAACAGGATATTTTGTGGACTATATAACAAACATCCTCTTCTTCAAGCCATTTTTTTTGATACGCGGGATAACTGTAGCAAATTGAAGGATTATTCTCTGTTTCGATTATCTCTAAACAAAATATTAAAATTAAGAAGGGAGAATCGAGAATTGTGTTAAATATTGGTCATTATAAATGGAAGTTCATAATACTATCTGCTATTTGTATCTGTTTATTCTTTTCAATACAAGCCTATATCTCACAATCTGTCGAACAATCGGCCCGTAATGCGGTTGAAGCCTTTTTTAATGCAACATTGGAAAAAGATTTCAATGCAATTGTAAGCAATAGTATTGATTCGCTACCATTATCTACGCGCCGCCAAATGTTTGACAATGAGAAGGATAATTTTTTGGGATACCAGATTGAATCTGTGCAGAAGGTTGACAACAAACATGCAACAGCAATAGTAGAAATACGCGAAAACGACCTGATATTAACAATGAAATATCCAGTTATCTTTGACGGGGAAAAGTGGGTGATAGATCTGGATAATTCGGACAATATTGCTCAATATTCCAGTGATGGCAAAATAATATTTAAGAGATAGCCAAAATATGCCCCCGTATTCCAGTGATAATGCTCCCTCTGCCCAATATGGAGGCATATAGATTAAGGCTAAGATTGCTTTGTGATTAAGGTTAGCGGTTGCGCTAATACCTGTTCGAAAACTAGTGGATTTAGGGAGTTGGGGTACTTGGAACAAAAACAAAGAATTGTTATCTTTATCATCCTGATCTTGTTCTTTTTATCCATAGTTTTGACTGAAATGAAATTATGGAGCTCAATAAACCTCAAGAATATCAATGTCGTGATAAAGATAATTGCTCCCACGCTGCAATTGCTGGTAGTTAGTTTTTGCTTCCGGTTTTACCGTGCATTTACAAACCCTTTCTTCAAGTTTCAAGGAATTGCCCTGGCGGTGGGTGTGCTGAACGCAGGCGTATATGAATTACGGTCTATAATTGTTGAACATCTTCTATATAATAACAAAGAAGCTCTTCATCAAATCGTCAGTACTTATATGAACTCAATAAGTATGATTGTAAACCTGATCGGAATTCTAATAGCTTTATACGGGCTTTTACAATACAGGGAAAGCTGGGAACAGGACGAGAAGGTGTCTTAGTAAATAGGTTTAAGGTCCTGATCCTGCCCTACCGGAATAAAAGGCTTTTATTGACGATTATTATAGGGGCCCCGGTATTTATAAATTTGCATATGGTATTAAACTCCATTGGCGTCAGTGCCATTTTAGTTTTATATCTATCTTTTGATACGGCCAGACTGGTGGCTCAACTGCTTGGACTGCTCTTGTGCCTGGCGCTAATCAGGGGTTACGGAAATAATATTTTTAAATATCTCGCGGCTATTTACATAATTCCTTTGGGTATTATGGCTCTTTTTTGCATCAATAGTTGCTTCAGCATTTTTATAAACCTGTTCAATTATAGCATCCCGCCTGCCTCGGCTTTAAGGCTATTTTCCAAGTGAGAAACTTGAATTTATAATATAAAAAATTCAATGAATGTGATTAACAGAAATATTCCTAAAGCTACTCTAACCTTAAAATTCTTCACTTCAGGGTTTTTACTTAACAACATAAAGTACATCCACCAACCAATAGCTAATAGCACTGTTATTTTACCAATACTAAAACCATAAGCAAATGATAACAACATGATAGATATTCCAATAAAAAATATATCTGGTACAGACAAACCAATCTCCCCCTCTTAAAATTAATTCGAACATTAAGACGTTTGAGAAAGCAAATGGGATCCACCTTATCAGAAAATTTTCTAGAAATATTTTTCTAATTTATGGATCCTAAAACCGTTTTCATTCGTCTTAATGTTACTGGTTGTTTGCTTCAAAGGAATTATTAAATCAGCATTGTCGATTGTATCTATATACCTATATATTAAATAAATAATACTATATATCCATTAGAAAAACAGGAGTGCTGAGGTTAAGAAGTGTTCTTTTTTGTACTGTTAGTGGTGGTTTTCCTTACGGTAACCAGCGTTGCCTTTGCAACTGCTCCCGGGTCTAAAGCTCCTCCGGGCTCAAACGAGCCATTTAAAGAAGCAGGCATTGAGTCCTTGCTTTACCTGCAGGATTGGGGGTGCGACATAAATTGGTAGGTGACGGTTATCTGAATATTACCGGTTTTACCCAGGCTTATCAGATAGTAGATTACATCATGGTCAGGCTGTATATACAGCGCTGGGACGGCAGCAATTGGGTTGATATGGCGAGTTGGCCCTTTGAGAGGTATGCAGACTCATATGCAGGCGGGGCCAAGGGACTGCAGGTAACAACAGGCTATTATTACAGGGCGAAGGCCACTCATGGCTTGACCGAAAATGGTTATAACGAGCCGGCGTCTTCTTATTCAGGATATATTTATGCGAATTAAGAAAGGGCGCATTAGGGCGCCCTTTCACAAGGTGCCAGTGAATCTTCTGAGCAAAGAGGAGAGTGTTTAGCGCGTGAAGAGAAGCGTCTTATTAAGTATTTGTACTGCCTTGGTGCTTATCTTGGTCTTAGGTGTGGTCTGGCGGCTGCATGGACACTTTGCTCGCATGTCGTCCCCGGATCAGACTTCCCCGTCCAGCCTGGCAGCGGGGGTAACCACCCCGTCCGTCGGGGCCGATTTGGCCATTAATAACAAGATGGACATCTCGGGAGATAACCCGCCCATTGTTTTTACCCGGGACGGAAATCTTTACGTCGTACGTCTGGACGGTGCGGCGCCTGTACCCCTGACAAACACCGGCTATAATTGTCGTCCCTACTACCTGCCGGAGAAAAGCACACTACTCTTTATAAGGACTAATAGTGCCAGAAATATAACCGGGGACGTGATGAGCATCGACTTTTCGACCGGGCGGCAAACCATACTCCTGTCGGCTTCCCGCCTCGGACTGCCTGACACTGGCTTTGTGTGGGCGGCTCTTTCCCCGGGAGATGGCAAACTGATTGTAACTGAAGGAGACGAAGTTTTCGGCGGATCTACACTGCATTCGGCTTCGTCCGATGGGAAGAACCTTTCTCCCTCGATAACAGGAAAAATCCCTGTGCAAACGTGCGCCTTCAACCCTGACGGCAGCGGCATGGCCTTCGAAAATAGACACACGGACGTGCGGGCCACGCTGATATATAACTTGGTCTGGGATAAAAGCCCTGTGCCATTAATTACGTCAGCCGACAATGACGGCAACGAGCTCTGGGCAGAAGATTTCTCCTGGAGGCCGGACGGATCCTCCGTCACCTTTTTCGGCTACACTTTTAACAACTTAGCCGAGGGGCCCAAGAACGGAATCTACGAGGTTACCACCGGTGGTTCGGTCACCACGCTATACCAAACGCCTGGCAAATGGCTCTACGGTCTGCACTGGCTGAGCGCCGACCGGCTGGCATTCATCGCTATGCCAGCCGGTGGACACAAAGGGGCAGACCCCGGCGTCGCGGAATTCTGTATCTTTGATGTCCCGACCGGAAAACTCTTCCTGCTGATGTCCTTAAACTCTGAGTCAGGTAGGCCTCAATGGTCTTGGAATCCGAACAGGACGGCATTCGTCTTCCAAAAGGAATGGCGGGGCTGCCTTTGGGTGAGGGATTTGTCTACCGGTACGGAAAAGGAAATAACTGGCACGGAGGGCGCCGATGTTTATGACTTCACCTGGGGAAGTGATCCTTTTTCCGGTCGCCATTGAGGGAGATCTTTCCGTTTCCTACTATAAAACACTTACTTAGTACGAGAACAACCAATATCGACCAGATACCAGAATGGTTTAAGTACAGTAATGTGCAAAATAGCTACAAACAATAAATAAAAGCCGATATCACCCACGAGACATAAATAGCAAATATGTCGCGAAATTACCTGAGCTGCAACAAGGTAGGACGATACCACGGCACTGGCTGCAGAAAGCGCCAAAGCCAAAAGTCCAAACTTCTTGTTTACCTTAGCTGCATATGCCAACGCCGCTAAGAATAATGACATTGCAATTCCGAGATAAGCTAAGGTTAAATCGCTAATAGGCAAGTAAGTCGTTTGGTTGCAGAAATAGCAATTGCTCGTTTCAAGCTTAACCCAAGCAGCATATGCTAGTATTAATGCATTAATAATGCCAATAATGCTACCTGCATTGAGCCTTATTCTGACCATTAGCTTCACCCCTTACCTAAGCTGAAACTTGTGAACAAGACATCAAACAGCATCATTAGGAGACGCATAGCATGTTTTGATTTTCCATATCCTGCAAAGTTTGCCGTTGTCGTTTTGGTATGTTCTGATTAATTATCTGGTGTAGGCTTGACTAGTGGTTTGTTCGGATGCTTATGGACACTAGCTTGTACGGGCTGTTCCTGAGCTACCTCATGAACCACTTTTAATTGAAAAGGTCCATTGGATTCACCCCCTATAGAAACGATTCACATTAAGACGAATGAAAACGGCTTTAGGATCCATAAATTAGAAAAATATTTTTAAAAATTTTCCTGAAAAATGGATCCTTAACAAATTCTCAGACGTCTTAAGGTAGCACTTTTTTAATAAGGGGGGAGATTGATTTGATGAGGTTTAAGAAGTGTGCGTTTTTTGTACTGTTAGTGGTTGTTTTATTTGCGGTAACCAGCGTTGCCTTTGCAGCTGCTCCTGGCTCTAAAGCTCCTACGGAAGCAAACGAGCCATTTAAAGAAGCAGGCATTGAGTCCCTGCTTTATCTGCAGGATTGGGGGAGCGACATAAATTATGTGGGTGACGGTTACCTGAATATTACCGGTTTCACCCAGGCTTATCAGACAGTAGATTACATCATGGTCAGGCTGTATATACAGCGCTGGGACGGCAGCAATTGGGTTGACATGGCGAGTTGGCCCTTCGAAAGGTATTCAAACTCATATGTAGCCGGGGCTAAAGGACTGCAGGTAACAAAAGGATATTATTACAGGACAAAGGCTACTCATGGCTTGACCGAGAATGGTTATAACGAGTCGGCGTCATCTTATTCCGGATATATTTATGCGAATTAAATAAGGGCGCTTTAGGCGCCCTTTCACATGGATTCAATTATTTTTAAGGCGTCTTCTTTCGGGAGCGTTCCCTCCAGCGAATAAACCACACCCTGCTTTATCCACAAAAATTTTATCTTATTGTTTTTGAATGTGACAAGCTTTCCGTTGTTTTCCCCGGCAGTAAAATCTTCTACGGTGGTGTCTTCCAAGTCGTAGCCGTACCCTTGAGCATATTCGCCGGGTGAGTTAACCTGAGTAAACAAGAAGTAACTTGAATCAGACCCGGCAAAACGCATCGTAACTTTTGCAACCGGGCTTACCATTTCCTGAAATTTGACCGTATCAAGTGTAAAGTCGGGAGGCAAATATTTAGGAATTGCTAAGGGATAAGGACAAGCCGACCTTGCTTCATCTATTGAAACGGCAGTTTCCTGTCCGATATCAACTTCCCTGATTCCCTCACCGGGCGAGGGTTGCCGGCTGGTTTCATTATGCTTATATTCAGTCCTGACATTCATCTGTGTGCCGCTGAGCAGGGTCCCTACAATATTCACTATTTTTACGCCTAACGCCCTGGACTTTGTTGGAAAAGAGACAGAAAGGGTTCCAGCTAAAAGTACAATAATACCCGCCACTATGGCCAAGCGTAAAGGTAAAAGATTTTTAATTTTTTTTGCGGGATGCTTTACTATATCGGGCTTTTGCTCTTGTAGCTTTTTTTCAAAACGTGCCCAGGATTCTGCCAGCGGGGGAGGGGCAGCTGATTCAACCATTGCTCGTAAGCTATCTTTAATTCAACTGGCAAGTCCTGATAATATTTTAAATAAATAACTATTTTATATGCTGGTTGAAGGTGCTCAATATACTGTTTGATAGTTATCTTATCTTCATTAGCCAGTAGAACTGTTTCCGGGGAGACCGTCTGATTGTCCGAGTAAACACTCCTGGTCTCGGCGAAAAGCCCACTCCTGGAACGGTGGCGAATGATATCCTTGGCCGTGTTGGAAGCCATACGACATAGCCAGGCTTCCAGTTTTGAGGGGCCTTCAAGCTGGTCGATCCTGCTTGAAAGTTTCAAAAAGACTTCATGGACGGCGTCTTCAGCCAGGCATGTGTCGCTGGTGATAAAAAAAGCTGCCTGATAGACTGATTTATAGAAGAGCTCGTAGACCAGCCGTAAAACTTGCATATCACAATTTTTGAGTTTTTGCACAATCATTTCTACTTGCAAATTTAAAAACCTCCCCTAAACTTGCTTGGGCAGGGAAGGCTGCTTTATCTACACGGCAGCCTGGCGATCATAGCCTCCCTGCGGCTTTAGACCCATGGCTTTGCGCCCCCGACTTTTGTACGGGTTTGCCTTTTCTTGTTGATTATGGATTCTACAAAGAAACGACATATCCCTCTAAGGGTCAAACAGGTTCAGTAAAATATCCATTTATTGTAAGTAATCCTCCCGGAGAAGGTTGCTGGAATCACCGCTCCGCTATGCTCATAAGACCATTCATCCAAGTGGTTTTTTATGCTATATATGGTTGGGGGTGAAAGATTTGAGCAGTAAATGTGGTTTGGTGCAAAAACAAAGAATTATCCTTATTATTCCGGTTATCATTTTTTTATCTATAGTTATGACTGAACTTGAGTTATAGAGCTTAGTAAATCTCCGAAACATCTATGCCGTGATTAAAATCTTCGTTCTTTTAATGGAACTACTGGCCATTTTTTTATGTGTCCGTCTCTACCGAATATTTTCCTGTATCACGCCACTTCATGCTCTGGCATTTAGGAGCTTGTTCCATTCGACTTTAAGCGATAGTGTATACCAAGAGATTTACAAACCGTCTTCGATGTAGTACGATAAGCATACTTTAATGATATAATAATACTACCAAATGAGGTGATCAGGATGATGAATATCAAGCCGTCCGCCGCAATCCGCAAAAATTACAATGAGATTTCTAAGCTATGCAAGCGGTCGGGTGAACCGGTGTACCTGACCAAGAACGGCGAGGGCGATCTGGTGGTGATGGATATTGAAGCCTTTGCAAGACGCGAGAGCATGCTGCGCCTTCGGGAAAACTTGATTGCCGCTGAGGAAGACCGGTTGATCGGCAAAAGCGGTTATTCCATTGACGAGGTATCCTCCATGATGAAAGCCGTTGTAAGAGAGGTACTGCATGGAAAACGGGAATAAAATATACAAGGTAATTATCTCCGATGACGCGGCGCAGATGCTGGTATCTCATTCCCGCTTTCTGGCGCTGGTCAGTGAAACGGCGGCGCAACAACTCATTGCTGAGTTTAACGAGAAAGCAAAGTCTCTGGAGGAATTCCCAGGGCGCAACCCATGGCTTGCCGATCCGCTGATACCTGCTGGAAAATACCGCAAGTTCCTGATGGCGAAACGGTATTTGTTGATTTATCAAGTGAAAAGAGACGCCGTGTATGTGGATGCGGTCGTAGACTGCAGGCAGGATTACGGCTGGTTGTTATAGACGCATTACCAGCGTGAGAATTGAATTAGTGCGCTTCTCAGCTTCTTATTACTACAAAATTCCGGATTAGTTTGATGTAAGAATGCCTAGGAAGTAAGGTAAATAATATTATGAATTTAGAAAGGAGGTTTTTATTATGACGAACAATTCTAAGTTCGAAATTCAAGTTGTAGCAGTCTGCCCCGTATCCGGTTTGATGGACACATAGAACTGAGGTAAAATTAACTCAGCAGGAGGTGTCCATTATGGCAACAAGAGGAACACGGTACGATAAGGATTTCAAAATTGGTGCAGTTAAGATGGTGACAGAAAAAGGACGGGCAATAACCAGTGTTGCAGCAGATCTTGGCATCAGTTATGATACTCTTCAACTCTGGATCAAAGAGTTTACAGCCGATAAAGATAATTCCTTCCGGGGCAGCGGCCACTTGAAACCAGACGAAGAGGAACTTCGCCGGTTGAAACGTGAAAACCTGGATTTACGTGAGGAAAACGCCATCCTAAAAAAAGCGACGGCCATCTTTGCAAACCACCGGAAATAAGGTATCAGTTCATTGACCTACATCGCTTCAAGTTTCGGGTGGAAAAGATGTGCCTGGTATTGCAAGTATCCAGAAGCGGTTATTATGCATGGAAGAAGCGTCCTTCCAGCTGTCGTCAACTAGTTGATGAAAAGCTCCTTATGGCAATTCGCAAGAGCCATACCCGGAGCCGTGGACTTTATGGTGTCCGCAAGGTACATGCTGATGTCAAAGAGCAGTTTGGGTGCGGGAAGAACCGTGTATATCGTCTGATGAAGGCAAATGGTATTCAGTCTGTCCGCCCAAGGAAGTATAAGGCCACTACAAATTCTAAGCACAGCTTACCAGTGGCAGAAAACCTTCTAAACCAGAACTTCCAGACCTCAGCTCCCAACACCGTGTGGGTAAGTGATATGAGTTACATCCCGACCGGTGAAGGCTGGCTCTACCTGGCAAGCGTTGTAGACCTTTGCAGCAAAGACGTAGTGGGAATTGCCATGAACAGTACCATGACCAAGGAGCTTGTCATCCAGGCGCTGAAGCAAGCTATTGGCCGGGAGCACCCTTTAAAAGGGCTAATCCATCATTCTGATCGTGGTGTTCAGTACGCCAGTCATGCCTATCAGGCTCTACTTAGGGAGAATGGCTTTATCCCCAGCATGAGTCGCAAAGGTAACTGTTATGATAATGCTTGTGCGGAGAGCTTTTTCAGTGCCTTGAAAAATGAGCTTGTCCACCTGCGTCGCTTCAAAACACGAGAAGAAGCCAAAGAGGCCATATTCGATTACATAGAGGTTTTTTACAACCGGCAGCGGCGGCACTCCAGTTTGGGCTACTTGACGCCTTTTGAATTCAAGCATCAGTTCAGGCAGAAAGAAGTGGCTAAGGCAGCATAATCAGCTTGTCCGCCTCCCTTAATGCTGCTGGGGTAGGTAACCCCGTAAGAAACTGTGTAATTTAAAGCAACCGGCAGTTTAGTGTGTCTATTTTATCGGGAACAGCTCATTTCGTTCTCAATCAACGAATCCATCGGTACTTTTTTACTACCCATATGCCACCAGGATCTTTTCGATTTGGTTTTTCCAAGTACGTTTCTATGATGCCTTTTGAAGTTGATAAGATTATACTTGCGTTTCCGCCATCACTTTTCTCAACTTTTTTAATAACTAAAATACCAATTCCCAGAGAGCGATCTACGAAATCCATTGCTACGTCCTCAGGGTTAAGGCGACCGACTTGATGTCCTTGAGCAGTTTCACTTTGCATTTTTTCTATTTCTTTATAGTCCATACTAATATATAACCATTCTTCGCCCTTTGAGTCAAAATGATCGACATTCTGTGCCTGGTTAGACTCATTTTGTTTTTTTTCTATTTTTTTATAGTCCTGGCCAATATCTGTCCGTTCTTTATTATTATTTTTTGAAGTTATGTTATAATTAGTGACGAAAATAATCACCAGGCCTGCAAATATTAAACCTATTATGCCTAACCTAAAGCTGTTCCTAATTGTCAAAATATCAACCTCCTACTTGAATAAAATAAGCAGCAATTACAGGGTGAAGGGAAAAAGAGTATCACTCAGCTCCAACAATAAGGAGCTGAGTGATTATATGGATTAGAGATTAGGGTAAATCTGTATAAAACACCTCAACCCAGCGACTTACCAGAGGTCCTCCAAATCCAAGTTCATTAGCAACATCAGGTGAAAGATCAACACCTGCAGGGTTCAGTACGGTCCTATCAAACTCATCTAACCCGTTATTGTAGTTATCGAAATATGCTGCTTCGGCTTCTGGTTTTCCTAGTGGAAGATCAGTAAATATTCTCCTGGGATTGCTTCCAGTAGCGGAGTCCCAGTAATTATCGTTTTCATTCCACGGACCGACCTCTCTTACTAAAACATTATATGCCCAATACTCGGGTTGTCCAACTACTTTAGACCGTATATTTATGGTATAAGGTGGGTTTGGATATTCGTAGCTCCAGCCACGGTTGGCAAATTTAAGGTACTTGTCCGGTAGTGATGCTTCTCTATCAGTAAAGGCGTCATATTGAGTAGCATATACATATTGAGAAGAAATATCGGATTTAATTGAAATATCCCCCTGTTTTTTAAATTCCCTGCATTTTAAAAACTCCTCCGCTGCTATTGATCGCAATTGTTCAAGCTCTTCATTTGTCAAACCTATATCTGATTTCAATTGCTGGACATCGGATTCTAATTTCGTATCCTGGGTATAAAGCAGATAGTGTAACACTGGTTTGACCAACCAAGGGTCATTGTCATTACCACTTGTTTGTGCATTTACACCATTGGTGAACAAAACGGAAAAAGCGCATACCAAAAACAGGCTTATTGCAATTCCAATTATTGTTGATATTTTGAAGATTTTAAATGGGAACCTCATTTTTTCAAACTCTCCCTTCATAAAACATTGGATTCTCTGAAACCTGCAAAACATATAGGGTTAAGGCTTAAGCTATAGGTCATTTTCCCCATCGGAGAATTAATCTCTAGAGATGAGTCAAGGAATCACCCCCTCCAAACATATTTTGATTTGCATGCCTAGAAAATGCATTCACATTAAGACGAATGAAAACGGCTTCAGGATCCATAAATTAGGAAAATATTTTAAAAAATTTTTCATAAAAATGGATCCTAAACAAATTCTCAGACGTCCTAATGTAGCAAATTTTTTCAAAGGGGGAGATTGGTTTGATGAGGTTTAAGAAGTGTACGTTTTTTTTACTGTTAGTGGTTGTTTTACTTACGGCAACCAGCGCTGCCTTTGCAGCTGCTCCAGGGACTAAAGCGCCTCCGGGCTCAAACAAGCCATTTAAAGAGGCAAGCATTGAGTCCCTGCTTTACCTGCAGGATTGGGGGTGCGACATAAATTATGTAGGTGACGGTTATCTGAATATTACCGGTTTCACCCAGGCTTATCAGACAGTAGATTACATCATAGTCAGGCTGTATCTACAGCGCTGGGATGGCAGCAATTGGGTTGATATGGCGAGTTGGCCCTTTGAGCGGTATGCAGACTCATATGTAGACGGGGCCAAGGGACTGCAGGTAGCAACAGGATATTATTACAGGACAAAGGCCACGCATGGCTTGACCGAAAATGGTTATAACGAGTCAGCGTTGTCTTATTCCGGATATATTTATGCGAATTAAATAAGGGCGCATTAGGCGCCCTTTCACATGGATTCGATTATTTTTAAGGCATCTTCTTTCGGGATGTTTCCCTCCAGCGAATAAACCACACCCTGCTTAATCCACAAAGATTTTATCTTATTATTTTTAAATGTGACAAGCCTGCCGTTGTTTTCCCCGGCTATAAAATCTTCTACGGTGGCGTCTTCCAAGTCGTAGCCGTACCCTTGAGCGTATTCGCCGGGTGAGTTAACCTGAGTAAACAAGAAGTAACTTGCATCAGAGCCGGTAAAACGCATCGTAACTCTTGCAACCGGGTTTACCATTTCCTGAAGCTTGACCGTATCAAGCGCAAAGCCGGGAGGCAAATATTTAGGAATCGCCAAGGGATAAGGACAAACCGACCTGGCTTCATCTATTGAAACGGCAGTTTCCTGCCCGATATCAACTTCTCTGATTCCTTCACCGGGCGGGGGTTGCTGGTCTGGTTCATTATGCTTATATTCAGTCCTGACATTCATCTGTGTGCCGTTGCTCAAGGTCCCTACAATATTCACTATTTTTACACCTAACGCTCGGGTCTTTGTTGGAAAAGAGACAGAAAGGGTTCCGGCTAAAAGTACAATAATACCCGCCGCTATGGCCAGGCGCAAAGATAAAAGATTTTTACTTTTTATTACGGGATGTTTTACTAAATCGGGCTGTTGCTCTTGCAGCTTTTTTTCAAAACGTGCCCAGGATTGATCCAGCGGGGGAGGAGCAGCCGATTCAACCATTTCCCGTACACTATCTTGAATTAGTTTTTCCAGTTCAATACCGGAAGGCTGATTCATGACTACTTCACCCCTTTGTGGTCTGCTGGATTTGCTACTCAAAAAGCACACCAGTCTGGCACCCTAAAAAATCACCTACCTGCTCACGCTTTGGGGACCAGCTCACCCCTCTGATAGTACCATGTCTGGAAGATGGGTTGTAATGGAAACG
>JAQVOH010000035.1 GCA_028702695.1 Desulfotomaculaceae bacterium
CTTGTTCTCTGTACATCTGCAGCATTGTTCCCAAAGGCATATACCATGCGGGTAATTTATCAGCCTGGATTAGCTTTGCGATTTGGGGAGTAGTGCTTTCATGCGAAGAAACATCCCACTTTAACAGACCTTCATGTGCGAAGCAATCTGCCGGTATGCAGCCTGCCGCATGAACATGAACCATATCACGGGGATGACCTGACTCCAGAAAACGTTTCTCGATGGCCTGACCGATTTCTTCCGGCCAACCACTCTGTCCGAAAGAGGCTCCTAGAATTATGTCCCCATCAACGAACAGTTCTGCTGCTTGTGCTACTGTAATAACTTTCGCCATTAACATCACTCCCTTTAATCAAATTGCTTTATTTATTCCAAACGTTCTGTTTTCATGTAGAATACCGTAAGCATTAATACCCACACTGTGTTCTCCACAGCAGCTGGGTCTTGCATTTATTTGTCAAAATAGGGAAGTTGTTAAAGCACCTGTCCAACTTTAAGTATCGTACATGGCCGTCCTTGACATGGAGCGCCCTACAATTCAAGGGCTAATACTGGAGTTCTCCATGTCAAGTCCCATGCTTCGCTACGATAATGGTTTTAATTCAATGAAAGTAATATTTAGCAAAGAACATTAACCTTCAATGATCTGCTTTAATTTACCTTCGCCCCATACTTCCTTAAAAATCCCCGCATCCATTAGTTTCAGATCCGGCGAAACGTTCGGTTTAAATTCCATTTGATCCAGCACATCTTTTTGCATATCGATACCAGGCGCAATTTCGGTTATGACTAAACCGTCTTTTGTTAGTTCTAAAACGGCCCTCTCGGTGATAAACATGACTTCCTGGTTTATTTCTCTGGCATATGGCCCGCTGAAGGAAATTTGCGCAACTTTATTCAGGAATTTCTTAAACTTGCCTTCCTTTTCAATGGTCAGGGTGCCGTCTCCGGTCTTGACTTTTAGTCCAGCAGCAGTGAAAGTGCCCGCCATAATCGTTTTTTTGGCATTCGTGGCAACGTTAATGAAGCCGCCGACCCCGAAAACCTTACCGTTGAACACACTGGCGTTGCAGTTGCCCTCCGGATCCGATTCAGCCAGACCAAATACAGCGATGTCAAGGCCGCCGCCGTCATAATAGTTAAAATGGGCGGGCTGCTCAATCGACGCTTCAGCGTTCCAGTGGCTTCCAAAATCACCGCCTACTCCAGGGATGCCGCCGATGCTGCCGGACTCGGACATAAGGGTGACTTTACTATCAGCTTTTTCCTCGGCAATGATACTGGCCACACCCTGCGGGATGCCGATACCCAGACTGATCGCTCCCGGGCGCACTTCCATGGCTGCCCGGCGACAGATAATTTTGTCCGTACCCATGGGCATGGGAGGAATACTTTTCATTGGAACTTTTACTTCGCCTGAGAAGGAAGGATTATACAAGGTAGTCATGGTTTGCATTTGAGGTTTTTCTGCAACTACAATATAGTCCACAATGATACCAGGAACTTTAATTTGCTTGGGATGTAAAGTTCCACTTTTGACTATCCTCTCCACCTGGACTATGACGATACCACCGCTGGCTTTGGCTGCCTGGGCTATCGGCAGTAATTCCAGGTTCGGGCCTTCTTTTTCATTCGTAATGTTGCCTTTTTCATCTGCAGAGGTAGCTCTTAAGAACGCGATATTAACTGGGAACGGTTTATACCACAGCCACTCTTCCCCGTTTAGTTCCTTGACTTCAATGATATCCTCGCACTCACGGGTTTTTTCATTGAACCTGCCGCCGTCAAAACGCGGGTCGATGAAGGTCCTCAATCCAGCTTTGGTGAAAACGCCGGGGCCCCTTCTGGCAATATCATTGTACAATTGCAAAATAACTCCAAGCGGGAAATTAAAGGCTTCACATTTGTTACTTGCAATTTGCTCCATAACCTGGGGTTCTGAGCCGGCATGCGAAATAATGTATCTTTTCGTCATTCCCTCATAAGCCCAATGACCGCCGCCTCTGCCTTGGAAGTTACCTGCGCCACCGGCATGGATATGGGTTAGATCTTTAGGATGACCGGTTTGTAGGAACCTTTCCTCAAGGGCTAGCGCAATTTCTTCAGCCCATCCGGCTAGAGCAAAAGATGATGAGGCCACATAGTCTCCATCCTTAAAAAGTTCCGCAGCTTGTACAGCAGTAATCACTTTCGCCATACTCATCATTCTCCTTTAGATTATTTTCGTTAAGCTATGTTAACATTGAAAACATCTTCGGTTTTTCGACTATACACTTATACGCTAGTAGAATACCCCGTCGTATGGTACGTCATTCACTTAGCTCCGCAGGAGATCTGTAGCTAGATTCTTTTTTCCTTATTTTTCTGACCTTGAAACCGTTACCCATGTACTGCCATCAATTATCCTATTGATTAAACCAGAATCACTCTTTTTTATAGTGATGTATATACTATTTTCTGCAAATTTATAGGCTATAGTATAGTATTAAGTTTTATTATAGTTCATAGTAATTTGCTTAAAAAAAAACAATTTTACATACTATAATAATACAACACTTGCAAATTACAGTAACTTACTATAGCTGTTCCGTAGTAATCTCCTGAAGGATTTCCTGTAAGAATCTCTCTTCTGCTTCACGGAAATAAATTAGATTTTTAATAACTTCTTTTTTCTTATATGGCAACTCGATGCCAGCGGAAAAGTTCTCTTTCATTCTTTTTATGTTAGACTTTACTATAGCAAGCCTTTTGGTTAAACAGCTAGTCATTTCCTCAGGGGTTAAAATATCAGAGGTTTCCAAGCCAACGTTCAGGTCAAGGTAATACCATTCGAGATTGGAGAGCAACCTTCTAGAAGCTTCAGCTAGGGCTACTTTACCGGAATCTGTAATATAATACCTTTTCCTATCCGGCATCCTACCCTCTTTCTCCTTTTGTGAATAAACCAGATCTTTTTCCTCTAACCTCTTTAATACCTGATATATAGAGGCTACTCCGACTCTGACCCATCTCCTCATATCCCGACATTCAATTGTCTTATCAATTTCATAGGCATAAGAAGGTTTTTCACTTACGATGCTGAGTAGAATGACTTCTATGTTTGATAATATTTGCACCATTGTTTACACACCTATTATTGTCTATAGTAGTTTGTTCCAAAACTCACAAGTAATCTTAATACATATGCTTAAAAATCAATAGTTTTATTATATTATATATTAGCATGTAAAAAAAAGAAATAGCTATTAAAGAATAATATATGCGTAATAATGGGAAGTAAAAACGTTACCCTGGCCGTAGCTGACAAAATTGACGGGGGGCAATTTTGTCAGCTACGGCCAGGAGCATTTATCAGCTTACGCCTGAGTAATCTTGCAACCACTTTGTCTATTATTAGTAATGCATTATATTTTCAATAAAAAAAGGGGATTTTAAGGATTCATCGTATTATTATATGTTGCGGTTGATTTTGATAATTTATTATGCGGTAGGGAGGATACAAATTTGTTAGTTTATGAACTGATCCAGCAGGGGGCCGACGAAAAGATTGCACTCTACGAAAAAGACGCTAAATATAGCTACGCCCAACTGAAAAAGAAGGTGGGCCAATACCGTAATTTCTTATACGCCCAGGGAATACGCCCAACTGATAATGTAGCACTGTTCGCCAAAAACTCCGCCGATTTTATATTTAGCTATCTTGCTGTGGTCAGCCTGGGAGGAGCAGTTGTGCCCCTCAACACCATGTTAACCAGCCGGGAAGCCTCCTTTATACTCGCAGACGCTAAAGCCAGGTATATGATAACTGATAGGACGATAGCACTGGATGCCGGGGATAGTGCTTCACCAACCATGCAAATCCTGATTCAAGATATAAATGAAGAATCGAGCCACGCCTCTTACCCTGCCGCGCCAGTCATAACCATGCAGGAAACTGACCCCTGTGTTATACTCTATACTTCCGGCACTACGGGCCGCCCCAAGGGAGCACTGCTATCCCACCGTAACCTGATTGCCGATGCCGCGGCATTCTCAAAAGTCATCGAGCCTGCCGCGAGTGATAATACCCTGTGCGTCCTGCCGATGTTCCACAGTTTTGGCTGGACCTGCTGTGTCACAACACCCCTCTACAACGGGGCCTCGATAACCATTGTTGAAACATTTTCACCAAGAGAGGTCATCACAACGATCCGAGAAATGGGTGTTACCATAGTGATGGGGGTTCCCGCCATGTACAGTTACTATGCCTCCCTGGCAAAACCGGCCGATCTGGCCGGGGTCCGCCTGTTCGTTGCGGGCGGGGCTTCTCTGCCAATGGAAGTAATTAACAGCTTTGACGCTAAAACCGGCAAAAAAGTTATTGAGGGTTATGGACTTTCCGAGGCATCCCCTGTTGTTGCTTTCAATCCTTTGGGCGCAACTAAACCAGGCTCAATAGGATTGCCCCTTCCAGGCGTTGAGGTAAAAACAGTTACCAGTGATGGCAGGGAAACAGTGAGGGGAGAAATTGGAGAACTTATTGTCAAGGGCCCAATCGTGATGTTGGAGTACTATGGCCTGCCCGGTGAAACCGAGGAGGCACTCCGTGACGGGTGGCTTTATACCGGTGATTTGGCTTATAAAGATGAAGATGGTTATATCTTTATAGTTGACCGTAAAAAGGATCTGGTGATTGTCAGCGGCCTCAATGTTTACCCTAGAGAGGTGGAAGAGATCATCTACCAGCACCCCGCCGTGCAAGAAGCTGCGGTCATAGGTGTGCCGGATAAAAAACGTGGGGAAACAGTGCGCGCATTTATTGTTCCCAAAGAGGGATTGCAGTTAAATAAAAAGGAACTGCTAAGCTTTCTAAAAAAGAACCTGGCCTCCTATAAATTGCCGAGGGGAATTATCGAAGTAGACGCCATGCCGAAGACATCAACTGGTAAAATCTCAAAGAAAGATCTCAGACAAATGTATGACGAGCTCAGCTGCTAACTTACAATGGGAGTTGAATTCTCATCAAACGGGTTGGTTCTTAGGGCAAGGGAAAACAGGTAGGGATAATTTTCATTTAAATACTGCAAATAAGCTAGCCACTGAACTACCAGGTGTTCGTATGCCCGGCTGATATCACTCGCAATATGCTGCAAATCGGAGTCAGGCAGGCTGTTAAGATCCTTTCTCCAGTCCAGTTCTTCTGTCAGGTGGAATACCGCGCGCAGCAGTTCGCTAAAAGACTCGTACTCCAGCAAAACCGGGTTTTCGAGAAGTCTGAGCAAAAAGTCCCTCTTGCCCGATAGCCGCTGGTGGATAGCTTTGAGTGCAATTGTGCGCGCTTCAACCTGGTAATTATAGGTTTTGAGCTCATTACTTACTGAGGTGAATTCTATTTCTGACCAGTTCTCCCCGATAATCAGCCGCTTCTTGATTTTATCAAGCAGCGGGTCCTGTTTTGAAAAACAGGCAAGTAATTCAGTCCCAACCTCGCTAAAAAAGATACCTATGACCATATTCACTTTCTGTAACCTTTCACGTTTCGATCTTAAAATAAGTAGTTTATTAAGTACCAGTGTAACCAGCAGTACATTTAACGGGAGAAAGCCTAGAGCATTGAATACGTAATAATAGGTATTATTGGGATCACCGAGAATAATAAATTTGAGCAGGTATACAACTAGTGATAAAATAATGAGCGAAATCCCCAGCTTTACTTCCCAGTTTAATAATTTCATACTTTCCCCTTTTGTGTCATAAACTTATAAAACTAATTCGCCGAAGATTCTCAGAAACCTCCCACATGGACATCTACTATATCCCTGCATATTCAACGGACCCAATAAGAAGGCGGGCACTCGACAAGTACCAACCTATATTACTATAGAAGTCCAGTATGAAGTCGCTAATTAAGAGATTACCTCCATACGCAACGCCCACTAGATGAATAAGTTACAATTTTCTACAATTTTCATGAGATTATACTATGAACCTGCGATATGGCATATTAGAGATGCCATTATTAGCAAAAAGAAGGTTCGGCAACACCTATAAGGAAAGTCAAAAAACCAGACTATATATAGTTTACATTAAACAAAACATTTGCTGCCTATGGATAAATGTTTGACATGCAATAAATTATTGTTCATATTATAAATATTTGACAGAGATGTCATAAGTAAGTTATAATCACATCATAATGATTAAGGAGGTGTTATTAATTGTCCTTTGAAATTTACAAACCACGTGGAGAAAAAATAGGGAAACTACCCCTTGTATCAATTTCAAAGAATTCTATAGTCCTTAACAAAACCGCCCGTGAAAAGCTTCAAGCTGAGAATGTGGAACTGGCATTTGACTCTGAAACTAATACAATAAGGATCAGAGCCTCGAAGGACGGGCAAATTGTAAAGAAAACGAAAGTCTTTGCAAGAGGCTTTTTCAATCACTTCGGTCTCGATAAAAAAGGAAAATTTACGGCCAGCTATGAAGAGGCTGAAAATGCACTTTATGTTAGCCTGGACTAATATATTTTTTACTGCCAAATCGAGTGTTACTGACACTGTTTCAGTATCTAGTTCGTTCATTGCTTTTTGAAGCTTTTTGAAAAATATAGGCAGTAAATTTAACCTCCAGCAATCTGGAGGTTTTTTTGCTTGGATATGCACTCTGTCAAATAAGTTACACTTTAGGTTAGTGTCTGCCCCTGGTACTGTATAATAATCATCAACAGTACCAGGACAAGAGTACGGCAAGTCGGGTTAAGCCCCAGGCCTGAGGAAAATGGCATAGACCGCCAGCGCCAAGACCAGCGCCGCCAGCACAAAGACACCGACCCCACCCCGTCGGTAGCCTTTTTGCAAGGCCCACCGGCCATAGGTATAGGTATAGTAAGTTACCACCAAGGGGGCCAACAGAAGTACCAGATTCTCCATTATTCTCCCCCAGTGGTTGGTTTTGTTTCCAACTGCAGGCCTGTCCTGCGGATTTTGCTGTGTACTGTCACATTAATACTAGCCTCTGCATACCTGTCAAGCCACTGATACTCCTTCCAGGTCTGCACCGTCCAGAATTTGCGCTTAACCTGTTTCCCGAAGCCGAAAATGTCAGTTCCAAATTCCTCCTGGGTGCGCCTGATCAGGTCAAGTAAACCCTTTTGAGTCTGTTGAATAAATGACACTTCTAACAATTCCTTATTGGTTGGGTCCTCATAATTATACCCGCTGGTGATTGAGATAATCTCCGGCTCTTTGTAAATATCCACATTTATGGTGACGTTCCCCTCCGGGTCAATAATCGTTGTATATTGCGGACTTCTAGATTGACTTACCAGCAAACCAACCGGCAGGTTGGGATCGAGCGGGTCCGGGATAGCTGTAATTCCACGCCCAAAGAGGCCTCTTAGCACCAAGTAGTAGCGGGTCTCTTGACCATTTAAGATCCCGACCATTTTGTCCCCCTTAAATACCGCGCTGCCAATAACCTGGGACTGGTTTGGTCCGGCAATCGGCACTTCCCCTGCAATATACTTACCCGGAGTCGCTTCCCCACCCCGGCCAATACCAGGCTTGGCCGACTCGAGCCCACCTTCGTGGATCGCTACCAGGGGAATGCTGGGATGAATGGAATCAGATTTAGTATCATCGTAAAATTCACTGAACTTGGTATTGTGGTAAAGGCCGTTCTCTTTAGACATCATGTTGAGCAGCTCGATTTGCTTGGTCGGACTGAGCTCCAATACCGGTTTATTTTTTTCGATAAAATCCCTGGCCTTGCCACGGCAGATAAAAACCTGGGAAGTACCGCGCAATTCCCGGTAGCGGTTAAGAGGGTGAATCCACTTGGCAAGACCCTCTCTGGCCAGTTCCTCCGAGAATAAAAATGCCTTGGTGTGTAGAAAAGACACCCGCCGGTCGACGGTGGTGTTCAATAAGTCTAAGGCAGCAAGAGGCGCGTAACTTTCCACGCTGTAAATCAGTGCGCCACCGCCACCTTCTCCACCACCGCCCTCCTCGCTGGAAATACCTGCTAATACCTTGGGGTTGGCAATCATGACTGTGACAACCAGGTTCTCCTTTTCCCCCTTGTCAAAGCCCATAGCCAGTACGAAAGCCACTTCATCCGTCTCCCTGCTGCCCCAGCAACCCGGCAGAACCAGCAGGCTCACGGCCAGGAGCATAAAGATACAAACCCTAGCCTTCCTCACGGGGATCCCTCCTCCTCAGGCGGAGCGCCGCCAGGATCATTAATGGCAGTAGATAATTGGGGATTAGAGCGTAAGGCCTTAGTAAGTCAGCATCCAGTTTGACCACAGTCGGCAGGTCGGGCGGCAGGAGGCTCAGCATAAACATGATTACAATAAGAGGCCAGAGCAGCGGACGGTAGTCGGGCAGTTTCAGGGTCCGGGTCAAGGCAACCGCGGCCCCGTAAAGGGTAACAGCGATTTTAATGAAAGCTACAATACTCCAGATAATCACGAATACCGCCTCAACCCTTTGGAGAAAACGTCCCAGGTAGATGTTGCGAGCCATCCTGTAAAAGGGCAGGGTGTTCTCCGCCATCGTGCTCCAGTTGAAAGCCAGGTTTATAACCAGCAAAACAGCAATCAACGACGAGAAGGCTAACAGCATGGAGCGGTAGCCAACCAGCCGAAAACTATCAATACCACCCATGGACTGGATAATTACTGCCGCAAAAATAATTTCAGTGACGCCGGCAGTGCTGAACGTGCCCAGGCCAAAAACACTGAGCGGACCCTTTCCGAAGACAGGGAACAAATCACCGGTACCCCATTGCGGGATCAGAGCCAGCAGCAGGAGCAGAATACCGCCAAAAATATAGGGATAGGCTAGGCGGGCGGTGCGGGCCAAAGCCTCAATCCCCAGGTACGCGCCCAGCACTCCCAGTCCAAGGTAGGCGAGGCTGATTATGCTGATGGGTAATCTGGGCAGGGCGGCAATAATTATAGCCTCTGCGAATTCCCTGGCAAATATGGCGCCCACGGCTAAGAAAAAACCCACAGTGAAGAGGTTTAGCAATGTTCCCAAAACCGGACCGAAAGCCTGCTCGGTGATTTCAACAACGGTCTGCTCCGGGTTTTTCCTGAGTACCAGGTACATCACATAAAAACCGGCCAGAGCTACCACCAGCCCGCCCAGGGGCGTCATCCAGGCGGCCGAGGCGCCGATTTCAACCAATTGCCTGGGGTAGGGTAAAAATATCCGGGCAATATTGGATATAGTCAGAAGGATGATGGCCTCGGCCGGGCCGAAGGACCCTGCTTTAATCATTTGTTCCACCACCCTTGTCCTTAATCCAGCCCCTGGAGACCCGCGGCTGGCGGGTTATATCCTGCGGGTTGATATAGTCAGGCCGCTTTTCGTGAAAGAATACCGGCATCCGGTACACTACATCGACACCGCCGACGGTACGTGGGCCGACCGGGGACAGATAGGGCACACCGAAAGACTTAAGATTGGCAGTCAGGACCATCTGGGCGAAAATGCCGATCGCAATCCCGAAAAAGCCCATTGTCACCCCCAGCGCGATGTAAATGAAACGGTAAATTCTCAGGGCAAAGGATAGGGAATAGTCGGGTATGGCAAAGGAGGCCAGCCCGGTGATGGCAACCAGGATGATCAGGATCGGGCTGACGATGTTAGCCTGCACTGCAGCCTGACCCAGAATGAGGGCTCCCACGATCCCGATAGTACCGCCTATTACGCCTGGTAAGCGGATCCCAGCCTCGCGGATGAGTTCGAAGGAGATTTCCATGAGCAACACTTCTATTAATGAGGGAAAGGGAACCTTCTCCCGGTTCCCGGCGATGGCCAGCAGCAATTCCGTCGGGATCATCTCATGGTGAAATAAAACAATAGCCAGGTAGGCTCCCGGAGCTAAAAATGAAACCAGGAAGGCCAGCGCCCGGAGGTAGCGCAGGTAAGAACCGTACTGCCAGCGAATGTAGGATTCCTCACCGGTATGAAGCTGTTCATACAACGTGGTGGGAACCACCAGGACGAAGGGGCTGCCGTCTACGATGATGGCTACCCTTCCCTCGACAAGCTGGGAAGCCACCCGATCAGGCCGCTCTGTAGTAAGGATGGTTGGGTTCAAATTATAGGGGTTATCTTCGATAAATTGCGACAGGATGCCACTATCAGCAATGTAGTCTGTCTTTATACTATCCAGCCGCCGTTTCACTTCCGCCACCAGGTCAGGGTTGGCCAGGTCACGCAGATACATTATCGCCACAATTGTTCTGGTACGGTCCCCCATAGTCAACATTTCGGTGGTTAGTCGCTCGTCCCTGATTATTTTTCTGATCAAAGCCGTATTGGCTCGCAGGGTTTCGTTGAAGGCTTCCTGCGGCCCGCGTACTATTTGCTCACTCTGGGGTCTTTCCACGCCGCGGTGTTCCCAGCCCTTGGTTTCGATCAGCAATGCCTTGGTGGAACCCTCCAGAAAAATGGCTGTATCCCCCATGTTGACCGCTGTGAGGACATCGCTGAAGAGATTTTTAACCGCAACCTGATTCCCCGGCAGCAGGTGCTCTCGCACCAGATATACGAGTCCGCCCTTTTCCTTGGGGAGAGGCCTTTCGGCAAAGAGCATCAGGGCCTGGAACAGCAGGTCTTGTATCGCCTTGTCCGTCAAGCCGTCAATAAAAACAGCAAAACAGTTAATTTCCGGATCTGTGCCAATTACAAACTCTCTGATCACAAGATCTTTATTTTCAGGTAATCCATACAAATTGCTAATAATATTTTTATTTTGGTTCAGGGACGCGCGTATTGCATCCGGGTCCCCTTCCACTTGGTCTTCCTCTGGTTGCAGCCCCCCCGCACGGGAGGTCTTCTTTAGGGCCTTCCTGGCGGGCGGCTTTTCACTCTGAGTCGGCTGATTTTCACCCTGGGGCTGTTCATTATTATCATCCGCAGTCTCTTTAAGTATAAAACCTTCCCTGTCTGAGTTCTCTTTATAAGAGATAAACTCGAGAAATTTTTTCGTATTGATCATGCTACACCTTCCAACCGCTGTTGATAAAGATTATTATGTCCAGGTGTAGACATCGTATCCATGCCGGACACATGACGTTATTGATGACTGGAAAGAATTACTGGCGGGAAAGTTCAGCTGGGGTTGACAATAATAGTAAAGTAATGAAATTAGTAACGGGACTGGTTAAACCAGCCCCGTTACTAATCATCTCGAGACACATCAATCTATTTGAGTTGAGTTATTCTATCTTTTTCACCCATTTATCATATAAATTTACTAGCATATAACCATTACATACTCAACCTTTGGATCGGCTGTACCCTGCAGTGTGCATTTTTCCTCTTTTAGCTTCTTTATATAATCGATAATATCGCCCGTGATGATTTCTCCCATGCTAACCAGGGGAATCCCGGGTGGGTAAACCATAATCATTTCACCTGATATTTTTCCTGCACACTGTTCAAGTGCGACCGGCTTTTTGGATCTATAAAAGGCCTCCCTAGGGGGCATCGTCACAACCGGGTTAAACTGTATTGATTGAATTTTGTTGATCGTTTTACCCTGTGCATTCCTGGCAATATCCTTAAGCGCATAGAGGAAAGCCTCCAGGTACTTCCTTTGTTCGCCAAGACCTGTTATAGCAAGAATATTGTACATGTCAGCCAACTCAATCAGGATATTGTAATCCCTGGCCAGGAGCTCCTCCACCTCATAACCGGTCAAACCCAGTTGGTGCACGTTAACCAGTAGTTTTGTTTCGTCGAGGTAGAATGGCCCGTTATTGGCGAAATACTTGCTATCAGGAGCAAACAGTCCTTCAATTTCGTTGATTTCCGCTCTTGCCCAAAGCAGCATATCCAGAAGCTGACCTAGTATTTCTTCCCCGCGAGTTGCCAGCTGCTTCCTGGCCACATCCATGGAGCAGAGCAAAATATATGACGGGCTGGAGGAATAAGTCAGGTTGAGGACCTGCCTGATGTAGTTGGCGTTGAAATAGTTATAATTATTAAGCAACAACACTGAGCTTTGGGTCATTGAACCACCAGTTTTGTGCAGGCTTGCCGCGCTCATGTCGGCTCCTGCCTGCATCGCGGAAACGGGGAAACCATGATGGAAATGCATGTGAGTTCCGTGCGCCTCATCTACCAGAACCGGCATGCCGTGCTGGTGGGCCACTTCAACAATCTGTTTGAGATGTCCGGCAATCCCATAATAGGATGGGTTGATGGTCAAAACAGCACTGGCGCTGAGATTCTTTTGTATGGCCAAAGCCAGGTTTGACTCGGTTATGCCCAGGACGATACCAAGGTTCTGATCAATCTCCGGCTGAACATATACTGGTTCGGCGCCGCTTAAGATCAACGCGTTGAAAATGGATTTATGAGCATTCCTGGGTACGATAATCTGAGCGCCGGGTTTGCAGGCACTCATAATCATAGTCTGAACCCCGGATGTCGTCCCGTTGATCAGAAAATATGCGTTAGCGGCTCCAAAAGCCTCCGCCAGTAGCGCTTCAGACTCCAGAATAATCCTGGTGGGGTCCCAAATTAAATCAATACCCCTGGTCTGGTTAAGGTCCATTCTCAGGACATTCTCACCGACGTAATCCCTGTACTCGGTTAAGCCGTGGCCATGCTTATGGCCTGGTATCTGTAATGGAACAGCATTTCTTTTAACATGGTATTTTACCGCCTCAAACAGAGGGGTTCTGTTCTGGTCCAATAACACTTATCCCCTTCCTTTTATGTAGACTGCCTGCGCCATATGGTTCAACAATCCATATTTTCTTCTGACACCAGCACCACGATTGGTGTCTGTTGGTCATCATTTCCATGGGGGTTGTCCTTGAGGTAACTGCAAAGCATCTCCCGGTCTACCCCACCAGTAGCTGCTAGAATATCAACTTTCCCTATATCGTTCACATCTGCAATAACGGCTTCCGCCCCGGTAGCTGCCTTAATCCTGTCCACTACCCCTTGAGGGTCCTTGGGACCAAGCACGATATGCCGGTCAAAGGGCCACATGGTACCGGCAAAGTCGTCAATTTGGGCCAGCTGTCGCCCCGCAACGCGGTAAAAATCTCCCCGTCGCCCAAACAACCGGCCCAGCCCCGCAGCCGCTACACCCAGCAAGAAGCGTCCGGTTCCTACTTCTTGTATGGCCACCTGCATGGAGTGCGGGGCGGCCAAACTCCCTTCTTTTCCTGGAAAACGGCACATGAAATGGGCAAGCAAGCCTGGTTTTACTGTCTCATGCAGAATAGCCCTGCCCTGGCTGATAGCTACCACACTTTCCGCTATAGCGATAATGTCCCCCGGCGCCGCTATTTCCCCTGTGTATTTTTTTACTACGTCTACGATATCTTCTTTTTCAGTTATAATATGGGTCCTGATGGGTATCCTGCCAGTTATCATTTAATTCACCTTCAAATCAGACTGCCTGACGGCAAAGTAATCTCTTAACCCGTTAAAAATGCCTTCAGCCGCCCGCTTCTGGATGGTCAGCCCTCTTAAAAAGACCTCCTCCACGATATTGGTGATAGTCACTACCTCCACCTCAACCGCCGGAAGGGCCACCGGCAAGACCGGTTCCAACTCCTCTGCAACACCCCTGTCCGCAACCTTAATCTTCTTGACCAGTTCTTCCTGTATGTATGTTGCCAGGGCCGTACTATCGTCACTGTTGGCGAGATATTTCGTGGCGGCTCCGGCTACCCTGCTGTCAGCACACGCGTGGGTATGAAGAGATATATAAATATCTGCCTTCTCTAGACTGGCCTTTTCGAACCTTTCCTTGGCGGAGATGTCTTCATCTCCATTCCTGGTAAGGACTGCTTTTGCTCCAGCCCGTTGTAATGCCTTTTGCAGGTTGATTGCTATAGGCATTACAACATCTTTTTCCATCAGGCTAACTGCCCCCTGGCCCCCTGTGTCTTTACCCCCGTGAGCGGGATCAATCATTACTGTTTTACCGCTGAACAGTCTGGCCAGGTAAGAACGGTCCAGGGTGATTTCCAACCTGAACGGAAATACCTCCAGAGTAGCAAGCTTTACCTCGGCCGGTTGGTCCAGAAATAATTCTATTGAGGTAGAATCTGAATTATCCTGTTTTAAGCATACCTCACGTACGAGACCATCGTTAATCGATATCTTTCCCTCGGGCATATTGAGCATGACACCCTTGCACCTGATTATAATTACTTCATTGTCCACACGGATTAAAGAGTGCTCAAAAGGCCTGGTAGACTCGATAAACAGCTTGGAAAGCCACTCGCCTTTTTCCCCATCTGTAACTTTCGACCATAAGTTAGTAATTCTTGGCACCTTACGATAATACAAAAAAGGCTCCCTCCTTACTTAAGTTTGGAACCGTGCAAACCTGCAAAGTAGAAACAAGGAACTATATCTTTCACGAGTCCCCTGAAGGGGTAATATTCTTTAATAAGAGGAATTTCTCCTGCATTTTCTGTTCAGTCTAAAAAAAAAGTCTAAGCCTTGTGGCTATTGACTAAATACTGCTAAATTGTAAATTTTATGGAGAATATTTTTAAAAAAAAGAAAACCGGATTGTGCCCGGTTTTATGCCAAACTATATATATCTACCACAAAGCCCACGTCTATTTTGTACCATCAAGCTGATTGCGGTAGTTAAAAGCCAAAACTGCCTGAGCAAAATTAACCATCCGTTTGGTCATGTTTCCACCTACTTTACCATTATTGCGAGAAGAAAGCTCGCCTTTATCAATTTTATCGTAGTCAGGGATACCCAGTTCAGCCGCCAATTCAACTTTAAATTGATTAAGAGCCGGCTCAATATACTGCTGCAGGTCTTTGGCAATAAGATCCTTGTTTTCAATTAACACCAGCTTATTGGACAAATCAACCGTTACCTCCTTTTATAAGTTTATAAAAGCTATAAGTATAACCATTTCTTTGTTTAATATGTCCTGTTGTTTCGAAAATATATTCGTCTTTTGTTGTTTTTAATGTAAATTTTTGTAATACGCATAAATCGACGAGCTGGCAGGAAACCCCTCCCAATTGTCTAAGTTAATAAAGGAGAACAACAGGGGGTAACTATGAGATTTTGCAGCCTTTCTTCCTGCAGCTATGCCAATTGCGTCGTGGTTCAGGACCAAAACACTTGCATATTAATTGACTGCGGCCTCAGGAAAAGGGATATCAGGCCTTTTTTGGAGTTAGCGGGATTATCGCCGGGTGATGTAGACGCAATCATCGTGACCCACCGGCATATCGATCACGTCTACGGCCTCAACTTTTTTCTTAAAGAAAAAAATTTACCTATATATTCAACCACCCGGGTTTTGCAAGAGCTCAAGGGTATGACCTTCACTACCCCGCCGCATTTGAATATCCTCAGTGAGTGCACCGGACAAAGAATAGGCACTCTAGGCGTGCTCCCTTTCCGGCTATCACATGATGTTGAGACGATCGGTTTTATCATTCATGGCGATGGCGAGAGACTGGGATTCATGACGGACACCGGCTTCGTACCGGAAAGCTGCCTTAAAGCCTTCCATGATCTGGATTATCTATACATAGAGTCAAATCATGACCCGGATATGTATAAGCGCTCAGACAAGCCTGGCTATGTGATCAGGCGCAACCTCGGCTTAACCGGTCACCTGTCCAACGAGCAATGCGGGCAGGCTCTCCAATCTTTGGGGCACCAAAACTGTAAACTGGTGGTTCTTGGCCATCTCAGCGAAGAGGACAATGAACCCCGCCTGGCTCTTGACTGTGCCAGGCGGCATCTGGCTTGGGGTACGCCCCTGGCCAGCGCCCCGTCCCGTAAGCCTGGCTTGTGGTCTGATAATCTGATTCAATTAACTAAAAAAAATCCCCACCCTAAGTAACAGGTGGGGATTTTTTGATCAAGTTTTTAGTTCTAGCACTCTTCTTTTGGGTAATGGTCCCGCTCAGTGTAGTGGGTGTGTAACAGCTCGTGGGATTTGTGGCCCAGTGGTTTCTCCAGAAACTCAGCATAGAGGTCTTGAACGGCTGGGTTTTGATGGGATTTACGCAGGACCATACGCTCGTCCTCAGTGTAAACAGCGTCAATCCGCTTGAGGCGAACATCAAGATTGGTCGGGATGGGTGAACCGCCGCCGCCAATGCAGCCGCCGGGGCAGCACATTACTTCGATAAAGTGATAGCCGGCTTCGCCAGCACGGATTTTGTCCAGCACCTTGCGCGCGTTGCCAAGGCCGTTGGTTATCGCAACACTTACAGGGAGGTCGCCGACATTAACGGTAGCTTCCTTGACGCCGGTAATGCCGCGGCAGGCGGTAAAGTTAATATCCTCAAGCTCCTTGCCCGTGACTACCTCGTAAACTGTACGCAAGGCGGCTTCCATCACGCCACCGGAGGCGCCGAAGAGTTCGCCGGCGCCGGTGGAAATACCCAGCGGGGCATCGTATTCTTCTTCGGGCAGGTTGGTCATACTCATTCCAGACTGCTTGAACATACGGCCCAGTTCGCGTGTGGTAAGTACTACGTCGACATCCTGGTAGCCACTACTAAACATTTCAGGACGCTGGCACTCATACTTCTTGGCGGTGCAGGGCATAATCGAGACACTGTAGATGTCCTTCGGGTCAATGCCTTCTTTCTGGGCATAGTAAGTCTTGGCCAAAGCGCCAAACATCTGCTGCGGCGACTTGCAGGTGGAGAGGTGCGGCAGCAGGTCGGGATAGAAGTGCTCGATAAACTTAATCCAGCCGGGGCTGCAGGAGGTAATCATGGGCAGCACACCGCCCGTGGTTACACGCTGGAGCAGCTCGTTACCTTCTTCCAGGATGGTCAGGTCAGCGGAGAAGTCGGTGTCGAAAACCTTGTCAAAGCCAAGGCTGCGCAGACCTGCAACCATTTGTCCGGTCGCAATAGTACCCGGCTCGGCGCCTATAGTTTCACCAATCTGCACCCGAGTGGCCGGCGCGGTTTGGACGACAACATGTTTCTTGGGATCGGCCAAAGCTGCCCATACCTTGTCGGTATCGTCTTGTTCCACGATGGCTCCGGTGGGGCAGACCAGTGAGCACTGGCCGCACTGGACACATTCCATGTTGGCCAGTTTCTCATTAAAGGCCGGCGCAACCAGGCTGTTAAAGCCTCTGTTCTCAACAGTAAGGGCCTGCACCGATTGAATGTTGGTGCAGACTGAAATGCAACGGCGACACAAGATACACTTGCGCGGGTCACGTATAAGGGCCGGACTGGAGTCATCGATCGGATACTCTGTCTTGGCGCCCTCAAAACGGATTTCACTCAGGCCAAATTCCTCAGCCAGCTTTTGCAGTTCGCAATTTCCGTTGCGCTTGCAGGTGAGACACTCCATAGGGTGGTCAGAAAGGATCAATTCGAGCACCAGCTTGCGGGCTTTAATTAAATTCGGGGTATGAGTGTTAACAACCATCCCTTCACTAACTGGAGCCACGCAGGACGGGATAAAAGTCCTGGCGCCTTTCACGTCTACCAGGCAGATCCGGCAGGCGCCGATGACATTGATGTCTTTCAGGTAACAAAGAGTCGGTATATTGATGCCAACCGATTTAGCAGCCTCAAGGATGGTTGAACCTTCTTCCACCGCTACTTTCCGGTTATCAATTGTCAAATTTATCATTTTCTCATTTTCCCTCCAAACTCCCGTATTTGTATATTTTTCGTTTTCAAAAGCTGCGGGAGCGGCTTTTATTCCACAAATTCGCACACCTTGGCAGCACACTTATTTTCCTTGATATGAGACTCGTACTCATCCCTGAAGTACTTGATGGTGCTCAAAATCGGGTTGGGCGCGGTTTGGCCGAGGCCGCAGAGCGCGGTCGACTTAATTGTGTTGCCTAACTCCAGCAGGAGTTCGATGTCGCCCTCTTTACCTTTGCCCGTCGTAATGCGCTCCAGGATTTCGAGCATACGCTTGGTACCGATCCGGCAGGGAGAACATTTGCCGCAGGACTCGTCCACAATAAAGTCCATAAAGAACTTGGCGATATCCACCATGCAGGTATCTTCATCCATGACAATCATGCCGCCTGAACCCATCATAGCGCCCAGCGCTGTGAGGGATTCAAAGTCGATCGGGGTGTCAAGTTGTTCGGCAGGGATGCAACCACCGGAAGGCCCGCCGGTTTGGACGGCTTTAAATGCCTTCTTGCGGGGAATGCCGCCACCGATTTCATAGACGATTTCCCTTAAAGTGGTGCCCATCGGGACTTCCACGATACCTGTATTGTTGATTCTGCCGGCCAGAGCGAATACCTTGGTACCTTTGCTTCCTGCGGTGCCGATGCTAGAATACCAGTCAGCGCCCTTGAGGATAATTTCAGCGATATTGGCCCAGGTTTCAACGTTATTCAGAACAGTTGGTTTAGCCCAAACACCTTCGTTGGCAGGGAAAGGTGGCCTGGGCTTGGGCTCGCCTCGTTTGCCTTCAATGGAGGTCAGCAGAGCCGTTTCTTCGCCGCATACAAAGGCGCCGGCGCCAATCCGGATTTCGATTTCAAAATTAAAGCCGGTGTCAAAGATATTCTTACCAAGCAGGCCGTATTCACGTGCCTTATCGATGGCGTAACTGAGTCTATCAATGGCCAGCGGGTATTCAGCCCGCACGTAGACATAGCCTTGCTCGGCGCCAATGGCGCGACCGCAGATGGCCATGCCCTCAATGATGCTGTGGGGGTCGCCTTCCAGGACGGACCTGTCCATAAATGCGCCCGGGTCGCCCTCGTCACCATTGCATACCACATATTTTGGTGTACCTTTAGAAGCGGCACAGAAGCTCCATTTCATGCCAGTTGAAAATCCTGCTCCACCACGGCCGCGAATCCCTGCTTTCTTAACCTCTTCGACAACTTCCGCAGGAGTCATTGCGGTAAGCGCTTTGCCCAGAGCAACATAGCCGTCATTGGCAATGTAGTCCTCAATATTGGTTGGATCTATATAAAAGTTGTTGCGCAAAACTATCTTCTTTTGCTTTGCAAATAAATCCATGTCTGTAACTTTCGGAGTCGGTTCTTTCGCTCCAGGAGCCCTGTACAACAGGCGCGGGACAAGGTTTCCCTTCATGATATGCTCTTCGACAATAGCATCTGCATCTTTTGGCTTCAGCCTGCGGTAAAAAGTAGCGTCGGGGTAGACAATTGCAACGGGACCCATATCACACGGGCCCATGCAACCGGTAAGAATAACCTGAACCTGGTCCGCAATGCCGTTCTTGGCAAGAGAAGCTTGCATGGCTTCTACTACATCTTTACAGTTTGAAGAAATGCAGCCTGCGCCGCCGCACATCATCACGTGAGCTTTCTCAGTTGCCGACGGTATGCCCTCACGAATTTTCAGGGCTTCCCGCCTGCTTGCTTTAATCTTTGCAAGTTCTTCTAAAGACTTCACTTAATCACACCTCCGATTTAAATCCTCCAGCCAATCTCAAACTATCCCTTAAGGCCACCAAAATCAATTTCAGTAGGCACATTACTATGGAAGTAAAATTTATTCTTCTTTATAGGTGTGGGATATTAAATCAGTTCTATGCATACTGTTCCAGTATCCCTGGGATTTGCTCGGGCTCTAAGCGGCCGTGGACATCTTTGCCGTCGATAATCATGGCCGGAGCCAGTCCGCAGGCGCCTATGCAACGCACAACTTCAACAGTAAACCGGCTGTCGGGGGTAGTTTGGCCTTCTTTAACCCCCAGCACCTCTCTTAGTGTCTTAAGCACCGTTTTGGAACCCTTAACGTAGCAGGCTGTCCCTGCACAAACGGCGATTTTATGCCGGCCCCTGGGAATCAGAGAGAAGAAGGCATAAAAAGTGACCACGCCGTAAACTTCTTGAAGCGATACCCCTAACCCCTTGGCGATTCTGGTCTGTACCCACAGCGGAAGATATCCAATGAGATTTTGGGCCTTGGTTAGAACCTGTATAAGCCCACTGGGCTGGCCTCTGTACTCATCAATAACCTTATCCAATTGTTTAGTCAGTTCATCTTCACCGCAACCACATGTACATGCAACCACGAGTCTGTACCTCCCTTGCCTTAAGTGCTTAACAGCACTCTGCAACTTATTTTTGTAATCTTTAACAAAAAGGGTGACCCTAACATCCTACTCCCTTAACGACCACAAATAACACTAGATTATGTTAATAATTTTAGGCTTTAAGGTGTATTGTGTTTACTCAGCAATATGAATGGTCCAAGCTTACGGACTGTTTTTGGACAAAAGAAATGCAGGGTTAATGTTCTCTATTGCAAAGCATCCTAACCTGCACATCACTATTAGTTATCATTTAAATATAAAATAAAAAAGAGTAATGAAGTCCTCTACTGAGTCCACTCTTTAGGCTGAGACTTATTACCTCCTTTCATTTGATATTATAAATCAAACACAATCTTAGTTGACAAAGAACAGATAATGGGAATTGGTAATTATCCTTGAGGGGGTCACTAAAACTATTATAGCATATAGTAGTTTCCATTAAAATAGGTTGTTTTCAAATATTATTGAATTTATGGACAACTCTTATTATATCATAATGACCATAAAAAACAATATTACTTGTTTCTTTTTTTATCCAAATGGCGCAGCCTCCATTAAGTAGCTGCGGCACTTTCCCCTGCTATATAACCCGATGACCATGCCCACTGCAGGTTGTAGCCCCCGCAGTCACCGTCAATGTCTAAGACTTCTCCTGCAAAATACAATTTGGGTACAATCCTTGACTCCATGGTTTTGCTGTTAATGTCATTAACGTCCACACCACCGGCGGTAACCTGGGCGGCCGGCCAGGAAGTTGTCCCGGTAACTGGAAAACGCCAATCCAAAAGTATACGTGCTACTTTTTTAAGCTCCGCGGCTGTAACCTGTCCGGCTGCCTTATTCAGGTCCACACCAGCCTCCTTGAGTATTACCGGCGCCAGCTGTTTGTTTAAGAAGCCCACAAAACTGAAGGCCAGGGTTTTCCCGGGATTATTGCTGAAGCGCTCAGCAAGCAATGCTTCCAGTTCGCCGGGAGTGAAGGAGTCCAGCAGAACCAGCTTCAGCCAGGGGCTATGATTTTTCTTTAGACACTCCCCTGCCTTGCGGCTCAGGGTCAAAATAGGTGGACCGGAAATGCCGTACTCTGTAAAGAGAATTTCGCCTCTGGCAGACTGCAGGCTCTTGTTGTCTAATACTATTTCAGCGGTTCCTTCAAATTTAATACCTTTAATTCGCTTGAGATAATCCGAGACCAATTTTAACTGGACCAGAGCTGGAAATGGTTCTACTATGCTGTGCCCCAGGCTCAACGCCAGGGCATATCCACTGCCAGTCGAACCAAAATATGGCGCCGCCTTACCACCGGTAGTGATAATTACCCGGTCAGCCTGAAACTCCCCCCCGCTCTTGAGCGCGAGGGTGAAACCGTTTTTGCTGTGTGCAATACCCACAACCTCTGCTTCGCATAGAACCTCAACACCTGTATCCTCCAGTTCATAACGAAGCACGTCTAAAACACTGGAAGCCTGCAAGGAGAAAGGAAACACCTTGCCTTCTTCCTCAACCTTATGCGCTACTCCCAGCCGTGCAAAAAAAGCAAGGGTCTGTTCGACACCAAATTGGGAAAGGGCCGAGAAAGCGAACCGGGGATTATTACCATAATAGTTGGCAATGCTGGTGGTGATATTGGTGAGGTTACACCTTCCGTTGCCGGTGGCAAGGAGCTTTTTGCCAATCCGCTGGTTGCTTTCCAGAATGGTAACACTCGCCCCTTTGCGGCGGGCTGCTATGGCCGCTGTAATTCCCGCCGCTCCTCCCCCAACTACCGCGATTTTGTTCGGAGGGCTACCCGACATAAAAATTCTCTCCTTTATATATAAGGAATAAAATCATTATCTTACTGACATCGGCGCATACCTGGAGGCAACAGCTTCCGCAGCCTTAATACCATCTACAGCTGCTGAGATAATCCCGCCGGCATACCCGGCTCCTTCTCCAACCGGATACAGGCCCTTGAGCGAGGCTTCCATACCCTCATCGCGGACAATCCTTACCGGCGAAGAAGACCTGGTCTCTACACCGGTCATGACAGCCTCGGGCAGGGCGAACCCCTTAAGCTTTCGATCCAACTCAGGAATCGCCTCCTTCATAGTCTCGACCACAAAGCCCGGCAGGCATTCGTTGAGGTCTGTCAACCGAACACCTTTGCGATAGGACGGCTCTACCTGACCGAGTTTGGTGGAAGGTCTGTTCTCCAAAAAATCTCCTACCAGCTGTACCGGGGCATTGTAATTACCCCCGCCCAGGATATACGCTTTTCTCTCCAGTTTCCTTTGCAAATCGACCCCTGCCAGGGGATGCCTGCTGCCAAAATCAGCAGGCTCCACGCCTACCAGCAAGGCGCTGTTGGCGTTTTTTCCACTGCGGGAGTACTCGCTCATCCCGTTGGTTACGACACACCCTTTTTCAGAGCTGGCAGCTACCACCAACCCGCCAGGACACATGCAGAACGTATACGCGGACCTCCCATTGGAAGCGTGATAGGCCAATTTGTAGTCAGCCGGGCCGAGTTTGGGGTGACCCGCAAATGTTTTATACTGGACCGCATCAATCAACTTTTGGGGGTGCTCAATTCTGACCCCGACTGAAAAAGGTTTTGGTACCATGGTTACAACCTCTTCGTACAGCATTTCAAAGGTATCTCTGGCACTGTGCCCGGGCGCGAGCAGCACAACCCCCGCAGCCAGCCGTTCAGTCCCGTTAATTATTATACCCTTTACCTGATTATCCTTTGTGAGCAAATCAGTAACTCTGCAGTTAAAGCGGACCTCTCCACCCAGGCTGATAATTCGTTCACGAAGCTTTTTAACCACTGACCTGAGCCGGTCGGTACCGACATGAGGTTTGGCAGAGTACATAATTTCTTCCGGGGCGCCTGCAAGGGTCATATCAGACAGGACTTTCCGGCACCGCCTGTCCTTGATTAAGGTCGTCAGTTTACCGTCGGAAAAGGTCCCAGCCCCACCCTCACCGAACTGGACGTTGCACTCTGGGTCAAGTTCACCGTGCTCCCAGAATTTCCTGACCTTTTCCGTCCTGGTATCGACATCCGCCCCTCTTTCAAGAATCACGGGACTGTATCCCATTTCTGCCAGGATCACCCCTGCAAAAAGCCCCGCCGGGCCGATCCCGATAATCACCGGGCGGTACTCCAGAGGCTGTGAACCAGTTTGAACATATTTGTACTCCAGATCGGGAGTAATAGTAATATCCTTGTTTTTAAACTTCTTTAAGTAATTATCCTCCTGTTTTAATTCAACATCTACAGTGTAAACAAAGTTAATGGTATCCTGTTTTCTGGCATCAACAGACTGTTTGTAAACTTTGTATCCCACTAAATCCTTTTCGCTTATTTTAAGTTTCTTGATTAAGGAGCTTTTTAAGTTTGAATCCACCTGGTCAATGGATAATTTGACACCATATACTCTAAGCATCTTTAAATCACCCTTTAAAAATTATCGTATAATTTTTAAAAATACTATAATAATCAGCTAGTTTTATATTGTATCATTATTAATATAATATATCACAAAAATCGCTAGTCCCATTTTTTAAAGCTATTTCTATAAATTGTTTGATTAAAAATACTTTAAATGAATAAACTAAAAGCATGAATATCAAAAAAATCGCTGTCTACCTTGCTGTCGGCCTCTCGGTTTTGACCCTTAGACCAGCCGTGCCAGGTGAAGCGGTTGAGTCAGCGCCAGTGCATACTTACGTCTCTGTATCCAGGAATCTTAGCCTGAGCAGGGAGGAATTTCACTTGCTGGCAAGATTAATCCATGCCGAAGCCAGAGGTGAACCACTGGAAGGGCAGGTAGCTGTTGGAGCTGTGGTTTTTAACCGGCTTAACGATCCCCGGTTTCCAAAAACAATAACCGGAGTTATATATGAAAATTACCAATTCACCCCCGTTCTGGACGGTACTATTGAACTTTCTCCCAATGCGCAGGCCCTTTTTGCTGCGGAACTGGCCTTAAACGGGTTAGACCCTACCAACGGCAGTAAGTTTTTTTACAATCCTGACAAATCTGAAAGTAGGTGGCTTGACGGGCTACCATCTTTAGTTAAAATTGGGCAGCATATCTTTTGCTAAACAACCCTTCTCCGTCACAGGAGAAGGGTGGATTTTTAGTTGGAGATTCTTTTTTTAAGCAATGCGATGTGGTTACTATTTGAAAATTATTTGTTAAAATTGGCAGTTTTGTGCTAGACTACTAGTGATATGCAAATGTTGAAGCTAGGGGTGTTTCCTGACTTGGCAAGCAGTAAAACAAAACAGGCTATAACACAATTAACCGACCTTCTCAAAGATGGGGTACCACTACCTTTGGAAATCCTTTATTCCCGCTGCGATTGTAATTTTGACGCTTTAGCCGGCGCACTGGCTTCTCTAATAGAAAAAGAGGAAATCAGGATTGGCCGGGCCAGATCGGGCGGGAGTTGGATTATTGGCGATAACGGCCTGGCAACTCCTGGTAAAGGCGAAACCTGGCACACCGGACGAGGACAAATGCGTAAAGTCCTGCCTAAATTGCTTAAAGTAATTCGAAAATACACTCCCCCGGAAGAAGCAACCCCAACCGACAACGAAATCATAGATCTGTTAAATTCCGTACGTGAACTTCTGGCGGATGGGCAACCCCGCTCCAAGGCTGATATAATCGCCATAACCGGATTGGAGAACCTTGACAGCCTGGTCTGGCGACACTTTCCTCAACTGCCTGA
>JAQVOH010000125.1 GCA_028702695.1 Desulfotomaculaceae bacterium
AATTCAGCCCCCAGTTTTACCGCCAACCCGGCGCCATGTAAGGCAGCCTTATCGGCCTGCTCGGAACCATCAACCGCGACCATAATTTTATTGTACAAGTTAACCCCCCTTTCCCTTTATATATTATCATTTCAAGATGAATCCTTATTTTCCTTTAAAATAATTACCAAATATTTCAAGGGAAGCTTCTTAGTATTCTACCCGAAACGGCCGGTGATATAGTCTTCAGTCCGCTGGTCGCCTGGCTTGGTGAAGATTAATTCGGTTTCGTTGCATTCTACCAGGGTTCCATTCAGGAAAAACGCTGTGGTATCCGATATTCTGGCAGCTTGCTGCATATTATGGGTTACTATAATAATAGTATACCGTTGCTTCAAGTCCCGGATTAGTTCTTCTATTTTCATGGTAGACTTGGGGTCAAGCGCTGAAGATGGTTCGTCCATCAAGAGGACGTCTGGCTGTACAGCCAGCAGGCGGGCTATGCAGACCCTCTGCTGCTGCCCGCCGGAAAGACCAAGCGCCGATTTATGAAGACGGTCACGGACCTCATCCCAAAGAGCCGCACCGCGCAGGCTGGTTTCTACGATCTCGTCCAGCTTTCGTTTATTTTTTTCACCGTGAATCCTGGGTCCGTAGGCAACGTTGTCATACACCGACATGAGAAAAGGGTTTGGGCGCTGAAAAACCATCCCTACTCTTTTTCTCAGGGCAACCATATCCACAGCAGACGAGTATATATCACTGCCTTCCAACAGGATGGTACCCTCGATCCGGACCCCTTCAATGAGGTCATTCATACGGTTAAGTGAGCGCAGAAAGGTTGATTTACCGCAACCGGACGGCCCGATCAGAGCGGTAATGTGCTGTGGCCGTACCTCAATATCGATGCCGTTTAGCGCTTGAAAGTCTTTATAAAAAAGATGAAGCTTTTTAACGGATATTTTACTGTCTGACACAAATTCTCCCCCTCCGCGATTAGCTTGAATATAAGTAAATAGTTATTAATTGCAACACCTCGCTCCACTTGGGTAGAACGAGGTGTTTTTGTGCTGCCAATCTACGTAGCTGTCATATGGCGGTAAATCCTGTGCCCTAACCAGCGTGCCAAAAGGTTGAAGCCTAGCACGATCAGGATCAAGACAGCTGCGGACCCGTCTGCGACCCGTCTTAAGTCCGGAATTAAACCCTCCGTGTTGACCTTCCAGATATGTACGGCCAGGGTTTCAGCCGGCCGGAAGGGATTGAGAGGGGAGCTGCTGTTGAAAATATTCCACTGGCTGAAGTCCAGGGCCGGGCTGGACATGCCGGCTGTGAACAGCAAGGCTGCTGCTTCACCAAACACCCGTCCGGAAGTAATAATAAAACCGCTGACCAAACCGGGAAAGGCACCGGGGAGGACAACTTTAACGATTGTTTGCCAGTGACTGGCGCCTAAAGCCAGACTGGCTTCGCGCAGGCTGGCCGGTACACTTTGCAGGGCCTCCTCCGTATATCTGACAATCAAAGGCAAGTTGATCACCGTTAAGGCCAGTGCGCCGGACATCAGGGTATAACCCCAACCGGTCATATTTACAAAAACAAGCAAGCCAAAAAGACCGATGACGATGGATGGCAAGGAGTTCAAAGTTTCAATACACAGCCTGAGCCCCCCGGTAAGCTTGCTGGGACGGGCATATTCAGCCAGGTAAATCCCGCCCAGGAGGCCGACGGGTATGGTGATCAACATCGACAGCGCCAGCAAATAAAAGGAATTAAAGATCTGGGGACCAATACCGCCGCCAGAGTGGATGACCTGGGCCGGTTTGGTCAAAAAGTCCCAACTGATTGACTTGCCGCCGTTGAACAAGATGTAGCCGATGATCGATGCTAAAACAGCAATAACTATAAGCGCCCCGGCCCAAATTATGGCAGTCGCAAGTTTATCGGCTGAACGTGCCTTCATTGTGACATTTCACTCCTTTGCACGACAAATCTCACAACCAGGATGAATAAACAGGAGATGAACAGCAACAGTAAGCCCATTGACCATAAAGAATTGCTCCAAAGCGATCCCATAGGGGTGTTACCCATATCCATCGTGATGGCGCTGGTGAGGGTAATGACCGGATCCAGGATAGAACCGGGTATTTTCCTGGTATTGCCGATAACCATCTGGACCGCCAAGGCTTCACCAAAAGCCCGGGCCAGGCCTAATACGACCCCGGTGATGATTCCTGAGCGAGCGGCCGGCAGCAATACGATACGGATGGTCTGCCAGCGGGTGGAACCCAGAGCGTAAGCAGCCTCCTTCCATTCCTGGGGCAAGGCGCGTAAACTGTCCACAGACATACTGACGATGGTCGGTAGGATCATCACCGAAAGCACCAAGAAGCCTGCCAGCACGCTAAAGCCCAGTCCGCCAAGGTGTTCGCGAATAAAAGGCACCAAGAGGCTCAGGCCGATATAGCCGTATACCACGGAAGGTATCCCGGCCAGGATTTCGATGGCTGGTTGCAGCACTCGCTGGCCCCAAAATGGCGCAATCTCCCGGATGAAAACTGCGCAGGCGACGCTAAGCGGCGCGCTCACCAAAACTGCCAGCAGGGAGACGATGATTGAACCAAGCATAAAAGCCAGTACCCCTACCTGCGGTCCCCCTTCTTCTAAAGGACGGTCAGGAAACCAATTGGTAGAGAAAAGAAAATCCTTGACCGGCACGCCATTGATAATGAAGGTAGACAGTCCTTTGGTGGCTATGAAAACAATAATCGCAAGGGTCAAAAGGATGGTGACCAGGGCTGCGCCTGTGGAGAGAACTCTGCCTGTTGTATCGCTGGTTATTTTCATGTTGTTATTTCACATTACCGGCGGCGTCCCTGGTAATTTGCATTTCAGTTACCGGGATATAGCCGAGCTGGGGCACCAAGGTTTTTTGGACGTCATCTGTAAGCAGGTAGTTTAGGAAGGCGTCTGTTGCTCCAGTAGGATTGCCCAAGGTATAACAGTGCTCGTAGGCCCAAACCGGGTATTTGCCGATAGCAATGTTTTCTTTATTAGGCTCTACCCCGTCCAGTTTAATTGCTTTGACATCGCTGTTTAAGTAAGCAAGCGCAAGGTATCCAATGGCTCCTGGGGTTTCCTTGACAATTTTGCGGACATTGCCTGAAGCATCCTCTTCAAGCCCGGTGGCTTCCTCTACGCCACCCAGCGCGTACTTCTTAAAGGTAGCGCGCGTTCCGGAAGACTTGGTGCGGTTAACCAGCACTATTTTCTGATCCTGCCCGCCAACTTCCTTCCAGTTGGTGACCTTACCGGAAAATACGTCAACCAGCTGCTGCTTGGTCAGGTTATCAATATTTAAGTTCGGGTTAATAACAGCCGCCATCCCAGCTACACAAATCTGGTGATCCACCAGTTGAGCTGCGTCAATACCGTTTTTTTCATCCGCAAAGATATCAGAGTTCCCGATGTTGGCAGCTCCCTGGACTACCTGGGTAAGCCCGGTGCCGCTGCCGCCACCCTGAACAACTATTCTCACATCCGGATTTCCACCCATGAATTGATTGGCTGCCTGCTCCACCAGGGGTTGCAGAGCGGTTGAGCCTACCGCCGTAATGTTGCCTGATAATTTGTTCTCAGCGGTGGCTTTGGCGTCGTTCTCGCCACAGCCGGCCACAGCCAGCAATGCTCCCAGGCATAGAACAACTGCAACTAGCTTGGATTTGTTAAGCATTGTGCATACCTCCTTAGGCTTATATTTAAGACCGGTATATTTTAAGTGACAGCTGCCACATATTTTAGCCCATACTGCGAAGACGGTAACCGACCCCGCGCACGGTCTCAATGTACTCTTGTTCAGCCGGGTCCTTTTCAATTTTTTGGCGCAGGTACCTGATATGCACATCCACTGTTCTCGTTTCCCTTACGTGCTCGTAACCCCAGATTTTCTCCAGTAGGAGGTCTCTGGTAAAAACACGGCCGGGGTTCATGGCCAGCAAATGCAATAGCTCAAATTCCTTTGGGGTCAGGTCAAGTTTTTCACCCTCCATAGAGGCCTCATACTTTTCCGGCTTGATCACCAGGCGCTTATACCTGACCACATTTTCTTCCACTACTTGCGGCCCTTTACGGAGCGAGGTTTTCCGGCGTAGTTGTGATTTCACCCTGGCCAATACTTCCCGGGGTGAAAAGGGCTTGGTGATGTAATCATCCGCACCAAGTTCCAACCCCAAAACCCTGTCAAGGATTTCACCTTTGGCGCTCAGGATGATTACTGGAATGGCTGAGGTTTCTGGTTTTTCCCTAAGCATGCGCAGGATTTCGTAACCGTCCACTTTGGGAAGCATAATATCAAGAATGATGAGGTCAGGCTTTCCTTTTTTCATAAAATTGACAGCAGCCTGGCCGTTATTTAAGGCAACTACCTGGTAACCCTCTTTGGTTAAATTGAAGGCTAAAAGCTTGAGGATATTGGCCTCATCTTCTACAACAAGGACTAACGGCATCTTTATCACCACCCTCCAAAATAACTTTATATTACTAAGGTTAAAAGCCTGTTACCTATTGTTAATCGCTTGTTATTAATTCATTAAGTTCATGTTAAATAAGAGAGGTTATAACCTTGTCAGCTAAACCAGGGAAGGTGAATTGACAAATATAGCGAATATTTTTAATATGGACATAAAGCGGGAGGAGGGGGTACAGGTGCAATTTGGCTTAGGGTCTTTAAAAATTAAAAACATTCTGATTATGATCGCTGTGATGGTCCCCTTGATTGTCGGCTTTTTAGCCTATGATTTAAACCGGCAGTCTGTTTCCATGCGCCGGGCGCTCACGGAAAGAGGCATCATGCTGGCCATCACCGGGGCTGAAACGGCCGGTAAAATCCTGTCCGATGGAGCCGGCAGCGGAGGCCTTTCCGTAGAGCAGTTATTTGATACCGACTACAAGCCTATCCCCAATACGAATCCTCAGAGGTACCATACCGCTTATGACGCTTACACGGATATAAACCTTACCCGGGTACAGGACGCCTATCTTATGGACGATATTATTATTTATGCCGTGGCCTTAGACATCAACGGCTATGTGCCCACCCACAACACCATCTCAAAAATCGGCTACGGTGACAATGCCAACCGCTCCAAGCGCATTTTTGACGATCCGATAGGCCTGGCTGCAGTCCAAAACGAGGAGACGCACTTGTTACAGGAGTATCGCAGGGACACCGGGGAAGTTATTTGGGACATTTCAGCACCTATTTACGTCAACGGAAGCCACTGGGGAGGATTTAGGGTCGGCTTCTCCATCGCGGAAACCAACCGGCAAATCGCGATGCTCAGGGATCAGACCATCGCTGGTGGAACTGCCCTCATTTTAGCGATGATCCTCCTGATCATCTATATTTCCAATTTAATTACCAAACGTGTCAAAAGACTGGAGTTTGTAGCCGACCGGATCGCCGGCGGCGACCTGACCGGAACCGGCCTGGAGGAGCTGGATGAATCCCAGGACGAGGTGGGCAGACTGACCCGGTCCTTGCGCCACATGGTAGACCAAATGCGCCAGTTGGCGGCAAAAACCGGCCAGGCCAACGATCAGGTTAAAAATTACGCCGGCCAGTTGAGAGATAGTATGCAGCAGGCTACCCACACTTCCAGCACTGCCGCAGCTAGAATGAGCGAGCTTTCTGAAACGATGAAAAAGATGGACAGCGGCGCCGGGGAGGTCGTCAAGACCTCGGAAAAAACCATGCAGAGCCTGGCCAGGGCCGAAGAAACTTCCTCCCTGTTCCTGACCCAGATGAAGTCGGGCAGCCTGGTTATGACCCGCGCGGGCGAATCAGTCAAGGAACTTGAGTCGCACGTAGAAAAGATCGGAGAGATCCTGTCGTTTATATCCCTGATTGCTGAGCAGGCCAGTTTGCTGGCTGGGAAAGCGGTTGAGGAGGCGTCCGGCTCTTCTGACTCAGAATCTAATTTCTCAAGCATGGCCAGTGAAATTGAGAAGCGGGCCAAAGATGCCGCTGATGCTACTAAAGGCATGGCCGGCCTTTTTGACAAGGCGCGCAGGTACGCCGCCCAGGCTACGATAACCCTGGAAAAGGACCGGCAGGTGGTTATGGAAGGTTACAGCACTGCCAATGAGGTCTCCGAGTCCTTAAAGGTAATCATTGCCGACATCCAAAACCTGGTCAACCTGGTAGGTGAGGTTGGCGCGTACACGCGGCATATTGCCGAGGGGATAGCCGGCTTGGATGTTGCAGCCTTAGAGCAGGCCGCCCTGGTGCAGGGTTTTACCGATGCCGTTGAACAGTTGGACGCTGGTATCGACCAGATGCAA
>JAQVOH010000126.1 GCA_028702695.1 Desulfotomaculaceae bacterium
CCGCTGCCAAGGTCCAGTACCACCTCACCGGCTTTTAACTCCGCCAGCGCGGTGGGATTGCCGCAGCCAAAAGAAGTGGCGATTAAATCCGGATTCAGTCCTTCCAGCTCCTTAATCATATAAAGATTTCCGGTGATCGGATCGGTGGCTTCACTTAAACCGTTGCAACAGCATCCACCCAGTTCGATTTTTCCGCCTCCACAGCATCCGTTTGTTTTACCGGTAATGGCTTCGGCGTATTTTTGTTTGACAACCTCACGAATGTCATCCATTATTTCTTTCTCCTTATGCTTCTTTATTTAGGGCCATCAACACTGCATACAGCATAATTCCCAGTTGCATGCCGTACATCACGCATAAATCCCTGTCCCCTTTTATTTTTTCAATATTATTATATTAATAATATACTCCATGAGCTTGCTGGTAAACAGTTGTCAAGGATAATACTCCTAACATTTCAGAGCACCTGATTTTTAATCAGGGCGTCCCGCGTTCGAGTCGCGGATGGCTCACCATTTAAAAACGAGAACCCTCCAGGGATTGGAGGGTTTTTTGTTTACTGTTGTAAAGAGGATTTTTAGTAAAATGGGGGGCACTATAGACTTGAAAAATCTGATTTATCATGTAAAGTCGTAGCAATTAGAGATAGATCAATTAAACAAAAATTTGACAGCTACAAAATAGCATCAAAAAACCAAAAACCAATCACTGCCGAAGATGTAGCAATAGTAGTAGAATATATAGAAAAATTTTCTCCAGAATCTATTTTAACTGACTATATCATTGAACCGGATGTTACAGTCTTAAAGGAATATATAGCTAAATATGCGCCAGAATCTGGTATATCTGATTATGTCAAACAAGAAGCAATAAGCAATATTTCACCAAAAGCAATTGGCGATTGGACTAGGAAAAATTTAAATTTACCTGGACAAGTGCAATTATATGATAATTATTGTGCCCCTGCTGTTAGAGCCAATCCATAATGTCCAGCAATAGACGGTGTAAGTTGACCAGAAATTGACGTAGTAGCTGGCCAAGGAACACCGTCTTTTTGTTGCTTAAGTCAACTCACCCTGAATAACCAGCTTGACCATATGATCATCAATAATCCTTTTCCCATTCTGAGCGCCATATAAAAGGCAATGAGTACAAACCTTGTTGATCAGCCGGGCTATCCCGCTGGAAAACTTAAATATCTCATCAACCGCACTGTCTGTGAAGATATCATGGTCAGCACCGGCGTAAGTAAGATGTCTCTGTATATATTCGCCAACCTGAGCCCGGTCCAGGTGCGCAAGCTTGCACTGCAAGTCAATCCTTTGCCTAATTGCCGCATAGGCCTGCAATTGCAATTTGTCCCAGAGTTCGCTCTGGCCTACCAGGATAAGGCTCATGGGGCTTTGTGCATCCATCTTGAAATTAAGCAGAAACCGGACTTCTTCCAGCATTTCTTTATCCAGCAGATGGGCTTCATCCACAATCACCACCGGCTGTAAATTATGCATGGCCCGCATAAGCTCAATCTCCCGATGCAGCTGGCGTTTGGCATCACCCCGATAAAATTTGGCTTCACAGCCCAGCTGTTCCAACATGCCTTTGTAGAAATGCCGGGGTGTAAGCTGTGAATCTGCCAGATACATCACCATGAACAGGGATTCATCCAGATAGTCTTTAAATTTGCGTATGATGGTGGTTTTGCCGGTACCACAATCGCCGGTAACAACAGCAAATAATTGCCTTTGTGCAGCATATTCCAAACGGCCTAATGTCTCTTCCAGCATCATGGATGAATACAACTGGTTTGTGGCAATGTCTCTGGAAAAAGGGGTATGGCCTAATTCATAAAATGGTTCAAACATTTTCGCTGCCCCCTTTGTGTACTGCCCGGTAACTGATGGCGGGAGCATGTTCTGCTTGGCGCTGTTGGTTTTTCCTGGCTGCCGCCGTCAACAATCTGGATGAGTCGGCTGGCTGGGGCTGCAAATACGCTGGCATTTTGGGCCGGCTTCCGGTTCTTTCACCGATTATTAATTCTTTTACTTTAAATGGCGTATGGCCTTCATACTCAATGGTGATTACTTCGATATCAGCCGGATCGTAAACCACCGTTACTTTGCAACCGATAAAGGTAAGGCCAACTTCATATTTTTTACTGGCAAAGCTGATGCAACCAGCTTTATCTACTTTACGTATCTCGGCATGTAAAAAGGCATTGGCGATGATTTCTGGATCTAAAAACTTTACGGCTTTTTTATCACTGCGATAGGCGGTCTCCGGGCTCATATTGCTATCTAATCCTGAGTGAACTTTGTTTTGGTAGCACTCGGTTAACCAGACTTGAAACAGTTCATTTAATTTTTCCAGGGTCTTTGGTTTTTCTAAAGCAGCTTCGCTCAGGAATGAATCTACGACTCGGTTAAAACGTTCAACTTTTCCGGTCGCTTCCGGCGAGTAGGGCTTAGCATAGATTAAACGGATTCCCATTTTAGCACAGGCTCTGATCATCCATTTGGTGCGATACTGACTGCCATTATCAAAGTAGACTTTCTCGGGAACACCATATTTTAAAATTGCCTGACGGAAGGCATCCTCCACGATCACCTGGTCGAGAACCGGATAGAACTGTCCATGCAATACAAAACGGGTGGCGTCATCGACAAAGGTGACCAGGTATACCTGTTTCTTGGCTCCGTCTTTGCCAATGGGCAAATAGGGTCCGTATTTGATGTCTGAATGCCAGAGTTGATTGCGGTACTTCTTTTGAAAACGCCTGGCGGCAACGCCGCTGTCTGCGTACATGCGCATATGTCTTGAACTGTAGCCGCGCTGGGCTAGTTTCTCCTGCAGGGTGCTGCGTTTAATTTGTCCGGGTTCAGCCAATCCTTCCCACTCCAAAATGTTGATGATCTGGCTGACGCTCCTGCCGGGTACTTCCCGGCGCAGCAGTATGGCTTGTTCCAATACGTTGGCGGGGATGGCTTCTTTACTTTGTTGCCGACCTTTGCTCTTGGGTTTGAGTCCCATGAAGCCTTCTGTCTGGTACCGGCTCAAATATCTACGCAGGGTTCGTTCGGAAATGCCGGTCTGTTCACATATCTTCTTTCGGATAAGCCTTGCCTGGGCATGATCCAGCCCTTCAGCCAGCAGCGGGGATAGAATCTGTAATCGCTGGATGGCCATTTCTTCTGATTGCTTCTGTTCTTTCATGCTGATCCTCCTTTTTAAGGTTTCAGCATGAGTGTATAGCTATATCTTTATGGACAAAATGCAGAACGGGTATGTTGCCATAAATTTAAATTTACGATAGGTTGGACAGCTCTGGCCAGCCATCCGGAGGCATCTCCTACATACTGCCATATCCTTTGGAGCTTGGACTTGGGAAAACCGGACTTATCTTCTACAGATTCTTTACCATGCCGGATCGTGATGGCTGCCAAACAGCCCCGAATATGATCGGCCATTTCTTTGAACCATCTGCGCCAGCGGTACAGGGTGGATTCGTCAGCGCATACATGTGAATCGGATTGATTTACTAGCGCTGATTCAATGCTTTCCCGATCATATCGCTTGTAGGGAATCAAAATATCTGGCAATTCGTTATGAAAACGCTGGCACTCCACACATCTCAGCTTGCGAATTACCAGGACTTTTCTGGTTCCTCCATCGGCAATGCAAATTCTTCGGCAACTGCTGGCTACTTTTAACCGTCCATTGCAGCATGGGCATGAATTCTGCTCCTTGCTCCTAACAAAAAACACCTTTGTACTGGTTTTCAATTAGCTCATATTCTGTTATCATAACCATATCTTTATTTGGGTGACGCTTCTGGTGCTTATGTTGGCGCATGAGCACATTAACAGAGGCGTCTTTCCTTTCTTTATGATATGGTCATTATATCCAGCAATCTCCGGTCAGGCAATTCCATCAGCTTTTGGTCTTTTTTGGGTAGCTAAAACAAAATGGTAATTGTCGCACTACACCATAATGCAAAAATTCATTAAAGGCAGCAAAGAAGATGGCCTTTGCGTTATGCCTCTAGTTATCGGCGTAACCGCAACACCCCAGAGATTTGATAACTTGATTGCCGGAACGACATCAACGGTTCAAAAAATTATCGTTCCACCAGAGCAAGTACGTGAGTCAGGACTTCTAAAGGATAGAATCATCATTCATTACCCAGATATTCAACTAAGTGCCGATATGACCATGTTTAAAGGAGCGGTAGATAATTGGCGCAAGAAATGTGATCACTGGGAGTCTTACTGTGAGCGTGAAAGCGAAAAAATGGTAAACCCTATACTTGTTATTCAAGTTGAAGATGGAAATGATCGCATAGCAACCCAAACTGATTTGGGAGCTTGCATCGATTTACTAGAAGAAACGCTGGGACGCAAATTACAGCCTGGAGAAGCGGTGCATACCTTTAATGACCGTGGTACTCTTAAAGTGCGTGACGTTGAAATTCAGCAAATCGAAGCTTCCCGAATTCAGGATGAGGAAAATGTAATAGTTGTATTCTTCAAAATGAATCTTTCAACGGGGTGGGATTGTCCACGTGCGGAAACGATGATGTCCTTCCGTAGTGCCCAAGATTATACTTATATTGCTCAGTTACTGGGACGCATGATTCGTACCCCTCTGGCAAGAAGGATTTCTTCCGATGCTGAGCTTAATAGTGTCAGCCTATTCCTTCCATATTTTGATGAAGAAACAGTAAAGAACGTTGTTAATGCTCTACGTGACAGTGAAGCGGTTATGCCAACAGAAACAGGAACTAATAAGGAGCTTGTTACACTCGGACGAAACTTGGAATATTCTGATGTTTTTGATGCGATGGATAATCTCATCACCTATCGAATTGATTCAGCCCGTAAGCAGGCGCCACTTAAATTGTTAATACAGATTTCTCGTGCATTGACCATGGACGGTATTGACTTGGAAGCACAGAAGACTGTCAAAAAAGTAATTTTATCAAAAATGGATGAAGAGATTTCACGGATAAAAGAAAGTGGAGACTTTGACACCCGAGGAGCGTCAATTACTGGTTTTGCCCTTGGCACACTGATATTTGAGTATGGAGACAATGCCTATTCCTTTGATGAGGCAACCCAGACTATGACCGTATCAGAATTTGATATTTCACGACATTTTGAACAAGCCGGTAGATTGTTAGGAGAAGGATTACACAAAGAATATTGGATTCGCCATAGTACCCGTGATCATATCGATGTAAAAAAAGAAATTATCGTTCTAACAAATGATACCGACGCAATGGAGAGGATAAACGCCTTTGCAGAGAAAGAATTTATTGCATTATATGAAAATAACAAGAGAGCTATCTCACGACTAAATGAGGCACGTAAAAATGTTTATGAAAGACTAACTAATGCTTCTGTACAACCGATATCTGTACCATGGGTATTACCAGATTCAATCGATTTTTCTATACCAGATAATAGCATGAAATTTGAGCAGCATCTTTATTGTTCAGAGGATGGCACATTTGAAACATCACTGAACCCATGGGAAAGCGGAGTTGTTACGGAAGAACTCAACAATGGTGCTGTATGCTGGTTACGTAATCTTGACCGCAAAAAGTGGTCACTTGAAATCCCTTACGAAGTGAGCGGTGTCACCACTTCTATGTTCCCAGATTTAGTGATTGTAAGATCTGATGCACAAGGTTATGTTTTTGATATTCTAGAACCACACGATCCCAGCCGCAAGGATAATTACCCTAAGGCAGTGGGTTTAGCAAAATTCGCAGAGAAGCATTGGGATATATTTGGCAGGATTCAGCTTATCCGTCTAAAAAAGGTGTAGATGGTCGTGAACATTTCTATCGACTGGATATGGGAAAAACAACGATTAGAAATAAAGTTCGTGGAATTACATCAAACGAGGAACTTGATAGAATTTTCGATGCAGATGCTGTACGAGAAGATTAAATAATACATCTATCCTATCTCCTCAACCCCAATAAAAAAGCTAATCTGTCAACTCAACCCTATCGCTTTCAGGGTAGTTGATATGTTTCCTCAAAGAATAAAAATAAGGGTTTCCCGACATTAACATCCTTGGCAAAGTAGCCGCGAGAAAAGTTCAATGTCAGGAAACCCTTTATTTATCTGTGTTTTGAGTAGTCCTATTTCTCCACCCTTGACATCAAGACAACACACTCAACATGGCTCAAACCGTTCATTTGGATGTCTTACGTGTATTTTTCATATTTCTCGTATAAGGAAATACGTTCACACTGTTTTTTACGTTTTACTCGTTAAAGGAAATACGTCCACTATTTCGGGTCGATT
>JAQVOH010000036.1 GCA_028702695.1 Desulfotomaculaceae bacterium
AAACAAGAAACCTTCCTCAAAAGAGGAAGGTTTCTATGTTAAGAGCCCGCAATGACCTACGCTACAGCCACTACGCATCCCTGCATAGCCCATGACAATCTTTCGACTGCCATAGACCATTACGGAACCCGTAATGACCTTTGCTCGACTAACATGGATACCTAGGAAGCCCACAGCAATCTTTCGACTGCTGTAAACCTCTTGCTGTACCGAAGTAAAAGCATGCCGACACCCATGATAGTCTTAGCTCGACCGATGAATATCCCTTACGACCCTGCAACAATCGTTCGGACTGCTGCAGAACCTGCCGGAACACTCACCGATCTTCCCGCCGGCTGGCACCGAACCATTATGACCCGATACCAACCTTTGGCCGAACATTACAGAGCCATTTGACCCTGTAACGCTCTGGGCTCGGCCATTACGAACCCTTGTGATAGTATCATGCCCACAAAGGACTTAATTATTACATGAATTTTTATTGTATTTTACAAGCCGCAAAAGCCCCGGCTTATTTTCAGGTTGTTTTATGGAGAGACTGTCACTGGAGAACTACTTTGTAGTTGATGACGAAATGTCTACTTGATGGGATGCGTAGAGCCTAAAATAATGGTAAGATAAGTATCGGTGATGAGATGTTCTTTATAATGATATTGGCTACCTTTTTATTAGACCAGGCTTCTAAAGCCGCCGTGCAGCTTTGGCTCTACCAGGGAGAGTCGATCGCTGTAGCGCCGCATTTTTTTTATTTGACCTACATCCTTAACCCTGGCGCGGCCTTTGGTCTGATGGCTTACCAGACCCCCCTCTTAGTGGCCGTTACGGTAATAATGCTGGCCGGGGTGGCTGTGGGATACCGGCATATTCGCACGGGGAGTCCAATACTCCGCTATGGTCTGAGCCTGATCGTGGGTGGAGCCCTGGGTAATCTGGCTGACCGGCTTCGTTATGGTCAGGTCGTGGACTTTTTGGACTTCAGGGTCTGGCCCGTGTTTAATCTGGCCGACACGGCCATAGTGATCGGGGCCGGGCTGCTGGTCCTGGAACTGGTCAAGGACCGGCCCAAAGAACCTGAAAAGGAAAGTGGGATGTAGCAGCGTAGATGGAGAACTCCTTTGCAGTTGATGATGAGGATGCGGGAAAAAGGCTGGATGTTTACCTGGCAGAGCAGGTGGAAGAGCTAACCCGCTCATATATCCAAAAGCTGATCTCGGAGATGATGGCGACAGTCAACTCCCAACCGGCGCGCGCCAACTGTCGCCTGAAAACGGGGGATTTGGTCAGACTCCAGGTGCCCGATTTGGAGGCGCTTGAGGTAATTGCCGAGCCGATAGCTCTTGACATTTACTATGAGGACGCCGACGTGGTTGTAGTCAATAAACCCCGCGGGATGGTGGTACACCCGGCCGAAGGTAATTACTCAGGCACCCTGGTGAACGCCCTTCTTTACCACTGCCGCGATCTCTCGGGAATCAACGGTGTCATGCGTCCGGGAATTGTCCACCGGCTGGATAAGGATACTTCCGGCCTGATCGTGGCAGCCAAAAACGATGCCGCCCATGCCTCACTGGCCCAGCAGTTCAAAGACCGGCAGGTAAACCGCTTTTACCGGGCACTGGTGCACGGCCGGGTCAAGGAGAAGTCCGGGGAAGTAGACGCCCCAATCGGACGCGATCCTCGTGACAGGCAGCGGATGGCCGTGGTACAGAAAAATGGTAAGCAGGCAGTAACCACCTATAGGGTGCTGGGTCGCTACAATGGTTATACCTACCTCGATTTAAAGCTTAGAACAGGGCGTACCCACCAGATCAGGGTGCACATGTCTTATATTGGATACCCGGTGGTGGGGGATCCCAAGTACGGTCCTACCCGGGCTCATTTTAACTTGGACGGGCAGTTCCTGCATGCGGAACTGCTTGGCTTCAGCCACCCCCGCAGTGGGCAGCATTTAGAATTTAAGGCCCCCCTGCCAGAGGTCTTGCAGAATGTTCTAAAACACTTAACGCCTGAGGAAGCGTGTGAACCCGGTGAATAAAGCCGCTAAACCGGCAGCCATGAGTGGCCCGACCGGGACCCCGTGCAAGAAGACAATGCCAAAAATCGATCCGATAACCAGACCGAATACTATCTCCGGGTCAATTTTCATAAGCCTGATCCCGATGGTATTCAGGTAAGTGGCCAGCGCTCCCCCGGCGATGGCCAGGATGCCTGGCAGGGAAGTCATATTATAGATGATGTCCTGCTCGGATACCCGGCCGTTAGCCAGGGGGACTAGGATCGAGAGAATTAAAAAAAGCAGTCCCAGTTCTAAGCCACGTCGCTCAAGCAGTGGAAACACTAGTTTCAGATTGGTGAATTTAAAAATAAGAAGCAGGCAGGCGGCTGTAGCAATCAGGTTGCTTCTTGCCATAATTCCGATTAAAAGCAAGCCCACCAGTATGTTTACCCCGGACAACAGACTTCCCCCTTGCCGCTCACCTATAACTCCTCATGTAATATATGAACGCCAAACCTTAATATTACCAACTCCTTACATAAGCGCCAGCAATTTGCTGGGTTGCTCGTGAGCTGTTAATTTCCCCAAAAAACTTGATATTCAACAAATTAACTGAAGGGAAAGTTATGGCAGGTGTCAAACTTTTTACCTGTGCAACAATTTATATCCAGCATATTTTAGCTGGGAATATAAAGGACAATTAAAAATTAAAGCAGGCCCTATGCTACTTCACAAAAGGCCTGCCTTAATCCCAGTATTCAGTCAATACCAGGTTAGCTTGATTCAAGGGTTTTTTCCATAGTCAGAAGCGCCTGGTTTTCTATTAGCTATGATCCGTAGTGATTTGGCGATGTCTTTTGCCAAGTAGATAAAGGGAATGGTCATAGCTGCCGAAACGATTGTAAGAACCGTCATATCTGAACGGGACATCCGTATATGATGTATATCGCTCACCTCCCTTGGCAGTAGTTTTATCAGTTTTGCCCGAAAAAAACGTTGAAAGTTATACCGTGTATTCCATCTCCTGAATATTTTTTAGAAAGTAACAGGTAAAGACAAGAAACGCTTTACCTTTTATGATAATAATCACAAATTTAAGGAGGTTATTATGAAGAGGTCGGTACTATTTTCTTTATTATTGGCGCTGCTTTTAGCTCTGTTCAGCTTGATGGGCTGCGGTGGGGACAAGGAAAATAGCAGTCAGCCAACGGGCGGGCAGACTGCGGCCAAAGATACCACGCAAGATGTGGATGATTCTATTGCAAGCCTGTTTGCCAAAGGGAAGCAGATCGAGGGCATGTCCTATGATTTCATCATGACATCCCAAGACATGACCGTTAACAGTAAGGTTTGGATGGAAGGTAATAAGATTAAAACAGATTCAGTTATGGAAGGCCAAAACATTATTACTATAGTTGACGGGGACACATTTTACACCTATTTTCCGGAAGAGCACAGGGCCATGAAGATGACCCCCGACCAACAAAGCGGGCAAAAGACTGAAACCCCGGCCGACTTTACAGAGGATGCCGACACAAGCCCCGATAAGTATAAGGTTGTTGAAACAACTGTCTATGAAGGGGTTGAGTGCAAGGTGGTAGTAGTCACCAGCGCTGATGGAAAAGAACAATCTAAAATGTGGGTGCGCCGGGATTACGGTATCCCGATACGGATAGAGTTGACAGATCTCAGTGAGGGGAAAACAGTCATAGAGTTTAAAAACTTGAAGATAGGCAAGCAACAGGCCGATACCTTCCAGCTTCCGGCCGGGGTTGAAGTAATTGATGCTAGCGAGATGCTCAAAAATTTGCCTCAGATGCCATCAATGCCAGGTGATGAGCAGTAAGGCCAATCCCACTTTTTTTATAAGGCACTTTATCCAATGCTAAGACTCCCACTTCAATAAGTGGGAGTTCCTTTTCCGCTTCGGTGGGGGTAAATTCCCCCACCGAAGTATCGGATGGATGTCCAGCTTAAGCTGGACGAGTTCGCTCAGGTATTATTGTAGCTACTTCAAACCTCCTGGAGAACAGAGCGGAGCGTATCACCCCGCAGACCTACGCGCAGGGCTTCCAGTGACAGCAGCTCTGCCGGTGCGATATTTCCCAGGTTGACGTTCGGACCGAAGCGGAGAATTAATTCCTGCTGCTGCTGTTTCAAAGGCGCCTCCCAAATTAGCAACTGAGGGTCACCCACGGCCTCGAGTACTTGATGCACCTCGTCTGCAAGGAACCGTCCCTCCGGGTCATAAAAGCCGGCGCCTTTGCCTGACTCGCGGCCTTCCAGAATGACCTTGAAGGCGCCCAGTTCCAGGTCACGTAGGATCTGAGTGATATAATGACCGACTTCAGCTCTGTCCTGCGGATTTTTATTGCCAACCTCGGTCAATACTTTTAAATCATATGCCAGGGCTATAGATATAGCCTGCTCTCTCACCTCTGGTGTTATTTTAACGGTACCGTCGGAAATCTCTACGGCGGTGTAACCGAGTTCCTTGACTAGGGCCAGGTATTCTTTAAGCTTTCCCTGCAGTACCGCAATCTCCAGGAAGGTTCCGCCGGGGTATATATCAACCCCAAAAGACTTGACCAGGTTAATTTTATCTTCCAGGAGCCCGTTGGGGTACAGGCCTGATGTCCCGAAGCCGAGTTTTAGAAAGTCTATATACTCACCGGCTGTTTTTAATAAGTCTTTAGTTTCGTTCAGGCCTAAGCCTTTGTCTATGACCATGGTTAGTCCCTGTGCCCTTGGTTTTATTAACCTCCCCTGCAGAGGAAAATCCAGCAGCTCCATCCATATACTGGTATGTGCTTGTCCACCCATATCACAATGCCCCTTTCCCTTCAACCCACTCCTTGTGGCGTAAGCCTGCCCACCCGTTTGAATATTGGGGAAGACCTTCGGTTTAAGATATTCATTATTGAACAAAAGGGTTACCATGCAGAAGAGTTGCATGGCTTTGACTGTACGTCATTTATCTCCCCGTTCTTGCATATGAAATGTAAAAAGCCGGGGGAGGTATTTTTGATGTTGATTGATAAAATAGTGTTTGGTATGGCGGGGTTAAGGATCCTGTCAGCTACCATAGAATTCACGGCTGCCATGTTGATGCTCAAGTTTGGCCGGGTAGAGATTGCTTTCAAGATTAACGCGTTACTAGCTCTGATTGGCCCGACGATTTTGCTTACCGTGACCAGTCTGGGCCTACTGGGCTTGGCTGGTAAGGTTGCACCAGGCGGGATGGGGCTTATTATTCTAGGTGTCGCCATGATCTTTTTTGGTATCAATCGTATTTGACTAGTTTTTGGTTGACACTTATCCTGTTTTACTGTAAAATTCTATGGAAAGAAAAATGCCTTGAAATCGGCCCGGGAGGCCGGTAAGGATTCATAGCCAGCTTTTAGCCAACTATGGCCTGCTTACCGGTGGTTAGCAGGCTTCTTTATGGATGGGAGGTTTTCCATGACCAAGGAAAAGGCTCAAATCCTGGATCCGGAAGGAATCCGTCGGTCTCTGACCAGGATTGCCCACGAGATTATTGAACGCAACAAGGGGACCGGCAGCCTTGTACTGATCGGCATTCGCCGCCGGGGGGTGCCGCTGGCCGAACGGCTGGCGGAGCGGATTAAGGAGATCGAGGGTGGCTCAGTGCCGGTAGGCACCCTTGACATCACACTTTACCGGGACGATTTAACGACCATGGCCTACCAGCCGCTGGTCCGGTCGACCGAGGTGCCTTTTTCGGTATCGGGCAAGACGGTGGTGCTGGTAGATGATGTGATTTACACCGGTAGGACCATCCGGGCAGCTCTGGATGCGGTGATGGACCTGGGCAGGCCCAGGGTCATCCAATTAGCTGTCCTGATTGACAGGGGCCACAGAGAATTGCCAATCAGGCCTGATTACGTCGGTAAGAACGTTCCGACCTCCAGCAAAGAAGAAGCTTTAGTCAAATTACACGAAATTGACGGTGAGGAGAGGGTGATTATCCTTGAACTACCGGACTGAAATTTGGTACCACCTTTAAAGAACGGTCCTGTGAGGCCGAAAAGGGAGGGCCCGTTAAGTTTTCCCTTTTAGGCCTCAGCCCGGCATTACGGGTGGGGTCTTTATTTTTAAGCTGAGGGGGTAGTTAAATGGTCATTAACGGGAAGGATCTAATCAGTCTAAGGAATATCCCGGCTGAGACAATCAAGCTGATTCTGGACACGGCTGAACCCATGAAGGAAATTATCAATAGGCAAATAAAAAAGGTGCCCACCCTGCGGGGGCGGACGGTAGTGACGCTTTTTTACGAGGCCAGTACCCGCACCAGGATGTCCTTCGAACTGGCAGCGAAATACCTGAGCGCTGATGCAGTCAACATCGCTGCGGCGACCAGTAGTATCAGCAAAGGAGAAAGCCTAAAGGATACAGCGCGTACGATCACTGCCATGGGAGCGGACATAGTGGTACTGCGCCACCCTATGGCTGGGGCGCCGGAACTGCTGGCCCGCACTATAAACGCCTCGGTGATTAACGCTGGGGACGGCGCCCACGAACACCCGACCCAGGCACTGTTGGACCTTTTTACAGTAAGGGAGAAAAAAGGCCGACTGGAGGGACTCAAAGTAGTCATTGTTGGTGATATCCTGCACAGCCGGGTGGCCCGCTCCGATATCTGGGGCTATACCGCGATGGGGGCCGAGGTGAGGCTGGCCGGTCCGGCGACTCTGATGCCGCCCGGTATCGAAAAGACCGGCGCGCGTGTTTACAGCGACCTGGAGGAGGCTTTGGAAGGAGCCGATGTGGTCAATGTCCTCCGGATCCAAATGGAAAGGCAGCAGCAGGGTCTTTTCCCAGGCCTTAGAGAGTATGCCAACATGTTCGGAATGAACCGGGACAGGCTCAAACTGGCTGCTCCAGACGCCCTGGTGATGCATCCAGGGCCGATGAACCGGGGGGTGGAGATATCGCCCGAGGTGGCCGACGGCTTGCAAGCGGTAATAAATACGCAGGTTACCAACGGGGTGGCGGTACGTATGGCGCTATTATACCTGTTGACAGGAGGTGCCCATAGTGAAGTTGCTTATTAGAGGCGGTACAGTGGTCGAGCCTGCGGAGGGCAGTGTACTTGAACAGGATGTTTTATTGTCTGAAGGCAGGATTGCCGGGATTGGCAGGAACTTAAGCGCAGCTGGAGCCGAAGTGCTTGATGCTAGAGGGAAGCTGGTTGTACCGGGACTGATTGATATGCACGTGCACCTGCGCGAACCCGGCTATGAAGCCAAAGAGACCTTGCTTACCGGCTCTCGTGCCGCCGTACGCGGGGGGGTCACTTCCGTAGCCTGTATGCCCAATACAAAACCCGTGATCGACAACGCTGCTCTTGTTGCTTATATAAAAAATACCGGTAAAGCGCTAGGCCTGGCTCGAATTTATCAAATAGGCGCGATTACCCTCGGCAGCAAAGGGGAAGAACTGGCCGAAATGGGCGATATGAAGAAAGCCGGCGCGGCAGCCTTCTCCGACGATGGACAGCCGGTGACGGACGCCGCTCTGATGCGCCGGGCCATGCAGTACGCCCGGATGCTGGGCATGACCATCATCTCTCACTGTGAAAACAAAGAACTTTCCGCCGGCGGGGCGATGCATGAGGGATACATATCCACTCTGCTGGGCTTGAAAGGAATACCCTCGTCTACCGAGGAGATAATGGTGTCCAGGGACCTGCTTTTGGCAGAAGAGACAGGCTGTCGTTTGCACATCGCTCATGTCAGCACTGCCGGCTCGGTAAGGTTGGTTCGCCAGGCCAAGGCCAGAGGTGTCCAGGTAACCGCCGAGGTCACCCCCCACCACTTCACCCTAACAGATGAGGCGGTAGTGGGTTACGATACCTCGACCAAGGTCAACCCGCCCCTGCGCACAGCCGCTGACGTGGCTGCAGTGAAGGAAGGGCTGGCCGACGGGACCATTGACGTAATCGCCACTGACCATGCCCCGCACACTATTGAGGAGAAGGATGTTGAATACGACCGTGCACCGTTTGGCATTGTCGGTTTGGAAACAGCGATGGGGCTGGTCTGGACCGAACTGGTGGTTGGTGGCGTGCTGACACCGCTGCAGGCAGTGACGAAGATGACACTGCACCCGGCCCGGGTGCTCAACATTCCCGGAGGAACCCTGGGGGCCGGTGCCCCCGCCGACATCACCATAATTGACCCTGCCGCCTCAGAAACAGTGGAGCCTTCTCTTTTTGAGAGCAAGGGCAGGAATACTCCCTTTGCCGGCCGGTCGCTAAAAGGCTTGCCGTGGGCGGCCATTGTGGGGGGACGACTAGTGATGATGGAGCGCCGCATAGCGGATAGTTTGGAATAACTGCTGCAAGTGCCTGTCATATTAGGCTTCTACAAAGACGTTTTAGCCTAGAGTTGGTTTATTTCATTAAAAAATAGTCTTTATAGATAGGCGAGGTGTTTTTATGCAGGCAATGCTGGCTCTGGAAGATGGAACCATATTTACCGGTGAAGCTTTTGGCTCAACCGGTGAGATATGGGGAGAAGTGGTATTCAATACCGGTATGACCGGTTACCAGGAGGTTCTTACCGACCCCTCCTATTGCGGCCAAATCGTGGTGATGACTTATCCTCTCATTGGCAACTACGGTATCATAAAAGAGGATTTCGAGTCCAAAAGATCGTTTGTTCGCGGTTTTGTGGTGCGGGAGGAGTGCAGGCAGCCGAGCAACTGGCGCCTCGCCGCAACCATCGACAGCTTCCTTAAAAAGGAGAATGTAATTGGTCTCTCCGGCATCGATACCAGGGCTCTGACCAGACATCTCCGTAGTTTCGGGACCATGCGCGGTGTTATCAGCACCGAAACCGCCGACGTGCAGGCACTGGTGGAACGGGCCAAGAACTGCCCCCAACTGAGCGGGCAGGAACTTGTTCCCACTGTAGCTACTACGGAAAGCTTCACCTGTCCTGGCCATGGTCACCGGGTGGTGCTGATTGATTTCGGCGCCAAGTTAAACATTATCCGCTGCCTGCAGGAGAGAGGCTGCGAGGTGGTAGTAGTGCCTTATAACATCACTTCAGAAGAAGTTCTGTCCCTTAACCCGGCCGGGGTGGTCCTTTCCAACGGACCTGGCGATCCCACTGACGTACCATATGCAATAAAGACCGCCAGGGAACTGGTAGGCCACCTGCCTGTCCTGGGCATTTGTCTTGGCCACCAGGTTTTGGGTTTAGCCATGGGGTGCAGAACCTACAAGATGAAGTTCGGCCACCGCGGGGCCAATCACCCGGTGAAAGATTTGATTACCGGCCGGGTATACATTTCCTCGCATAACCACGGTTTCTCTGTTGACGAGGAATCAATGCAGGGTCTGGACGTCATTGTTTCCCACCGCAACTTAAACGACGGTACGGTGGAAGGGCTAAAGCATAAGTTTCTGCCCGTTTTTTCAGTGCAATACCACCCGGAAGCTTCACCGGGACCAAAAGACTCAGAATACATCTTCGATCAATTCATGGACATGATGACCGGGAAGGAGGCGTAACATGCCGCTTAAACAAGATATCAAAAAGGTTATGGTAATCGGCTCCGGCCCCATTATTATCGGCCAGGCGGCAGAGTTTGATTATGCAGGTACCCAGGCCTGCCGCTCCCTGCGGGAAGAAGGACTGGAAGTGGTCCTTATTAATTCCAACCCGGCTACGATCATGACTGACACCAATATGGCCGACCGTGTCTACATCGAGCCCCTGACCACGGAATTCGTAACCAGGGTTATCCGGCAGGAAAAGCCGGACGGCCTGTTGCCTACTCTAGGCGGGCAGGTGGGCCTCAACCTGGCCCTCCAGTTGGCCGAGTCCGGCGTACTGGAACAGGAGGGGGTTAAGCTTTTGGGCACCCCTCTGGACGCGATAAAACGGGCCGAGGACCGGGAAATGTTCAAAGATATGCTGCAGGCCATCAACGAGCCTGTTCCCTATAGCGCCATCGTTTCCACCCTGGAGGAAGCCCTGGCCTTTGCAGACAAAGTAGGACTGCCTCTGATCGTCAGACCGGCCTATACCCTGGGCGGCACCGGCGGTGGTATCGCCCGTACGATGGAAGAACTTCGGGCCTTCACCACCACGGGCCTGAAATACAGCATCATCAACCAGGCGCTGATCGAGCAGTGTGTAGTAGGGTGGAAGGAAATTGAGTATGAGGTGATGCGAGACGGCGCCGACAACTGCATCACCATCTGCAACATGGAAAACATCGACCCCATGGGAATCCACACCGGGGACAGTATTGTTGTGGCCCCTTCCCAGACCTTGAGCGATAAGGAATACCAGCTTTTGAGGACCGCCTCGCTGAAAATTATCCGCGCTCTGGGTATTGAGGGCGGCTGCAATGTTCAGTTTGCGCTTGACCCCAATAGCTACCAGTACTATGTCATCGAGGTTAACCCACGCGTCTCCCGTTCCTCGGCCCTGGCTTCCAAGGCCACCGGCTACCCTATCGCCAAGGTGGCCGCCAAGATCGCCATCGGCCTGAACCTGGATGAAATCAGGAATGCCATTACCGGCAAGACCTACGCTTGTTTTGAGCCTGCCCTTGATTACGTAGTAATTAAGTACCCCCGTTGGCCTTTTGACAAGTTTGCCAAGGGAGATCGCACTCTGGGCACTCAAATGAAGGCCACCGGAGAGGTCATGTCGATCAACCGAACCTTTGAGGGTGCACTGTTGAAAGCGGTTCGCTCTTTGGAAATCGGCCTCGATCACCTGGCCCTGCCGGAAGCTGAAGAATTAAACCTGGAGGAGCTTGAAGCCAGGATGTCCGGCGCCGATGATGAGCGTTTGTTCCTGGTGGCGGAAGCGCTGCGCCGTGGCATGACCTGTGCGAGGGTTCACGAAATAACGAAGATAGATCATTTCTTCCTGAACAAAATCCAAGGTATACTTTACCTTGAGGCAGAAATTAAGGCTGCCCGAGCAGGCCTGAGCAATGAACTACTGGAGCGTGCCAAGAAATACGGTTTTTCCGACGCCTACCTGGCTAAACTGACCGGCTTGGAACCTGAGGCCGTACGTTCTCTGCGTAAAGATAAAGGCATCTTGCCTACCTTTAAGATGGTTGACACCTGCGCCGCTGAGTTCGAAGCTGAGACGCCATACTATTATTCATCTTACGACCAGGAGGACGAAGCGCAAGACTCCACTCGCCGTAAGGTGGTAGTGCTGGGTTCCGGGCCCATCCGCATCGGTCAGGGGATCGAATTCGACTACTGCTCGGTACACTCGGTGTGGGCCCTGCGCGAGGAAGATTATGAGGCCATTATTATCAACAATAACCCGGAAACGGTCAGCACCGATTTTGATACGGCCGACCGGCTATATTTCGAGCCCCTGGTCACAGAGAATGTGCTGAATATCTTGGACCGGGAAAAACCGGCAGGGATTATCGTCCAGTTCGGCGGCCAGACCGCTATTAACCTGGCCAAGCCACTGGAGAACGCCGGGATAAAGATCCTCGGTACCTCGGTCGAAGATATTGACCGGGCGGAAGACCGTGAAAGGTTTGATAGCCTCCTGATTGAGTTGGGCATTCCCAAGCCGCCCGGGCGGACCGCCTTTTCCGTCGAGGAGGCAGTGGTCATAGCATCCGAAATTGGCTATCCGGTGCTGGTCCGGCCTTCCTATGTTCTGGGCGGTCGCGCCATGGAGATTGTCTATAACCACGAGGAACTGTTAGGCTACATGTCTACCGCCGTCAAAATCACACCTGAACATCCCGTACTGGTGGACAAATATATCAGCGGCAAGGAACTGGAAGTTGACGCCATCTGCGATGGGACGGACGTTTTAATTCCGGGCATCATGGAGCATATTGAGCGGGCCGGGGTCCATTCCGGCGATAGTACCGCTGTCTACCCGCCTCAGACCTTGAGCCAGCACACCAAGGACCAGATGGTGAAATATACCACCCAACTGGCCAAAGCGCTTAACATCAGAGGGTTGATCAATATTCAGTACGTTCTACAAAAAAATCAACTCTACGTGCTGGAGGTCAACCCCCGTTCCAGCCGGACGGTACCGTTCATCAGTAAAATTACCGGTATCCCGATGGTCAACCTGGCAACCAAGCTGATTATGGGCAGAACTTTGAAAGAACTGGGCTACCAGGGCGGGCTTTACCCGGAAAGTCAATTTGTGGGCGTCAAAGTACCGGTTTTCTCCTTCGCCAAGCTGCTTCAGGTCGATATCTCCCTGGGGCCGGAGATGAAATCCACCGGCGAAGTGATGGGGGTTGACCGTGATTTTTACCGGGCGCTTTATAAAGCTATTTTGGCGGCGGGCAGAATGTTCCCCAGAGAGGGGACAGTTCTGGCCACCATCGCCGACCGGGACAAGAAAGAGGCACTGCCCATCATCAAGGGTCTGGTGGAGCTGGGCTATAAAATCCGGGCCACCGCGGGAACCGCGGCCATGCTCAAAGAAGCGGGGCTGACGGTCGAACAGGTCATGAAGGTGCATGAGGGTTCGCCAAATATTATTGACTGTATCAAGGACAACGAGGTAAACATGGTTATAAACACTCTGACCAGGGGTAAGCACCCGGAGCGGGACGGCTTCCAGATCCGCCGCACGGCGGTGGAGCATGGCGTACCCTGCCTGACCTCCCTGGACACCGCGCGGGTCATCCTGGATGTTTTGACCGGCCAAAACGAAAAGGTAGATTTCAAAATGGTTCCGTTGCAGGAGTACTTGCAACAAAAAGACGTGGGATGTGAGACTGGCGAGGTCGGGGCAGAGAACCGTCCCCTGTCTTACAAACCAATCACACAATCTTTAACTTGACCCGTTAGAATGCAGTATATATTCACCTTGGAGGTTGCAATTTGTCACTTGTCATAGATGCGAAGGTTGTCCAAAACAAACAAATCATCCCTGGCCATTACCGCATAACCCTGGCAACCCCTTACTGCACGGAAAAAGCCAGGCCAGGGCAATTCCTGCATGTGCGCTGCGGCAGCACGCAGGACCCCCTTCTGCGCCGGCCCATCAGCATTCATGCGGTGGACCCGCAGGCTGGCGAGGTGTCCCTGCTCTACCGGGTTGCCGGCAGGGGAACAGCTCTCCTGGCCGAGTACAGGGTAGGCGATATGGTCAGCATCTTTGGTCCCCTGGGGCGTGGCTTCACTTTACCCAAAGGTGATGGAAAAGTTTGCGTGGTATCAGGCGGCATAGGCATTGCGCCACTTTATTTCCTTTTGCAGAAACTTGCCGGCTTGGGTATCTTTGCCACCGTTTTTCAAGGTGTCGCTACAGCTAAACAGATTCTAATAGAAGACGAGATTCGTGAGCTTGGTCACAGTGTAGTCGTGGCAACTGACGACGGGACGAAGGGTTTTCATGGGACTGTTACCAGCCTTTTTGAGGATTTTCTGCGAGGTGGCGGTCTTGTATCCAAGCCCGGGATCAATGAAGATGGCCTTGTCAGCTGCATTTTTACCTGCGGGCCGCCAGCTATGATGAAAAGGCTCAGTGAGATTGCCGCCCAGCAGGGGGCTTATTGTGAGGTATCCCTGGAAGAACGGATGGGCTGCGGAGTGGGGGCCTGCTTGTCCTGCGCCTGTAAGATAAAAGACGGAAGCGGTTGGTTCCATTACCGGAGAGCCTGCGTGGAAGGACCGGTTTTTCCGGCCGGGGAGGTATTCTGGGAATGAGCAGCAAGAGACACTGGGTTTACTCGCCGGAGGTTTCCCTGAAAGGTCCTTTTTTAGACGGGGAGGTGGCTCTTGGATGAGCAGTAAAGGTAGCAACGGTACGTCTGCGGGCAAGCCAAAGCTTGCCGTCAACGTCGGTGGCATTCAGATGATAAATCCGGTGACCACAGCCTCTGGAACCTTTGGCTTTGGCACTGAATACGCTCCTTATGTCGATTTGAACCGGCTTGGCGCTATTGTGGTAAAAGGGACGACCCTGGCGCCGCGGGCTGGAAACCCAACCCCCAGACTGGTGGAGACGCCCGCTGGTGTGCTTAACTCGATCGGCCTGCAGAACCCCGGCGTTGACCATTTTATCGACGAGGCTTTACCTTACTTGGCCGGCTTCGATGTTCCGGTCATTGTAAATATTTCCGGTGACACGGTGGAGGACTACGCCAGGCTTGCTGACAGGCTCAGCCAGGCCGGCGGGGTGGCAGGGCTGGAGGTTAATATATCCTGCCCCAATGTCAAAAAGGGCGGCATGCAGTTCGGTAGCGATCCGATCATGGCGGCCGAGGTCACCCGGGCCGTCAAGGGAAAGACAAGCCTGCCGGTGATAGTGAAACTTTCTCCTAATGTAACCAGTATCGTATCCGTCGCTGAAAAAGTGGCAGAGGCCGGCGCCGATGCTCTGTCCTTGATAAATACTCTGCTGGGTATGTCCATTGATACGAAAACCAGGCGTCCTTTTCTCGGCAACGTTATGGGTGGGCTTTCCGGTCCGGCCATCAGGCCTGTTGCTGTACGCATGGTCTGGCAGGTCTATCAGGCTGTAAAACTGCCGATTATCGGCATGGGCGGCATTGTAACTGCTGAAGATGCGATAGAGTTTATACTGGCCGGAGCCACTGCCGTAGCCGTAGGTACAGCCAACTTCGTCAACCCTCATACCACTATTGACGTGGTGGAGGGTATCGAAAAATACTTGTACGAAAATGGTGTCAGCGACCTCAATGAACTTATTGGGGCAGCGCACGGTTAATTGGCTCAGTCTAGCTGATACCGCACATGCGATATCAGCAGGGATGCAGGCAATATTTACTTTGCTTCGGCGGGGTAGACTCCCACAGCGAAGTCCCTTTTGTTCAGCTTCAGCTGAACGAGTTTACTGATACGGAGGATAATATGCACAGTTTTAAGAACCCGCTCATTATCGCCCTTGACTTTGACAATATTAACGAAGCACTAAACCTTGCTGAAAAAATTCGACCCTATGCCGGTGGGTTTAAGGTTGGCATGCAGCTTTACTACAGTGCAGGGCAGGAAGTTCTGCACCAGCTCAGGGCGAAAAATCTACCCGTTTTTGTCGACCTTAAGCTACATGATATTCCTAACACTGTGGCCGGGGCGACTCGTGCTCTAACCAGGCAGGGTGCATCCATTTTGAACGTACACGCTGCGGGAGGAAAAACCATGATGCGGTCAGCAGCCGAAGCTGCACGCGATGAGGCTGATAAATCCGGTAGTGTTCGCCCCCTCGTAGTGGCTGTAACGGTTTTGACCAGCATTGACCAGATAGTATTTTGGCAGGAAATGGGCCATTCAGGTGCTATCCAGGACCGTGTTGTAGCTTGGGCCTTGATGGCGCAGGAGGCCGGGCTGGATGGAGTGGTAGCCTCGCCACTTGAGATAGCAGCGATAAGGGACGCCTGCGGGCCGGACTTTGTGATCATCACGCCCGGCATCCGCCCTGCAGGAACGGCGATCAATGATCAAAAGAGAACCCTAACACCCGGGGAGGCTCTGAAACAAGGTGCCACTTACCTGGTTGTTGGAAGGCCGGTCACCGCGTCACATGCCCCGCTTGAAGCTATAAAGGCAATTGTCAATGAAATTAGTTGAGTTACCCCGTTATGAGTAATGGTTTTTTGAAAAACTTATAGAAAAGGCACGATAACAACTTTTGTCATGTCTTTTTGTGTCAAATTCTAAGACCTACTTCTATAAGTGGGAGTTCCCTTTTCCGCTTCGGTGGAGGTAGATTCCCCCACCGAAGTCTCGATGTCCAGATTTACTACATTTCAACCTGAGCCCCGGTTTCTCTGGGCAGATACAACTTCTACCGGGGACAATAAATATGGAATTATTAAAAGGTTGCTTCAATTATATATTCATGGTTTAATTAGATGTGACCTTTTGGAATTATCGGCAGTATTTTACCTCTTAGCAGGTTCTATTGAGGTATAATATTTATTTAAAAAGCCTCAAGGCTTTAACTGCTGGGGCTTTTTTGTTTTCAATCCACAATAGGAGCCAGCCTTTCATTTTATGTTGTGATGATTGTATGCAATTGAGCGTCTCAACAGTAGTGAAAACTAAATAAGGGGGACATATCTATGACTGCAGTACAATTCTTAACTAAAAACGCTTTCTCTATGGATGACCGCTACGATAGGGTTAACTTAGTCATCGCGCTGGAGCTGAAACTCATGGAGTACCTGGTAAACCAAAACGATAAACGTGTTCGCGACTACATCATCGCAATGCGTGTCTTGTGGCCAAAAATGAGCGAATTACCGGTTCGCTTGAAACTATTTAAAAAAGCATTGAAATTTCTAGAAAGCCGGGGTTGGCAGATGCACCTTGTTGAAGATCATTCGAAGAGGATTAGCGGGTACATTACCCGTACCGTTTAGGCGGCGCATCTCTTTCTTAGCAGGAGAATATACCGGACGCATAGAGCGGGGCATGCAGCCAACTGGCTTTGCCCGGTTTTTTTTTTGCGAAGTAATATGACATGGTGTGAAATTTACGGTTGGCAAGTTATAATATGTCTTAATGGGTTTAGTTAGCCGTAACAACCTGGGGGTGCAATGAGAACTCAAGCAATCTTTTTCCTCACAGTATTCCTATCTATTTTCGCAGGACTAAACTACTATATCGGCATCCGCGGCTGGCAGGCCTTCGGTAGGCTGATTCCTGCGGGGTGCGGTCCAGCCTACTGGTTTGTATTGGCCTTGCTGGCCTTTTCCTACCTGATCGGACGCTTTGGGGCCGGGTTCATGCCTGATGCGCTCAGCACGGCTCTGACCGTACTGGGTTCCTACTGGTTGGCCTTTATGAACTTTTTCGTGCTGTTATTGATCGTGGTTGACCTGGTACGCCTGGTGGACCGGTGGATGCCTTTTCTGCCGCAGGGACTCAAACAGCAACCGGCCATTGTTGGACTGGCTGTAGCCGTGGCGGTGTTGGGGCTTGTCCTTTACGGCTCCTGGAATGCAAGGAACCCACAGCTTACCCATTATGATGTAACAATTGACAAACCGGCGGGCAGCATCAGTAGACTTCATGCGGTGATGGTGTCGGATATCCACCTGGGTAATATCATCCATAACGGCAGGTTTATGGCTCTAATCAATAGGATCAACAGTCTTAACCCAGATATCGTGTTGTTGCCAGGGGATATCATCGATGAAAATATCGGCCCTTTTGTTGAGCAAAAGATGCCGGAAAGTTTTAGGCAGCTGGATTCGAAGTACGGGGTTTACGCGGTCTTCGGCAACCACGAATACATCGGTGGTCATGCCGAGGAAGCTTACGCCTATCTGCAAGAGGCCGGGGTTACGGTACTGCGGGACGGTTTCCAAGAGATCTCCGGCAGCTTTAATATCGCCGGACGGGATGACCGTTCACGAGCACGTTATGGTGGACTCGGCCGTAAGGAACTGCCGGAGGTGCTGGCAGGCATTAACCGGGATCTACCAGTAATTCTGTTGGACCACCAGCCGAGCCACCTGGAAGAAGCTCAGGAGCAGGGGGTGGACCTGCAACTATCTGGACATACTCATCAGGGACAACTGTTTCCTTTTAACCTGATTACTAAGAGGATTTTCGAAACAGACTGGGGGTACCTCCGTAAGGAGGATTTTCAAATTATCGTTTCCTCAGGGTTCGGGACCTGGGGACCGCCGATAAGGATTGGCAACCACCCGGAAATTGTTGATATTACCATTCATTTCACTGGCAGGAAATAGCTTCTTTTAAGTTACTACAAGGTAAGCTGTCAGTGTTGACTGATATTTTTAATAATTTTAATAATATTGAGAGGTGCGTCATGTTATCACAGGATGAGGTAGTTAAAATCTTTCAAGATTCTGGTGCATTGCTGTCCGGCCATTTTCGATTAACGTCGGGACGGCACGGGGAACAGTATTTTCAGTGCGCCCTGGTTTTGCAGCATCCCGATTATACGGAAACGCTCTGCCACGAGTTGGCTGCACGGTTTCAGGACGAAGTTGTATCGGTAGTAATCGGACCGGCCATGGGCGGCATTATAGTTTCTTATGAAACGGCGCGGGCGCTGGGTGTGCGCAGCCTGTTTACAGAGAGAGAAAATGGTGTTATGAAACTCAGGCGGGGCTTTTCTATTGAGCCGGGGGAAAAGGTGCTGGTCGTTGAGGACGTGATTACTACCGGTGGCTCGGTACGGGAGGTCATTGAAGTTGTCCGTGGTCTGGGCGGCGAGGTAGTGGGTGCGGGGGTCCTGGTGAACCGCAGCAACGGCACGGTGGACCTGGGAGTCAGGACGGAAGCGCTCCTGACCATGGAGGTTTTATCTTATGCGCCCGAGGAGTGCCCTCTCTGCCGGCAGGGTATTCCGGCAATCAAACCTGGCAGCAGGAGTTGAACCAAGAATTATCCAACTGTAAGACTTCCATATCTATAAGTGGGAGTTCCACTTTTCTGCTTCGGTGGGGGCAGAGTCCCCCACCGAAGTATCGATGTCCAGCTTTAGCTGGACAAGTTCACTGAGCGTCATTTTGGACTAGCTCCGGAGTTCTGAGAATTTCCACTTTCTCTTCGTCGGGCGCGGCCATTATAGTCTTTTGGTGTTCGTATATTACCATGCCGGGCCTTGCTCCCTTGGGCTTATGGACGTGCTTTACCTGGGTGTAGTCTACCGCAACCTTTGTTGAACCGCGTCCTTTGCTAAAAAAGGCGGCCAGCACAGAGGCCTCCTCCAGGGTCCTGGCCGGAATTTCCCTGCCTTCTACGCGGATAATCACGTGCGCTCCGTGGATATCCTTGGTGTGCAGCCAAAGATCGTCCTGGGCGGCCATTTTCAATGTCAGGTAGTCGTTCTGCTTGTTGTTTTTACCCACGAAAATTGCAAAATCATCGGAAGAGCGGAAGGAGTGAGGTTTTGGGATATGCCGCTCCTTCTTCTTGTTTTTCTTTGTGCCCGGTCGTGGGACGGGTGTTTTTAAGTAACTCTGCTCAGTTAGTTCCTGCCTGATTTCATCCAGTTCGGCTGGGCTATCGGCCTGCTCCAGGGCTGTTTTAATCCCTTCCAGGTAGCTAAGTTCTTCCTTGGCCAGATCCAGTCTTAACTCTACTGCAACCCGGGTATTCTTTGCCTTAACATATTTCTTGAAATAGACCCGGGAATTTTCCAAAGGCGTTAGCTGCGGGTCGAGGGGAACGGCTACGAGGGGGCTGGTGGAATCATAGTAATTTTCCAGGAGCGCTTCCGGCAAACCTTTTTCCAAGCGGTATAGGTTTGCCGTCAGCAGTTCCCCATAAAGCCTGAGCTGATCAGCCCCTGCCGTTTCATCCATACTCCCTGTGTATATGGACACCTTCTTTACCAGCCGGCTGATCTCTTTATTCAACAGGCTGAAAACAGTGTTTTTCTGAACGCTGAATTTCTGCTGCTGACAGCGTTCGGTGAAAAAAAAGTCCAGCAGTACATTCATGCCGCCATGCTTGCAGGGCTTACCTGTGTGGCTGAGTTCGAGTGCGGCGAAGTCCAGGTGGTCCCCTTTCTTGCCGGTATGCAAGCAGGGTTCGAATTCCCCCTTTCTTGCGGGGATAATTATTGTGCAAAGCGCTTGCCACAGGGCTCTCAGATCGTAATCACCGCTCTGGTCCAAAAGAAAGTCCAGGGGTAGGTTAGCCCGGTGTACGATTTCCCGGCAGGTGACGGGGCTTAAACCTTCCAGGCGCTTCTGCAGCAGGTTTGGCAGGGTGGTTTCCAGCGGAGCGTCAAGACAAATCTGGCGGAATTTCTCCTCGTCCAGAGCCAGGGGATTGAGCTTACCCTGGGCTGGTGGTGGAAGGTAGTCCCGGCCCGGTAGCACTTCCCTGTAACGGCTGACCGAGTGCGAATAGCGCCTGATCCCGTCAAGTATGACGCCTGAGTCCGGGTTTAAAAGGATAATGTTGCTGTGTTTGCCCATAATCTCGCAGACCAGGTGTTTTTCAGCTGAACGTCCCAGTTCGTCGCGGGATTCAATCTTAATAATCAGTACCCGCTCCAGGCCGGGCTGTTCAAAAGCAAGAATTCGCCCGCCTTCCAGGTGTTTGCGGAGCACCATGCAGAATAAGGGAGCACTGACGGGGTTTTCTTTGGAGGTTGCCGTCAGGTGGACCCTCGCGTCCCGGGCATGGGCCGAGAGGAGCAGCCGTTGTCGCAAGCCGGGCTGATGCAGGACAAGGGCAAGTTCTTCCCGCTCTGGCTGGTATATTTTTTCTATACGGGCACCACTAAACTTGACCTCAAGTTCTTGGCGCACGGCAGCCAGGACTAGGCCATCAAAAGGCATGATTTGTCCTCCGGTTTCATAATAAAATTACTCTCATGAGCTTAATAGGTAATAAACCCTGTCAGATCTTGTTACATTATATTACAAAGGGGGCGGCAGATAAAGGACTCTCAAAAAACAAGCCGGGGTGGATTCCCCGGTTTGGCTAATAAACATGTATTAAGAACTGGGGTTGACGGCAGGTCCCCTGGGCCCGGTGTGGTCTGGCCCGCTAATTACAAAGCATGAGTTAAAAGCAGATAGAATCTCTGTAACTGTAATGGGCATGTTATTATGTGAGTACGAAGGAGCTGAGCATATGTATGAAACTAAGCTGAAAAGTATGGGACTGAAGCTGCCCCCGGTCCCCAAACCTGTTGCGGCCTATGTACCGGCTGTTATGGTAGACAAGTATATCTACACTTCCGGCCAACTCCCCCTGGTGGAGGGGAATCTCGAGTACCAGGGAGATGGCAGGGAGCCTGGACAATGTTGAAAGGATAGTAAAGGTAACCGGTTTCGTCAACAGCGCGCCGGGCTTTGTCAACCAGCCCAAGGTAATCAACGGGGCTTCAGAGCTAATTGGTGAAATATTCGGTGAGGCGGGAAGGCATGCCAGAGCTACCGTCGGGGTGGCTGAACTGCCGCTGGGTGCTGCTGTAGAAGTGGAACTGGTTGTAAAGATAAAGTGAGTGGTATTATTTGCAAGGCCTACAGAAGTAATAAAATAGTAAATATTTGTAGGATAATATGTACCCGCGTGTGTAAATAGGGTAAAATATATGGCAGTTAAGATTTCAGGTAGCTAAAGGAGGAGGTGCCGGTTTGCGATTTACCAAAGTGCAGGGTCTGGGCAACGATTTTGTTCTGGTCAATGGTTTTGAAGAAAAGCTGGATTTGGGGCGTTTCCCAGAACTGGCCGTGGAAATCTGCGATCGTCATTTCGGGGTTGGCGCGGACGGCTTAGTACCGCTGCTCCCCTCTCGCACGGCAGATGTAAGCATGCGCATATTCAATTCCGACGGCAGTGAGGCAGAGATGTGCGGCAACGTTATCCGTTGTGCTGCCAAATACCTCTACGAACACGATCTGGTTAAAAAGGAAAAAATGCAGGTGGAAACTCTGGCCGGCATCCGCGTTCCCGAATTGATCACTGAAAATGGCAGGGTGACGTTGGTCCGGGTAGATATGGGGGAACCACACCTGGAACGGGGAGAAATCCCCATGCTGGGGGCTCCTGGCCGGATTGTGGATGAGGAATTGGAGGTCGACGGGATAGCTTACCGGATCACGGTGGTGTCTATGGGAAATCCCCACTGCATTATCTTTGTGCCGGACGTTGAGGCTGTTGCTCTGACCCAGTTGGGTCCCCGCTTTGAGACTCACCCGGCCTTCCCCCGCAAAACCAACGTGGAGTTTGTCCAGGTGTTGAACCGTGCGGAAGTTAACATGAAGGTATGGGAAAGAGGTGCTGGTGTAACCATGGCCTGTGGCACGGGCGCTTGCGCGACCGGCGTAGCCAGTGCTTTAAACGGGTACACCGGTCGACTGGTTACCGTTCATTTAAGTGTGGGTGACCTTGTAATCGAGTGGGCAGGTGATAACCATGTCTACATGACCGGCCCGGCCGAAGAGGTGTTCAGCGGGGTATATCCCTTCTAATAGAATCCCTTGCGCACCGCTTGTCAGTCGCTTGGTTAAAGTAGGTGTTTTGTTTATGATTCAGTTGGTTATGCAACGGCAGCTGAACTTCATGAAAAAACTTTGCTCCTAATAACGCAATGATTTGATAAAAATATTGCAAGTTAAAGTCGCAGTGATAAAATGTATAAGGTAGAGTATGAGTTAGCTTTACCATGATAATACATAAAGAAAGGAAAATTTAGGTTGAAATTTAAAGAAGCACAGCGTGTCAGCAACCTGCCTCCATACCTTTTTGCCAGGATCGAGAAGCTTATCGCTGGTAAAAAGGAGGAAGGGGTGGATGTAATCAGTCTTGGTATTGGTGACCCGGACCGTCCGACACCTGACCATATTATTGAGGCACTGATCAAAGAAGCTAGAAATCCTGTCAATCACCAGTACCCGTCTTCTGTCGGTATGCTCAGCTACCGTCAGGCTGTGGCTTACTGGTATAACCAGCGTTTCGGAGTTGACCTTGACCCCCGGACCGAAGTGGTGTCTCTCCTTGGCTCCAAAGAAGGTATCGCCCACATATCCTGGTGTTATCTAGACCCAGGTGATACTGTTCTGGTGCCGGATCCGGGTTACCCGGTCTACTCTGGTGGAGCCATCCTGGCCGGGGCCATCCCCCATTATATTCCGGTTTATGAGGAAAATGGCTATCTGGTCGACTTTGATGCGATATCACCCGACGTGGCCAGGCAGGCCAAAATGCTCTTCTTGAACTATCCCAACAACCCAACCGGCGCGGTTGCCGACGGTGATTTTTACCGCCGGGCTATTGACTTCGCCAGGGAGTATGAAGTTCTGATTTGCCACGACGCTGCTTATTCCGACGTAGCTTATGACGGCTATAAGCCCCTCAGTTTCCTGGAGTTTCCCGGCGCGAAAGAAGTTGGTATCGAATTTCACTCGGTCTCCAAGACCTACAACATGACCGGCTGGCGGGTTGGCTGGGCTGCAGGCAATCCGGAGGTGGTTGAAGCTCTGGGCAGGCTCAAGTCCAACATTGATTCCGGTGTATTCCAGGCTATTCAGTATGCCGCCGCGGCAGGTCTCACCGGTTCACAGGAAATTGTTGATAGACAGAATACTATCTACCAGGAACGGCGCGACATCCTGATTGAAGGCCTGAACAGCCTTGGCTGGAATCTGCCCAAACCTAAGGCGTCTTTTTATGTATGGGCGCCGGTACCAAAAGGGTATACCTCCGCGTCCTTTGCCGAACTGGTGTTGGAACAGGCAGGTGTAGTCATTACCCCGGGCAATGGGTATGGCCAGAACGGGGAGGGTTACTTCAGGATGGCCCTGACTATTGAGAAGCAGAGGATCCAGGAAGCCCTGGACAGGTTGGCCACTCATATAGGCCGGGTCTCGTTTTAAGTGGTATTGCTATAAAATATTTTTACATTAAATAATAAGCGATTCTGGTTTAAAAGATTTTTAGCTGTGTAAGGCAGAACTGTGAAGTCGCGAGATTAAATTTAGCGCCTGGTTGAACACGGTAGCTGCTAACCGAACCACGAAGGCCGGACTACATATGTAGTTGCCATTGGCTTATAACAAAACCGGCCCTCATATACGCGAAGGAGGAAGTACCCTGTGAAACTAGCTGACCGGGCGTTAAATATTAGCCCCTCCCCGACCCTCTCGATAGACGCCAAAGCAAAAGAGATGAAGGCAAATGGGGATAACGTAGTTACCTTTGGGGCCGGGGAGCCGGATTTCGATACACCCGACCATATCAAGGAGGCAGCCATAGCTGCAATCCGTTTGGGCAAGACCAAGTATACTGCAGTTTCTGGCACCTATGAACTTAAAGAGGCTATCTGTCATAGGTTTAAAGTTGACCAGGGGCTTGAATATCAGCCCAAGCAGATCATCGTATCCTCGGGGGCTAAGCACACCCTCTATAATGCCATGCAGGTGCTGGTACAGGCAGGTGACGAGGTAATCCTTCCCGCCCCATATTGGGTAAGCTACCTGGAACAAATCAAGATGACTGGTGCTACTGCCAGGATTGTTGCCACCAGGGAGGAAAACGGATTTAAGCTGACGCCGGATGAACTGGAAAAGGCTATTAATCCCCGCACCAGGCTATTGATCCTAAACAGTCCCAGCAACCCCACCGGAGCTGTATATACCGGAGAGGAGATCAAAGCATTGGCCGGGGTCATCGACCGGTACGACTTTATGATCTTATCCGATGAAATCTATTCCAAGCTGATATATAACGGGGACAGGCATGAAAGTATAGCCTCCTTTTCTTCTGATCTTAAGGAGCGCACCATGGTCATCAACGGCGTATCAAAGGCCTATGCCATGACTGGTTGGCGGATCGGTTACGCCGCCTGCAACGCCATAGTGGCCAAAGCTATGGGAGATCTGCAGAGCCACTCTACTTCAAACCCTAATTCCATCGCCCAGGCGGCCAGCGTGGCGGCTCTGACCGGAGACCAGACACCTACTGAACTAATGAGAGTAGAATTTAACCACAGAAGGGATTACATGCTGGAACGGTTGCGGGCTATTCCAGGTTTCAGTTGCACCCGGCCAAACGGCGCATTTTACCTTTTCCCCAATGTTAAGCACTATTTTGGAAAATCCTATCAAGGTATTCTAATTAACAACGCCACTGACCTTGCCGCCTTGCTGCTGAAAGAAGCACATGTTGCTGTGGTGCCTGGTGTCGCCTTCGGAAATGACGACTACTTCCGTCTTTCCTATGCCTGTTCCATGGAAAACATCAATGAAGGTCTGGACCGCATTGCCGGGATGATGGACAGAAT
>JAQVOH010000037.1:0-22672 GCA_028702695.1 Desulfotomaculaceae bacterium
GATGGTTAACCCCAGATACGTGCCGATACATAGCTGTGAGATAATAACAAGGAAGGAAGGTGTAGTCGGCGCCTGGAAACCGGTAAGAACCAGGATGGCAGCTCCTATCAAAGGCCCCAGCAGAAAAGGTGTGGCTAATCTTATCCGTACCGCAACCCACGCGGCAAGGAGAACCGCCCCGGTAAATAATAATACAATCCAGGGGGAAGGGATGACACTGTTATACACTGCTGGAACATTGACGGCAGCCACCTGCTGGATGTTGCTAGCCAACCCGTGGATAACTAAAAAGGGTATAATAAAAACTGCCGACAGTAGCCGCAGGGTTTGCATAAAAGTAACAACCGTAAGATCCGTATCCGCAATCTCTTCACTGAGAACAACCATCTGCGTTAGTCCGCCGGGAACACTCCCAATAATGCCGGTTGCGAGGCTTATTCCAGTGCGGCGGTGTGTAATGTATCCTATGAAAAGGCTAAACAGGATTGTTGACGTAGTTGCAAATAGCATGGCCGGCAGTTGTTTGATGATTTGCAGGCCTGTCTCGCTGGTAAAGGAACTACCCAGCATATAACCAAGTATGATCAACCCGGAGTTGCGAAGTTCCACCGGCCAAAATAAGTTTCTCCTGCCAACCAGGTTCCAGATCATAATGGCCGTTAAAGAGCCTAGCAACCACGGTAAGGGTAATTGCAACAGGTGGAAAAATAGCCCGCCTGTTAAAGACACCAATAATGTTTCCATAAATCGCAACAACATTTGGCTACCTCTTTACTGTCTACGCTAAAATATTCTGGCTTGGCAAGGAACCTTCATAACCCCGTCGGAATTAGTCCGTATCTAGACATAAAAGGAACCAGGATAGTAGAATAAAGGGAAGAACAGGTGACCTGTCCTTCCCTTTATAAGCATATTTATTCCGATTTTATTATTGTCGTTATAGGGGTAGCTTTCTTTTTAGTTTTAGGTTTCTTTTTTTCCTTCTTAATATTTTTATCTCCCATTTGCTATACCTCCTTTTTGCTTAGGAGAAAACCCCCTGGACTTAAGGCTTTGGGGAGTTTCCATATGTCATGATACAAAATAAAACATTTATATTATAACACAAGTCAAGAAATAAGACATAAAACCTATTCTTGAAATAATGGTTTATGTGATATAATACGATTTTGTTGATCAATAAATATATTATGAAAGATGGTATTTACCACATGATTAGTACACAGGGCTTAACCTTACAATTCGGTAAACGTGCCTTATTTGAGGATGTCAATATAAAATTTACACCCGGCAATTGTTATGGCTTAATTGGCGCCAATGGGGCCGGTAAATCTACTCTTTTAAGAATTTTAAACGGTGAAATTGACCCTAGTGCAGGCGAGGTCATCGTGACCAAAGGTGAGCGTATAGCTGTCTTAAAACAGAATCACTATGAGTTTGATGAGTTCGAAACTCTCAAAGTAGTTATAATGGGACATGCCAGGCTTTATGCCATCATGGAAGAAAAAGACGCACTCTATGCTAAAGCCGATTTTTCTGATGCAGATGGGCTCAGAGCGTCTGAGTTAGAATGTGAATTTGCTGAGCTGAATGGTTGGGATGCTGAGACAGAAGCGTCTCGCTTATTAAATGGACTGGGGATTAAAGAAGAGCTGCATACTAAGAAAATGAAGGATTTAGAAGCAGTGGAAAAGTTTAAAGTCCTGTTGGCCCGGGCTTTGTTCGGTAACCCTGATATTTTATTATTGGATGAACCGACTAACAACCTGGACGTTGAAGCCATTGCCTGGGTGGAGGATTTTCTTTATAATTTTGACAACACGGTTATTGTTGTATCCCACGATCGCCACTTTTTAAATAAAGTGTGCACCCATATTGCGGATATTGATTTTGGTAATATTCAATTGTATGTGGGCAACTATGATTTCTGGCTGGAATCCAGTCAACTGGCGTTGCAGTTAGCCAAAGATGCTAATAGGAAGAAAGAAGATAAAATAAAAGACCTGCAGCGCTTCATTGAAAGATTTAGTTCTAACGCGTCGAAGGCTAAACAGGCCACATCACGGAAAAAACAACTGGATAAGTTGACTTTGGAAGATATCAGACCATCATCCCGAAAATACCCCTATATTGATTTCAAACCAGAGCGAGAAGCGGGAGACCAACTTCTCATGGTGGAAGACTTAAGTATCAACGTGGACGGAGAGCAAGTTTTAGAGAATGTGAGTTTTACAGTTCACAAAGGGGATAAGATTGCCTTTGTTAGTCCTAACGGGCTGGCCAAAACCATGCTATTTAAAATATTAGTGGGGGAACTTATGCCTGATAGTGGCAGCTTTAAATGGGGTGTGTCTACATCCCAAGCTTATTTCCCCAACGATAATGCCGGCTATTTTGGTGTTGACTTAAACCTGGTGGACTGGATGCGTCAATATTCCAGAGATCAGGAAGAATCTTTTGTCAGAGGTTTCTTGGGGCGCATGCTTTTTTCAGGTGAAGAAACCCAGAAAAGCACACAGGTACTCTCCGGGGGAGAAAAAGTACGCTGTATGCTCGCCAGAATGATGCTCAATGGGGCTAATGTTTTACTCTTAGATGAACCTACCAACCACCTGGATTTAGAGTCAATTACGGCCCTCAATAACGGGCTGATCAAATTTGATGGAACCATTTTGTTTGTATCCCAGGACCATCAATTTATTCAGACCATTGCCAACCGTATCATCGAAATAACACCAAATGGAATAGTAGATATGCAAATGACTTATGATGAGTACCTGGAAAATAAAGCCATGAAGGGCAGCTAATAAACAGGGAGTCAGGGAACCGTCCCCTGACTCCCTGTTTGGCTCATTTTAAGGTGATCAGGTCATTCCACTTACCATACAGCCGGTCAACTTCATTTAACAGATTGCCGTATTCTTGATATATTTCCCGGGAGGTCGATATATCAAATAAGCCTTCCATTTCTTTGATTTTATCCTCAAGACTTATTATTTGGTCCTCAATTTCCTGCCTGTTTTTTTCTGGATTATCGCTTTTAGTACTGCTCTGTTTTTTATTGCTAGTATTTTTACTTGAGCGTTCAGCTGGTTTAGGCGCCTTTTTTTCAGTGTTTTCATCATCAATGCCGTATTTGACCTTTTTGTAGAAATCATAATTGCCCTCAAAGGTAGTTATCTTGCCATTTTCGATTTCAAATATTTTTCCCACACAATGAGTTAAGTAGTATCTATCGTGAGTAACTGCAATAATAGTCCCCTTAAACTCCTTTAGTGCCGCTTCAACGGCATCCCTTGCCGGCATGTCAAGATGGTTTGTAGGCTCATCAAGGATCAGGCAGTCTGCATCCTCAAGCATTACACATGCCAGGTACAGCCTTACACGCTCTCCGCCGCTTAAAACCTCGATGCTTTTATTAACCTCATCTCCATAAAATTGAAACCGTGTCAGGTAGTCCCGCGCTTCCGCTTCTTGAAGGTCACTTTTGGAGGAAATAAGCTGGAGCATTGTTAAACCATCATTTTCGAATAATACTTCCTGTCCCATGTAGGAGTATTTTACCCATTCGCCAAGCCTTAGTAAGCCTTCATATTTTTCGTCATTTCCAAGCAGCATATTGATAAGTGTTGTCTTACCGCAGCCATTAGGGCCTATGATCCCGACTCTTTCTCCCCCACTGATGTGGAAGCTGGCGCCTGAGAACAAAGTCACATCGCCAAAGGATTTTCTTAAGTTGTCAGCCCATGCAATCTCCTTGCTGACATGCCTTAATTTTTTAAATTTTATCTTTGGTCCATCTGCTCTGTGCAGATGCTCCTGCTTTTTAACTGCTCCAAGGCTTATGCTCAGCTCGTCATTAAATTTCTTGATCTCTTTTTCCCGGCTTTTTGATGCTTTTGACTTACCCCTGCTCTTAAGCCCCTGAACTATTTCATGGGTATTTCTGATAGTCCATCTTAAGCGTCTTTGCTCGTTTGCTACAAACTGGCTAAGCTGTTTTTTATGTTCAAGATAGTTTGAATAGTTACCGCTTCTTATGGAAATGCTGCCCATTTCAAGCTCAGCCACTCTTGTTGCAACTCGATCAAGAAAATATCGATCATGGGATACGAAGAGTATGCCGCCTTTGAAATTTTTAAGAAAGCTTTCAAACCATTCGGTTGAGTGGATATCAAGATGATTTGTAGGTTCGTCAAGTATGAGCAGATCCGGTTCCTCTAAAAGAATCCTGGCAATTGAAACACGCATTCTTTCTCCTCCACTCATTTTGTTAAGTGGAGTACTTAAAGTTTCGTGACGCAGACCAAGGCCAAGAAGTATTTTCTTGATTTTTGTTTCAATAGTATAGCCATCCATAGCCTCGTATCTAATTAATAATCTTGAATATTCATCCAATAATTTCTTATATGAAGACGAACCTGATGCTTTGCTCTGCTCGTCCATTTGCTTTTCCAGTTCCCGGAGCTTTTTCTCCAGCTTATAGACCTTTTCATAATGAAGGGCCGTATCTATTTTATTGTCACTGGCTTCAATATCCTTCAAATCCTGACTGAGATGTCCCACCTTTATATTACGTGCTGTGACGGCGCTTCCTCCATCGCTAAACTCAAGCCCCATAGCAATTTTAAGCAGTGTGGTTTTGCCGGCGCCGTTAGGCCCGACCAGCGCCACCCGCTCTCCCCTTTCAACCCTTAAGCTCACACCGTTTAATACGCATTGGTTTCTGTATTCTTTAACGATATTGTCAAGTACTAATAAACTCATCTTCGCCACCCCAAACAATATATTAAATTGTTTGCTATTAAACTATCATAAATAGCTAGTGTTTGTAAATGAAAAAATAAGGGGGAGTCAGGGCCATCGCCAGTAGAAGGTATCACCAAGCAGGGTTTTTACGCTACTCGCCTTCATATATCTTTTTTCAGCAGGAATTACTTCCCATTAAGGATAATACTACATAATAAGTGGCTGTTCGACCAGTTTTCATTTAGGAAGGTGGGAACAACTTGACGTCTGACGACCAAACTAGCGTTGAATATCTGCATCCTGAGCCCGGAAAGTGGATTAACCCCGGGCTGGGTCTGCGCGCCATGCTGGGAGCTCAAACCATCTTTGTTGACGCCGGTGTTCCTTGGAGCAGTATCAGTTCTGCGGTAATCGGTGGCGGCCTGGGGCCAAAACAGTATTTTGTCAACCGGCAGGTTGATAAAAACTATCAAACAGACTACCCGGCGGACGAAGCAGCGTCTTTCCTGGCTGAAGCGTTTCCCGCATACAGTACTGCAGATAGCGAAAAGTGGGTGGCTCTCATGACCGCAGCCCTGATCCGCGACGCTTGTTGGGTCCGGCTTTCGCGCCAGGGACGTCAAGCGCTGGTAATTGTTTCAGCCGGTGTAAGCAACGCCTGCTCCGCCGGCATCACCCCGCATTATCTGCTGGATGCCGCAGCGCAAGAACCTGGCACGATTAATATCATGGCTTTTTTGTCCCATGCCCTGCCGCCCTGCGCCCTGGTCAACGCCGTGCAAACAGCAACGGAAGCGAAAACCCAAACGCTGCGTGAACTCGGGATAAAATGCCCGACCACCGGCGCCTACGCCAGCGGGACGACCACTGACGCACTGGTGATTGCCGCGGCCTCTCAAACCCCGGCTGCTCCTTATGCCGGACCAGGGACGCTGACTGGTTACCTGCTCGCGCTCGGGGTCCGCCAGGGGTTGTCGCAGGCAGTGCGGCGCTACCTGGCGAGAGTGGCCGGAGGCACTGACAGTGTACTAACTGTAAGTGAGTAAGTAAGGTACCCGGTACCGCATTTTTTGCTCTATTATAAGAATAGCGAACAGGCAACATTTTCACAACGTTTTGTGCCTGAGCGCAGCGAAAGGAATGTTTATAATAGTGAAAGAAAAAGAGAGTAGGTTGACCTTTAAGACTACCTGCTGCGTCCTGATGGCGCTGGCTGTGGCAGTTCTGCTGCAGGGCTGCGGGAAGGCCCAGACTGTTTCAAGCGGTTCTGGTTTCCCCATGACCATAACGGACGACCTCGGCAGGCAGGTGACTATCAACAAGGCGCCGCAACGGATCGTCTCCCTTGTCCCCGCTACTACGGAGACCCTTTTTGCCCTGGGGTTAGGGGACAAGCTGGTAGGAGTTACTGAATACTGTAATTATCCGGCTGAAGCTCTGGCAAAACCCAACATCGGTGGTTTCAGCACGCCCAATTCGGAGCTGATCGTAGCCGCGCAGCCGGATCTGGTCCTGGCATCGAACATGCAAAAAGACTATATCCCTCAACTGGAAAAAGCTGGGCTGAACGTGGTTGCCACCAATCCTGTCAACCTTGCGCAGGTGGTTGAAACAATCAAGCTTATCGGGCGGATCACCGACGCGGCCGCTGAGGCGGACAACCTGGCCTCAGATATGCAACAGCGGATTAATATGGTCGACGCCAAGGTAAGGGACCTGCCTGACGATAAGAAACCTGTTGTCTTTTTTGAAATATGGCCCGATCCACTCACCACGGGCGGCGCCAAAAGTTTTATTAACAGTCTGATTGTAACGGCGGGCGGGAAAAATATCGCCTTTGACGTAGAGCAGGACTGGGTGACCTTTAGTTCAGAGATGGTACTGGCGCGGAATCCGCAGGTAATCATCTTTTGTTACCATAACGCTTCGCCCCTGACAGCAGAGCAAATAAAAGCCCGTATGGGTTGGGAACAGATTGACGCGATAAAAAATAACCGGGTTAATTTCCTGCCGGACCAGGACATCGTTACGCGCACCGGACCGCGCGTAGTGGAAAGCCTTGAACTGGTGGCCAAGTCTATTCACCCGGAGCTTTTTGATAAACAGTAAAGGGGGTCTGCTCTTGGAGCCTCAGGGTAGGATTTGGCGTTGGAGGGCTATCATCAGCTCTTTGCTGCTGGTATTGGGGGTAACCATCATCCTGTGCACGACCATTGGCCCGGCGCCGATCAGCCCTGGTGATGTTTTGTTGATGCTCCTGCGCAAGGTGCCGGTGATCGGCAGCTACATTCCCCGTGGAGACTGGCCGGATAGCTTTGAAACGATAGTCCTTCAGATGAGGCTGGCGCGGGTGATCCTGGCGGTGCTGGTTGGCGCCGGTCTTGCTGCTTCCGGGGTGGTGCTCCAGGGCCTCCTGCAAAACCCGATGGGCGACCCGTATATCCTTGGCATTTCCTCCGGCGCGGCCCTGGGGGCCACGACAGCGATGCTTTTTGGCCTGGGAGCAAGTGTCCTGGGGATCTATACCATTCCCATGTTCGCATTCCTAGGAGCGGCGGTGACAGCTTTCTTGGTATACGGGTTGGCCAGGGTGGGGAACCGGGCGCCGATGTCAACTCTGCTCCTGGCTGGTATCGCGGTGGGGTCGTTTCTTTCGGCGCTGACCTCATACGCCATGATCTCGAGCGGCCAGAATATTAACCATGTTATCTTTTGGCTGATGGGTGGCCTTGCCGGGCGCGGCTGGGACTACGTTCTGGTTTTATTGCCTTACTCTGTAGTCAGCTTTACCCTAATGTGCTTCTTTTCACGTCATCTTAATGTGATGCTCTTAGGAGAGGAACCGGCACAGCACCTGGGCATCGATGTGGAGCGGCTGAAACAAATCATGCTGGGAGCCGCGACTTTGGCTGCGGCATCCGCTGTGGCTGTCAGCGGTGTAATCGGTTTTGTGGGCCTGATCATCCCTCATGCTGTACGTCTTCTCGTTGGACCCGACCATCGTGTGCTGCTCCCCACGTCCATCCTCACCGGCGCTATTTTTCTGGTTGCCGCAGACACTCTAGCCCGCGTGGCGGCGGCTCCCGAGGAAATACCGGTAGGTGTTATAACCGCATTGTGCGGGGGGCCCTTTTTTATTTATTTGTTGCGAAAGAAAGGTTCTACGGGATTTTGAATAGCGGGTAGCCAGGCTGCGCACGACACTGGAGGTTAGAAAGTGGCGTTAAACCTAAAAATCCTCGATCTTGCATGCTCCTACGGTACAGCCAAAGTGCTGGATGGTTTGACTTTTTCATTCGAAAAGGGGAGTTTTACCGGGATCATCGGGCCCAACGGCTCCGGCAAATCGACTCTTTTGCGCTGCATCAGCCGGGTACTTAAACCTACCGGTGGCGCCGTGCTGCTGGATGATCGGGATCTTTACGAGCTTAATCCTCGTGAAGTGGCCCAAAAAATGGCCGTGGTGCCCCAGGAGACAGCGGTCAATTTTTCTTTTACCGTAGAAGAAATAATCATGATGGGCCGTTCCCCTCACTTGGGCCGCTTTCAGACGGAAAGTGAAAAAGACTTCGCATTGGTCAACCGTGTAATGGAACTGACCAATACGCGTCACCTGGCCTGCCGGCCGATCACCGCCATCAGCGGCGGCGAGCGGCAAAGGGTGATTGTGGCCAAGGCTTTGGCCCAGGAACCAGAAATTATTCTGCTGGATGAACCCACTTCCCACCTGGACATCAACCACCAGGTCGAAATCTTAAACCTGTTAAGGCGGTTGAACCGGGAGGAAAATGCAACCGTTGTAGTCGTCTTCCACGACTTAAACCTGGCTGCCCAGTACTGCGACAGCCTGCTCCTAATGCAAAAAGGCCGGATTTATATCCTGGGGAAACCGGAAAAAGTCTTAACAGCTGACAACATTAAAGAAGTCTACGGGACAAGCGTTTTAATCAGAAAGCACCCAGTTACCGGGCGGCCTGCCGTGATGCTCCTGGCCCGGGGCTTTCAGAGCGCATTAGCAGAGGGTAAGCGGGTTCACGTGGTTTGCGGCGGCGGGGCCGGCGCGTCTTTGCTGGAGCAGTTGGCCAACTGTGGTTACGTAGTGACAGCCGGCGTGCTCAATATTGGCGATGTCGATTGGGAAACGGCCAGGTCTTTAGAGCTAACGACAGCGGAAGAAGATCCTTTTAGTTCAATTACAGGACGAAGCCACCAAGAGAACCTGGAGCTTATTAAAAATGCAGATGCTTGTATCATGGCCAGCATTCCCTTTGGCAGTGGCAATATCAAGAACCTGGAAGCGGTTTCACTTGCCCTCACCTGGGGTAAACCAGTGCTTTTGATGGAGGAAGAAAAAATTCAGGAGCGGGATTACACCGGAGGTCAGGCTGTGCTGCTCTACAACGAGCTAAAGAGCAAAGGCGCGGTGGTTACCCAAGACGAAGCAGCTATTCTTGAAACGCTTCCCTTATTGATACCATAACCTGATTTCCATTCTCTGATGCGCCGCTCCTGCGACATGCTTGTCTGAGTTATTAATCTATTATAGTTGTCTACTGACTGTCGCCTGTGGCCACTTGCGATACGCTTCAAATCCGTTTCATCTGCCAATACTAAAATCCAGTACTCCAACAATCGGAAATCTGGATTTTTTATTTTACCCCATGCTCCTTACTGGCAGTTGACAAAAGCCAAACAAAATCCTAAAATGTTTATATATAAACAATCATAAAAAGGTAGTGTTTGAGTGTGAAAATCCCAGCTATTTTTTGGAACGCTTCACCAGAGGAACTAAAAAAAGGATATATAGAAGAAGAGGACCACTATATATGCCTTATCTGTGGTAAAACCATTGAGAAGGGTGTTGTCTACCCCGGTAAAGGTGTTTTCTATGAAGCCGGCAGGTATATCCGTGTTCATATTGAGGAGGTTCACGAATCGGTATTTGAGTACCTGATCCAGTTGGATAAACGAATCACAGGTCTTACCGAGCATCAGAAAAGCCTTCTGCAGCTTTTTTACCAGGGTAAAAGTGATGGAGAAGTTCAAACGGAAATGGGTATCGGCAGCGCCTCTACCATCCGCAATCACCGTTTTGTATTAAAGGAGAAAGAGCGTCAGGCCAAAGTATTTCTGGCGCTGATGGAACTCTTGAAGGATAACAATAAGCGTTCAGCGGGCAATAGTCCTCCACATAAAACAGCCGGGATGATTGATGACCGCTACAATATTACGCAGGAAGAAAGAGAAAAAATTATTAAGACCTATTTCCCTGAAGGTAGGGAGGGTCTATTAAAACATCTAGCTATGAAAGAAAAATATAGACGGGTTGTTCTCAGGGAAATAACAAAGAGGTTTCAAGTAAATGAGTTTTATAATGAGAAGCAAGTTAACGAAATACTGAAAACTGCCCATGATGATTTTGCGACTTTGCGCCGGTATTTAATTGAGTATGGATTTATGGACAGGAAACCTGATGGCAGCCAGTATTGGCTAAAAGAGGCTGCGCATGGAATGGAGGAAGAAGATATGGATCGTAAAAAAGAATTAAAGCAACAGTATAAGGAAATAAAAACTGAGGGCGGGGTTTACCAGATCAGAAACACTAAAAATCAAAAGGTGTTTGTTATTACAACTCCAAATTTAAAAACCATCAATGGAAGACAAATGGAGTTGGTTAGAGGAGGACATAGAAACAAACAGCTGCAAGAGGAATGGAATCTATTTGGAAAAGAAGCCTTTGTATTTGAAGTGCTCGAGATTTTAGAAGAAAAGGAAGAGGGCTTCTTCGATAAAGCGGATGAGTTGAAAAAGCTGGAGACAAAGTGGCTTGAAAAGCTGCAGCCATTTGGCGAGCGCGGCTATAATCAACCAAATAAAAGAAAATAAACACAGTTGACCTCATAAGGAGATGACAGAAGTGGAAAGACCCTGGTATGCCTTTTATGACCAAGAGGTACCCAGAGCATTAACTTATCCAATACCAATACCAAATGAACTATTCAACCGTAATACCGAGAACCATCCGGACAAACCATTTTTGATATTTGAAGACGAAAAACTCTCCTACCGGGAGTGCAACTCTATGGCCCGCAGGCTGGCCAACGGACTGCTCCGGTTGGGGGTTAAAAAAGGGGACCGGGTGACCCTGATGATGCCCAATATCCCCCAATACCCGCTTAGCCTACTGGCCTGCTACAAAATAGGAGCGATTGCCGTACCGACCAACCCCCAGTTTACCGTTCACGAGCTTACCGGCCAGTTTGCGGATAGTGGAACAGAGACCGTGGTGGTAACGGCTGCTTTTGCCGATAAGGTAATTAAAATCCGGAATGCGGAAAGTACCGGGGTGAAGAGAATAATCGTAGTGCCTTACCCGGGTCCCGGCAGCAATTTGGAGAGTATGCCTGAGACATACGAATTTGACAGTCTGTTAGCGGAAAATGCAGACCAGGAACCGGATATCGTGGTCGAGATGGAGGACCTTGCGGTGCTGCAGTATACAGGAGGGACTACTGGGATTCCCAAAGGCTGCATGATCACCCAGGCCAACATGGCCGTTGCCGCTAATCAAGTCGGCATCTGGTATGGCGCGGGGATTCCCTCCGGCCAAATCCGGACCCTGGCCACCATCCCCCTGTATCATTCTTACGGCAGGGCTTGCAATATAGATTTGTCCCTTTTTTTGGCTGGAACCATTGTCCTGGTGCCCCAGCCCACAACGAATAATATCCTTGAGGCTATAAATAAGCATGAGCCTAACATCTGGGCGGCAGTTCCTGCGATGATTCACGGGATTATTAACCACCCTGATACCGGCAGGTCAAGAATCAGGTCTGTTAAAGAAGTGCTAAGCGGCGGGTCCCCCCTAGCTGTGGAGGTTTTGAGAAAGTTTGAGGCAATGTCCGGGGCGCCTATTATCGAGGGGTTCGGCCTGTCCGAAGTCCCGTACGGGATTGCCTACAATCCTGTCAATGGGGTCCACAAGCCTGGTAGTGTGGGCGTGCCCATGCCCAATGTCGATGTCCGTATTGTAGATGTGGACACCGGGTCAAAGTATATGCCTTCCGGTGAGCCTGGAGAAATGATTTTTAAGACACCGCAGGCAGTGTCCGGTTACTGGAATAACCCGGAAGAAACCGCTGACGTCTTAAGAGATGGCTGGCTTTATACGGGAGACATCGGTTATATGGATAAGGACGGTTATATCTTTATTGTCGACAGGAAAAAGGATGTGCTCCTTTGCAGCGGCTTCAACGTCTACCCGAGAGAGATTGATGAAGTCCTGTACACCAACCCCAAGGTTTTGGAAGCATGCACGATAGGCGTTCCCGATGAAAAACGGGGCGAGACGGTCAAGTCTTATGTGATCTTAAAACCCGGAGAAAGCATGACTGAGCAGGAACTGATCACTTACTGCAGGGAGCGGTTGGCTCCTTACAAGGCGCCAAAAATACTGGAATTCATCGGCCAGTTGCCTAGAACGTCCTTAGGCAAACCGGACCGCAAGGCTTTAAGAGCATTGGATGAGGCAACGCGAAAACAATCATAAAACAAAAATGAGACAGAGGACGGTTCTTAAAGGGGCCAATTGGAAGTATTGCGCGCGAAAAAGGCTCAGCTGGCGGCTATTAACTGCCAGTTGAGCCTTTACAATCTCTATGCACAAAACCCATGTGAAATATTTTGTGGCAGCATAGCTATGTGCGGCTACCGTGGGCAACCTCTTACAATATCTGAATTGAATCGTCCAGTCTGGTGAATTGCTCCACGCCGCTTTCAGTCACCATAAAGGTGTCTTCAATCCCTACCGTTCCCTCACCGGGAAAGATGAACTTTGGTTCCAGAGCTATAATCATGCCTGGCTGCATAATAATCGGATAATTTTTAGCAATGACCGGCAACTCGTCAAGTTCAATACCAACCCCGTGCCCGATGAAATTGACGCTTTGCCCGTAGCCCATGAAATGCTTGGCAAAACCCGATTTCTCCGCCATGCCTAATGCAATATTATATAGGTCCTTTCCGTCAACGCCAGGTTTCGCTTCTTTTACAAACATGCGCTTGATTTCAAGGGAGGTGTTGTGGGCTTCAGTCAGTTTATCGGACAATGGACCGATAGAGAAGATCCTGGTGTGGTCGACCATATAACCATTGATAACAGGGCCATAATCTATCAGGATAGGTTCATTGCGCCCGATTTTTTTATAGCCTGAGCCTAGCGGAGAAGAAGGGTTAAGTCCGGTGCCTCCTGTGGGTCCGTCGAAATAACCGGGGTAGGCTGAGTTCCACCCTGATAAGATGTGGATAGAAAGCTCCTGGTTGAAGCCCCTGATGCGGGGGTACTGGTTTCCCCTGACTCTCAGGAACAGTTCAATTTTGCCTGACAGCTCTATTTCGCTCATGCCTTCTTTTATAAAATTAGGAATCTCTGAGAACATTTCAGCTGTCAGATTGGCTGCTGCTTTAAGATATTCAATCTCAGACGGGGTCTTAATCATCCTGATTTCCCGGATTATCCCCGACACATCAACTATCTCCAGCGGCTCAAGTATCTTCTTATACCTGGAAAAAAGATTGACCGTCAAAACATCTAGCTCCATCCCGAGCCTGCCTTTGCCATTGCTCCTGCCGGCTATGTTGCTGCCAATATCTTTGAAGCTGCGCACGGCAATAATTTTGTCCAGGGTGCTATCCTCAAGGGCTCTTTCATAGCTTTTTCTGACCATCAAAAGCGGTTCACCCTGGGCTGGAATAAAAAGGTGGGCGTCCTGGCAGGTGCCGCTGAAATAAAACAAATCGGCTTTTTGCACGATTAGGGCTGCCTGGATATCCGCTGTACGCAGGCGTTCCTGAAATTTTTCGATCCTTTCGTAAAGTTCACCCCGGGGTGTGCAGGAAGTTTGGTTTTGCTCAGTCATGTTGTGCCCTCCTGATAAATTTTGTCTTGTAAAGAAGTATAAATCAAAAAAAAGGTTCTTGCAAAAAATTATTGAATTCACGAGAATCTTTGCAAATATTCATTTATATCAAGCTTTAGAGGGTACCTGGCTAAAAATGTGGTTCCTTTATCCTCTGAAACAGAAAAAGAAATAGAACCTTTTAAATAACGCTCAGTAAGGAGTTTCATGCTATAAGTACCCAACCCGCGATCCTTTCCTTTGGTCGAAAAAGATCTCTGGAAAATCTGCAGCTGGACTTCACGGGGTATGACACCGGGATTGTTCACCCAGAACACAATTTGCTTGTCTCTGATGTGGCAGCCCAAACGTGCTGTTTCTCCAACTTTGCATGCTTCCAGGGCGTTTTTCAACATGTTTACCAATACACGGTTAAGCAACTGCGGGCTGCTGACGAAAACCACGTCACTAGCAACTGATTCAAGCTGGATATGTTTACCTCGGGAAACCTCCAGGTTGGCACAATGGGCTGCTAATTCTGATAAAAAAGACAAGGAGTGCATTTGTGCTATTTCCACCTTAAGGTCGTTGTTTTCAGCCTGCATAAGTTCATGTTGTTCCTGGATTTGCTCTGTCAGTATTTTTGTGGATGAGTGTAGATCTAATAAAAACTCCTTGGTTAGTGCAGGATCGGTTGTATCTTTCAGTAACTCGGCCAGACCCAGCACACTGGTTACTGTGTTCATGACATCATGGAAAAATATGCGTTCCAGTATGCGACGACGCTTTTCGTTGCTGATGTCCACAATGGACAAAAGAGTGAACTGTTCGCTGCCGATCTTGTGTGGAATCGCTGTAATACCAAGATCCATCGACTGCTGCTGTCCATTTTTATGAACTGTTATCCGGCACTCGTTATAATTTCTGTGGCCTTTCAGACTTTCCAGGATGGTGTTGATGGCGCCGCAGGTTTGACAGTATTCGGTGGTACCGCATCCCCCGGCCAGCTCACAGGCGTGAATGCAATGCAATATTTCTCCCGGCCGGTATCCTATGATTTCCTCGCGGCCTCTTGCGCCCAATAAATCCAAAAGGATTTGGTTGGCAAAGATAACCTGGCGCTGGTTATTGAGTATTAAGACAATGTTCGGGAGGGCATCAAAAAAGTTAGATGTGTCAGATAGATGATATTCTAGCAACGCTGACTGCTGGGCAATACCTTTAGTGGAAGCTCTTTCAGCGGGTGCAAAGTAGGTGACTGGACTCTCGGGTTTCATTAGGAATCAACTCCTTTTACGAAGGAAGGTACTGATTTCATTTTCGTCACCAACTGAGGTTATCCTGCTTACTATCTTAGGGTCAGGATTATTGCTCAGTATACTAACAATTATAATAGTGGTATAATTTACTAAAACATGGAAAAAGACGCACAGTCGCAAATACAGCTGGGATCGTCCTTGGTTTTACTGAAAAAAGTGAGAGGTGAATGAAAATGAAAAGTAAGATTGCTAAGGCCATTAACCTGAGTAGGTATGCCCCAGTCGCTATTGTATTCACCGATGAAAAGCCCGAAGAGGCGATTCAGTTCAAAGAAGGTATTTGGGGTTGTGCGGTGGCCATGCTTAAAGCGGCAGCGAAGGGCCGGACAGCGGTTTTCGATCGTAAAACTTACGGCTGCATGGGCGGCGGCGCCGGCCTGTGTTTTGGCAACACCTACGTTGGTTTCCCAGGGGGGATTGAGTATTTCCTGTCTATGGGCAACAAGGAATTCTGCGCCAGCGAAATTGGTAAAAACATCATAAAAAATATGCCCGCCTTAAGTCATGGCGAAGCATACAAGAAAAGCCCGGAGTTTGCCAAGTCCTTTGCCGATTCACTTCCTTACTACGACGTTCCGACAGAGTATGTGTTATTCAAGCCGCTGGAAAAAATATTACCAGGTGAAAAACCGGAAGTGGTGGTTTTTCTGGCCACCCCTGATCAAATTTCAGCCCTGGCGGTACTGGCCAACTACGCCAGACATGGCGGCGACAACGTGATCGTGCCCTGGGGCGCGGGCTGCCACAGCATCTGTCTGATCCCTTTCAATGAAGGGAAGTCGGATAACCCGCGGGGAGTTATTGGATTAATAGACATTTCCGCTCGCAAACAAGTGGAAAAAGACATCCTTTCTTTCAGCGTACCTTACAAGATGTTCCTTGAAATGGAAAGCAACGTGGAGGAGAGCTTCCTGGCCAGGGAAGAATGGCTAAATATAAAAGAAAGAAATTAATTATAAAAAAATTTGGTTGATAGAAGGAAATATTTTAAAGCTGCCGAATAGTAATAAATGTAGAACAGTTGGTATGGCAGAATGGTAGGAATGGCAAGACAGTTAAAAAACGTAGAACAGTAGGATGGTAGGTAAAAGTGGGTGCGGTTTACCGGGCATTCCCTTGTGGATGTGTCTGTGGTATATCCGCTCTCAGGTATTGCTCTTATTACTAAGGGCTTTATCGATCTTGAACTAAACTCCTGCGGGAGTTTTTTTGTTTTGTCAAATAAAAAAAAGGAGGTAAAGGAAGGATTGAAGGAATTTTGTTGTAAAAATCGATGTAGGGAGTTGGTAAGGATGAACAAAAAGCTATTATTTATATCGCTGGTTTTGCTGATGGTTGTTGCTGTGACTGCCTGTTCGTCCACAACTTCAACTGATCAGGGCAAAATACAAGGAACTGTAGAACTAAAACTGGCCCATTTTTTTCCCAGCACCCACCCGGCTGAAACTCAGTTAATCAAACCCTGGGCAAAAGCCATTGAGGAAGCTACCAACGGCCAGGTGATAGTCACCAGTTACCCCGGCGAAACCCTGCTCAAGGCGGACGGAATCTATGACGGGGTGGTCAGCAGTATAGCCGACATGGGGCTATCCTGTTTCTCTTATACCCGTGGCCGTTTCCCGGTGCTGGAAGCTTTCGAATTGCCTGGTGTCACATACAACAACTCCAAGGTAGCAAGCCAAGTTGCCTGGGAAGGTGTTAAGCAGATTAACCCGAAAGAAGTCCAGGATACCAAGCTCATGATGGTCTTTACCACCGGCCCTGGCGACTTGTTTACAAAAGTACCGGTTCAAAGCCTACAAGACCTGCAGGGACTAGATATAAGAGCTACCGGGTTAAGCGCTAATACTCTGAAAACATTAGGAGCCAATCCTGTGGCCATGCCCCAGTCCGAAGCTTACGAAGCCCTGTCAAAAGGTGTTGTCAAAGGTAACCTTGGGCCCGTTGAGGTGTTGCAGGGCTGGAAGAATGCTGAGGTCACTGAATACCTGACCAGAACGCCGTTTTTGTATAACACCTTGTTTTTTATTACCATGAACCTTGATAAGTGGAACTCTCTGTCCCCGGAAAACCAGAAGGCTATCGAAGATGTCAATAAAAAGTACTTTGAAGAGGTAGCCATGGGTTTATGGGACAAACAAAACGAAGATGCCTTGAAATATGCTGTACAAGAAAAGGGCATGAAAGAAATTAAGCTTTCGGAAGAGGAAGCAAATAAGTGGATAGCAGCAGTTAAACCGATACAGGACGAGTTTGTCGCCAGTATGAACCAAAAGGGTTTACCGGGCCAACAGGCTTTGGATACAGTGAAAGCTCTAGCCGAAAAGTACAATAAAGAATAAAAACAAGGTTACCGGAGGTGCTTCAGAATTTTGAACAAGTTTACGGGTTTGGTGACGGAACTGAGCCGGGTGCTGGATAAAATAGCCGGGTTGTGTCTGGTGGCGGTCATGGCGCTGATTGTAGCCAACATTTTGTTGCGCGCTATCTTCAAGAGCCCCATTCTGGGAACCATTGATTACGTTACCTTTTTAACGGCTGTAATGATTGGGCTGTCTCTAGCCTACTGCGCGGTTCAGAGCGGCCATATCGCGGTGGATTTTTTTGTGGAGCGCCTACCGTTAAAAATACAGGCGGTAATAGATATGGTAATGGGTTTGCTTACCTTGACTTTCTGGGGCCTTTGTGTCTGGCAAACCGCTGTTTACGCCAACAGGATGGCGGTCACCGGTGTAGTTTCTCCTACAACCCAGACGCCGGTCTATCCTTTCATCTATCTCGTAGATGTTGGTCTGCTGGCGCTTTGCCTGGTACTGCTGGTCAGGACAGGAGAGTCCTGCCGGAAGGCGTTTTCGTCTTCTGCTGTGTCATTTGGGACGTCTAAGGTCAGAGTGATAGAAACTAACAGAAGGCGGCTAGTTAATTAATGAGTCCACTAATCATTGGTTTAATCAGCATCATAGCTTTTTTTGCGCTTTTGGTTTTACGGGTACCCATTGCTTTTGCCATGGCTCTGGTGGGGTTTGTCGGGTTTAGTTACCTGACCTCAGCTGCTGCGGCCTTCAGCATGATAACCAAGGAAATTTACTCCACATTTTCTTCATATTCACTAGGCGTTATTGCCATGTTCGTATGGATGGGTTTTCTGGCCTATTATTCCGGTATCGGCACCAGGTTGTATGTTTTTGCTTACAAATTGATCGGGCATTATCCAGGAGGTCTGGCCATAGCCACTCAGGCAGCCTGTGCTGTTTTTGGCGCTATCTGCGGATCGAACACAGCCACGGCGGCGACCATCGGCGCAATCGCTCTACCGGAGATGAAAAAGTATAAATATGATACCTCACTGGCTATGGCGAGTGTTGCCGCCGGCGGAGTCCTGGGCGTCCTAATCCCGCCCAGTGTCGTTTTTATCGTTTATGGCATGGCGACGGAGCAGTCCATCGGCAGGCTTTTTATCGCCGGTATCGTGCCGGGCATTCTCCTCATGCTGTTATACATGGGTGTCATCTATATTCTGGCTGCCCGCAACCCGGATCTGGCGCCGCCTGGCCCAAAAGCGGATTTGAAAGAAAAGTTAGAAGCGCTTCGCGGGGGACTGGGTGAAGTTCTTGTAATCTTTGCTTTATCTATGGGCGGTCTGTTTGCCGGTTGGTTTACTCCTACGGAAGCGGGCGCTGTGGGCGCCGCAGGCGTCCTGGGTGTGGCTCTTCTGAAAAGGAGTATCACCCTGGAAGGTTTCAACAAGTCTTTGATGGATACTACGAGGACCACCGCCATGATTATGCTGCTAATAGCCGGGGCCATGATTTTCGGTCGTCTCATGGCCATTAGCAGGCTTCCCTTTGAGATGGCCCAATGGGCCGGAGCCCTGTCCCTGCCGCCTTTTGCCGTAATGGCGATTATCCTGTTGATCTATTTGATTCTGGGCTGTTTTATTGACGCGCTGGCCTTGATTCTGCTGACCATACCCATATTCTATCCGATCGCGATCAATACTCTTGGCTACGACCCCATCTGGTTCGGAGTGGTCATTGTTTTGGTGGTGGCCATGGGGGTCATTACACCACCGGTGGGCATGAATGTGTATATTCTTAAAGGGATCGTTCCCGAGGTGCCCCTGGAGGTAATTTTTAAAGGGATATGGCCTTTCCTGTGGGCGATCATCCTCTGTTTGGTTATATTGCTGGCCTTCCCGCAGGTTGCTACTTTTTTGCCCGATATGCTTTTATAGTTAAAGACAATATATTGTAAAAATGCCGGGTAGGTTCGTAGTGACGAACTTATCCGGTTTTTTTGAGTAATTATGTTACGGTATACGAACAGGTTTAATTCTTTCTCATAATATAAATTATGGTCCATTTGATATAATATGGTATTTAGGGGGAGTCCAACAATGAGTGGCGATATATTTTTGCCTGATGAAAAAGAAATTACTCAGGGAGAGGCAGCGGATTTGAAATTAGATCCTAAGGATGAGCTGGCAAGAGCACAGAAGCTTTGTCTAAAGGCGTTTAAAGTTGGTCCCGGCGCAGCTGGTTTTAATAAAAATCTTCACATAGATTTATGTCCCAATGGAAAAGGGGTTAGTCAGGGAGAGTCAGCAGATTTGAACTTGGACCTGGAGAAGGCGTGTGATATTGGGCCGGAAAATCCTCGGCAGCGCCGTCAAGATGCCTATCGAGTTCGTCTGGACGCAGCTATCTTTGAAAAGAATCTTCCTCTTCCGGGCCACATGTGTAATGGTGATGAATTGCTGTATGCAAATAAGATTGGCAACTATTCTAAGGCCTTACCACACAATAGTCTGGGTGAGGTTAACTGCAATGCCTATCAAGCCTTTATTGAGACATTAACCACTGGCGACCCGGCTGATTTTGCAGCCATACCTTTGGGAGGTGTGGTCAAGCTCACCAATCCACAGGGCGCTTATGCTTATGAAATGGCGGGACCTGATTCTCATCACTTGAGAATGGTTCCACCGCCGGCTTTCAGCAGCACTTGGGAAGCCGGTGAAATGGCCGAAGTTTACTGGCAAGCCTTAACCCGCGATGTGCATTTTGCAGACTACGACACTAATCCGCTGACACTGGCGGCTGCTTCTGAATTATCGGGATTCTCGGATTTTAGGGGACCCAAAGCCGGTGGTTTGGTAACTCCAGGAACCCTGTATCGCATGGATGTCCCCGGAGGCCTGGTGGGGCCTTATATATCTCAGTTTCTTTTGAAGGACATTCCCTACGGGGCTACGAGCATCACCCAGCGCTATCAAACTCCTGTGGCCGGTGTGGACTACATGACCACGTATGAGGAATGGTTGAATATCCAGAACGGGCTGCCGCCGGCAGGCACGCTTCAATATGACGGCACGCCACGTTATATCCGTACCGGCCGCGATATGGGGGAATATGTACACAAGGATTTCTCCTGCCAGGCAAATCTTTCTGCTTGCATGATCCTGCTCGACCTGGAGCCAAACGCCCTGGCCTCAACTAACCCATATCTGCATTCGGATACCCAGGTTGGTTTTGGCACTTTCGGCGCACCGCATATTCTGGATTTTGTGGTCCGGGTGTCGCGGGTAGCGCTGGAAGCCGCCTGGTTCCAGAAAATCCTGGTTAACCGCCGGCTCCGGCCCGAAGAATTCGGGGGCAGTGTGCAAAACCAACTGACAGGCGCCGCCTGCTATCCGATCAACCCGGAACTGCTCAAGTCCCAAGCGGTTGCCGAGGTTTTCAACAAGTATGGCGCCTACCTACTGCCACAGGCCTATCCGGAAGGTTGTCCAACTCATCCAGCTTATCCTTCCGGCCACGCCATTTATTCCGGGGCCGGGGTGACGATGCTGAAGGCATTCTTCAAGGAGTCCTTTGTGCTACCCGATCCGGTTGTAGTCAGCCCTGACGGCCTCTCCCTGCTTCCTTATGAGGGTCCACCTTTGACAGTGGGCGCGGAATTGAACAAGCTGGCCGTCAATATAGCTATGGGACGGGATTTTGCGGGTATACACTGGCGGACCGACGGGAGCGAGGGTCTCAGACTGGGTGAAACAGTGGCCATCAGGATTCTGCAGGATTACAGGGACACCTACAATGAGGATTTTATAGGCTTTTCCTTCACCAAGTTTGACGGGACCAGCATCATAATCTAAGTATCGGGTCCATATATTTTTTCCATACCAGTTCTGGTCACAAGCCAAGTGCCTGCGCTTTTGCGAGCTGTGATTCTTCCTTGTTGGCAGGCCTTTTTCAGGCTATCAGGGTGTAGTCCCCATAGCCGGGCTGCCTCAGGGGAGGTCAGGACTTTCCCAAGTCGGCCAATTCTACCTTCTGTGTTTCTGCACGGCCATATTCTTCGGCTTGTTTTTGTATTTTATCCATAGCTTTGGCAGCCCAGGCAGGTGCGTTATCAGCTGCATATTTTTCAGTGCATTTCTTCTCAAGCCTATCCGCAATGTATATATTCCACTGCCGTAATTTGGCAAGAGTAAGGTCTTCACCGGCCAGGAACTGAGTGAAGGCTTGCAGTTCCTCTTTTGTCAGATACTCTGAGATTACTTTCGCTTCGTCCGCGCCATCCAGAGGATTGAACCAGGCTATTCTGGCGAGTTCAATCGCATTGCCAGCCCAAACAGCGCTGGAGATGGTGTTTGCAGATATGGTGTGATGTATAACGGTACCATCACGATCGATCTTGAGCACCTGGCAGATTTCGCTGTTTGCATTCAAACAACAAGCTTCATTATAAACTGCGGCTAGGGCGTCAATAATGTTGTCACTTTCTTCTTCAATAATCTCCGGCCAATTTATTTTTTCCATTTTCGACACTCCTTCTTACCCGTATTCGGGCTCATTAGCCTATGTTATCATGCCCGTATTCGGGCGTCAACGCCTTTCCTGAATATATGACAAAATATTCTTTTCCGAAAACCTTCAAATCATGGAGGGCTTTAAAAAATGGATTATGACAGCGGTGAAACAGCCAGGCAGTATATTACAGCAGTATATCGCAAGTAGAGAGAAGTGGGGAGCCTTGACAAAACATGACGATATGAGGGGATAATAAGCTGAAGGGAGTCGTGAACAAAATGGAAGCAATTAAACTGGATGCACAGGTAAGGTTGGAAAAAAACAAGTTTCACAAACACAGCTTGCGTAAGAGGGGTTTTATCCCGGCCGTCATCTACGGTAAAACTATGTCCAGCATGCCAATCGCGGTCAATACAAATGAGCTTCAGAAAATTCTGGGCGAAGCAGGCTCAAACGCCCTGATTAACATGAGCATAAAGCGGGATGGGGCAACTGAGGACCACCAGGTACTGGTGAAATCAGTGCAACGCGATGTACTGCACAATACCTTGATCCACGCCGATTTCCACCAGGTTTCATTGAAAGACATGGTAAACGCCACCGTTCCCGTTCACCTGACCGGCTCCGCCCCGGGTGTTTCTAAAGGCGGCATCCTGGCCCAACCGTTACGAGGGGTTGAGGTGGAATGCCTCGCCTCAAGTATTCCCGAAGCGTTCACGGTTGATATCTCCAGCCTGGATATTGGACAAGAAATTACCCTGGCGGATCTGGTTTTACCGCCCGGTGTGAAGGTAATCGGGGAAGGGCACGCCCATGTAGTTGCTATCTATGCTTCGCATGCAGTCGAAGATGCTGAACCAGCTAAAGAGGAAGCAGTAGAGGAAGTCAAGGAGTAGGC